>CALRYE020000177.1:0-13289 GCA_943372275.1 Janthinobacterium lividum
AGAAGCCAGCTACATGATGACCGTGGCCTTGAACAGCGCCGCGCTAATTCCGCGCGACGGCGCCGATGCGATCACCGGCGAGCCGCTGGCCGAGCTGGTACGCCAGTTCAACCTGTCCAATGCCATCATGATGCGTCTGACGCGCGTGATCGACCGCGCCGCGCTGACGGCGATCATGACGGGCGTGATACTCAAACTCGACACCATCGAAAACGCCGAGCTGACGGCGAAGTCGATGATGGAAATGATCAACGAGCGCGCCGTCACGGTCAGCGTGCGTTCCGATGAATTGAGCGAAAAGCACTCGCTGCGCATCGAGCGTATGCACCACGGTAACGTCAAAGTCAGTTCGATCGACGCGGATTTCGCCGACAGCGCCGATTACGCGACCCTGTCGAATGCCGCGGCTACTTTCCAGGGCTTGATCGGCGAAGGCGCGTTCATTCGCCGCGGCGAAGGCGACCGCGTCAAGGAATCGGCCGTGGACGACTTCCACCACGCCATGCAGTGGCTGCGCGACGAAGCTGAACGCACCGTGTCGAAGCAGCGCTATAAAGGGCTGGGCGAGATGAATCCGGAGCAGCTGTGGGAAACCACGATGGATCCGACCGTGCGCCGTTTGCTGAAGGTGCAGATCGAAGACGCGATTGCAGCGGATCAGATTTTCACCACCTTGATGGGCGACGATGTGGAACCGCGTCGTAATTTCATTGAGTCGAATGCGCTGCGGGCTGGGAATATCGACGTATAACGGCGGTATCCAAGGCCGGACAGTGACTTTTCGGCTTTCATCACCTGGCAAATCCTCGAATCAAGAGGCCCGTGGATTCCCGTGGGCCTCTTGTTTTCATTGAGGCCTACCCGCCGTCATTGAAGCACCCTGCCTAAAGGGCACCGGATTGACCACTGCTCTCTTCATTCAGCGCGGCCCCAGTCGATTGAGCACTGCAATAGTGGTCTCCCTGCTGGCGCACGCGCTGCTGTTGAGCATTGCCGTGGGTGGACAGTCGTTTGGTCTGCCGGGTCTGAACTTTCCGTGGAAGGAGCGCCGGCTGGGGGCGAATGATTTACGCATCCTGCTCGCTCCGATGCCATCCCCCCTTCCTGCGCCATCGCCGTCGCCTCCGCCCGTTGAGCCGGCGCCGATCATCACGCCTGAAGCTGCGCCATCCGCGTCACCCGCCATTGTCCGCAACGAGGCAGCGCCCCAGCTTGTGGCGCCGTCGGCTCCCACGCCAACGCCGCCTCCACCACCAGCGCCAGCGCCAGCGATTGTTGCACCAGCGCCTACTCCACCAGCCATCGCGGCAACCAGGCGTCCCGATGTGACCCTGCCAATTGCGCCGACCGCGCCCGCGGTGCGCGCACCATCGCTTGCCGAAGCGCCCAGCTCTCCTTCCCCGACAGCTGCCGCACCTGCCGATGTGATTCAAAAGAAGATTGAACAAGAAAAGCTCGAACGCGACACGAGGGAACGAGCACTTGAGCAGGCCAACATCGAGCGCGACAAGCAGAGCGCAGAACGGCTGCGCGCGGAACTTGCTGCAGAAGCGCAGCGTGAGGCAGTGGCGCAACAAGTGAAGCGTGAAGCTGAGCGGCAACAAGCGATCAAGCAGGAGGCGGTCGCCCAAGAAGCCGCCAAGCAAGAGGCCGCCCGGCAAGCCGCTGCAAAGCAAGACGCTGCTCGCCAAGAAGTCGCCAGGCAAGAAACGGCGCGACAAGAAGCCGTCAAACAAGAAGCCGCACGTCAAGAAGCCGCGAAGCAAGAGACGCTCCGACAAGCTGCGGCTAAACAAGAGGCGGCGCGGCAAGCAGTAGCAGCACAGGAGGCTGCGCGCCAGGAAGCGGCAAAGCAAGAAGCAGCACGGCAAGCATCCGCCAAACAGGAAGCCGCACGCCAGGAGCGCGCCAGGCAGGAGCTGGCGCAGAAAGAGAAGGCCGACGAAGAAGCCCAACGCGAAGAACGCCTGCGCGCCATCGGCAGGGAACTCAACGCGGAAGCCGCGCAACGCGACGCGGCAGCATCCACGCCGTCACGCTCGCTGCTGCCCGGCGCCAGCAGCCTGCGCCGCGGGTGGCTGTTCGGGCGCGCCGATCCGAATGCCGATCTGGTGCTCTACGCCGAAGCCATGAGCCGCAAGATCGAAATGAACATGACGCTCGACATGGTGCGCGACGTGGTCAAGCAGCAGCATACCCGGCCGGTGGTGACAGTGGCGATCCGCGCCGACGGCTCGGTGGAAAAGGTCACGTTCGAAGTAACCAGCGGCGTACCCGCCATCGACGAGGCGATCCGCAAGGTAATTGCCAGTCAGGCCCCATATGCGCGCTTCCCGCCCACGGTGGCGCGTCAGTACGACGTGATCGAAATCCGCCGTACCTGGATTTTCGATACGGCCATCCGTCTGGAATGATGCCGGGATGGCACGGAGCTACATTTCACCGTGTCAGTAAATCGTGTGCCTGCCATCGCGCACAAACCCGACCAGCTTCATGCCAGCCTCGCCCGCCAGACGCACCGCCAGCGCGCTGGGCGCCGACACCGCAGCCAGCACGCCGATATTCGCGCGCGCGGCCTTCTGCACCATTTCATAACTGGCGCGGCTGGTCAGCACGGCGAAACCTTGCGCCGTCGACAAACCCGCACTCGACACGGCGCCGATCAGCTTGTCGAGCGCATTGTGCCTGCCGATATCTTCACGCACCATCAGCAAATTGCCCTCCAGATCCGCCCAGCCGGCCGCATGCGCCGCGCCGGTCAGCTGATGCAGCTGTTGATGCTGCGGCAGCGCCTGCATCGCCCGGTGCAGGGCGGCGTCGCTCACGCTGGCGCGGTGGCTGATCACCGGGGCCACACCATCGAACTGCGCCAGACTTTCCACGCCGCACAGCCCACAGCCGGTACGCCCCGTGCGCATGCGCCGCGTTTGCTTGAGCCGCAGCAAAGCGCCGCCGTCGATGCGCATGGACAGTTCAATGCCACCGGGCCGGCTGACGACGTCCACATCGAACAGGTCGCGCGCCTGCCGGATCACCGATTCGCCGAGGCTAAAGCCCAGCGCGAAATCTTCCAGATCCTGGGGCGTGGCCAGCATGACGGCATGGGTGATGCCGTTGTAGACCAGCGCCACCGGTGTTTCCTCCAGCACCCATTGCGAAGTGCTGGCGCCGCTGCGGCTGTCGAACACGGGCATGGATGTGGCCGCCTCCGGCAACTCGCCCCCGTCGGCCCAGTCATCCGGCACGGCAACCAGTGCGCAGGCGTTCATGTTGCCGCCGCCGCAGTCGTGTCCCTCTTCAGGCACACATCGATCGCCTTGGCCGCCGGCACCATGCTTTCCTTGGCGTGATGCCACAGCGGAATCAGCGGATTGCATTCCGGGAAATAGCCGGCGATGCACCCGGCCGGCACCGAATACTCGGTAATGCGCAAGCCGCCCACGCTGCGCGCCACGCCGTCGGTCGAGGGCGTGCGCGCCGTGACCATATCGCCTTCGGCAAAGCCGAGCCGGTCCATGTCGATGCGGTTCATGAACAGCACCATGCGGGTGTCATACACGCCGCGGAATCGGTCGTCGTTGCTGTAGATGGTGGTGTTGAACTGGCCGTCCGAACGCACCGTGAACAGCCGCAGAATGGCTTCGCCCTCCGCCGTCATGTCGGGGTTTTCGTCCAGCGATTCGGGCACGATGAAGTTGGCCTTGCCATTGGGCGTATCCCACTTGCGCTGCGCCGCGGGCACCGGTTTGCGGAACCCGCCGGGCGTCCACATGCGCTCATTGAAGTCGCCGAAGATCGCCGGATAGGTTTCCTCGATGGCGTCGCGCACGCGCGCATAGTTCGCCACCCAGGCATCCCAGTCCAGCGTCGGCAGCGCCGGCAGCAGCGCCTTGGCGATACCCGCAATGATGGCCGGCTCCGAGCGCAGCGTCGCGGCGGCCGGTTCGGCCCGGCCGCGCGAGCCGTGCATGCAGCCCGTGCTGTCCTCCACCGACACGGCCTGCTCGACGCCGCCCTGGCGGTCGATCTCGGTGCGGCCCAGGCACGGCAGCAGGTAGGCAACTTTGCCGTGAATTAAGTGGCTGCGATTGAGCTTGGTGGCGATCTGCACCGTCAGCGGCAGCTGGCGCCAGGCGGCTTCCATCAGGCCGGTCTCCGGTACGGCGCGCAGGAAATTGCCGCCCAGTCCAATGAAGGCGCTGGCGGTCCCGGCCAGGATCGCTTCGCAGGTCTCGACGGTGTTCATTCCTTTGTCGCGCGGCGGGGCAAAGCCGTATTGCGCAGCGAGCTTGTCCAGCGGCGCCAGCTCCGGCTTTTCGGTGATGCCCACCGTGCGCTGGCCTTGCACGTTGGAATGGCCGCGCACGGGGCAGATGCCGGCGCCCGGCTTGCCGATATTGCCGCGCAGGAGCAGCAGGTTGCTCACCATCTCGACGTTCTGCACGCCGTTGCGGTGCTGGGTCAGGCCCATGCCGTACACGCCGATGACGGCCTTGGCCTGCGCATACACCTTGGCGGCCGCTTCCAGATCGGCGCGCGCCAGGCCCGACTCGCGCTCGATCTCGGCCCAGCTGCAGGCATGCACGGCGGCGGCGAAGGTGTCGAAGCCTGCCGTGTGCTCGGCCAGGAACTCACTGTCGAGCACGCGCTGGCCGCTGCCGCGCACGGCCTCATCGGCGGCCAGCACGGCCTTGCACAATCCCATGATGGCGGCCGTGTCGCCACCCGGCTTGACCTGGTGATACTGGGTGCTGATGGCCGTTTCCGCGCCGGTCAGCATTTCTACCGGCGACTGGGGATTGGTGAAGCTGACCAGCCCCCGCTCGCGCAAGGGATTGAAGGTGATGATGGGCACGCCGCGCTTGCGCGCTTCCTGCAGCTGGTGCAGCATGCGCGGGCTGTTGACGCCCACATTCTGGCCGAAGAAAAAGATGCAGTCGGTCTTCTCGAAGTCGTCCAGCACCACCGTGCCGCATGGCACACCGATGGTCTTGGGCAAGGCGACCGACGTACTTTCGTGGCACATGTTGGAACTGTCGGGCAGGTTATTGCAGCCGTACATGCGCGCCAGCAGCTGGTACATATACGACGTTTCCAGCGACGCGCGGCCGGAGCTGTAGAAGATCACATCTTTCGGCGCCATCGTGCGCAACTGCGCACCGATGGCGGCAAACGCATCATCCCAACTAGTTGGCACATAGGTGTCGCTGACCTCGTCCCAGCGCATCGGTTCGGTGAGGCGGCCGCTTTCTTCCAGCGCATGGTCGGACCAGCTCTCCAGCTGGCTCAAGCGGTGGCGCGCGAAGAACGTCGGCGTGACGGTCTTGCCGGTGATTTCCCACGCGGTCGCCTTGGCGCCGCTTTCGCAGAATTCGAACGGGTGTGGATTGGCAGGTTTTGCCCACGCGCAGCTGACGCAGGCAAAGCCGTCGGTCTTGTTCTGATGCAGCAGCAGCGCGCTGCCCTCGGCGATTACACCCTCCTGTGCCAGGATGTGCGTGACTTCCTTGACCGATCCCCAGCCACCGGACGGCGCATTGTCATGCTTGATTTCCACGTTATCGCTCATGCCCACCCCTCACAGTTGACTGTCGACTGTAGGCGCTGAAACAGGTGCGGTCTGTTGAGTCGCGCACGCTGGCGGCATGGAAAAGCCCCCTGAAGCGGGACAACCGTGCCGGGTTGACCCGCTTGCTGCAGCAAACTACGGATGGCGCGGCTATGTACGTCTCCGAACAGATGGATCCGCTTGCTGCGCGCACACTGCAAGTATTGGCGTTGCACTTGCCTTCCCGAAGTCCCTCCTCGCAGCCTCAGGCCGCGATCGTTGCCCCTAACCGGCAACTCCCCACACCAAGGAAAACATCATGTCGTTTAATCACGCAGTCGTCTGGCTCGACCAGGCCGAAGCCCACGTTATCCACTTCACGCGCGATGCCGCCGAATCGGAAGTCATCAAGACCACCTCCCAGCACAAGAAAGCCGGCGTTGTCTCGAACAACCGTGCCGAGGAAGACCATACGTATATGCATGAAGTGATCGCCGCGCTGACCGAAGCGAAACAAATTCTGATCGTCGGCCCAGGCCAGGAAAAACTGGCGTTCATGCGCCACCTGACCAAGAGCCACGGCGATGTGGCCGACAAGGTCGTCAGCGTTGAAACCGTCGACCACCCGAACGATGGCGAGCTGCTGGCGTATGCCCGCAAATACTTCGCTAAAGAAGATCTGTCGAATTAATTCGGCAGTCAGTTCGCCGTCAGCGCTTGCGCGGGCGGAATGCAAAAGGAGCCGTCAAGGCTCCTTTTTTCGTCCAGATCCGGCGCGCCCCACATGGCCGCGCCAAAGATGTATACATGTTCATACTGTTATGTTTTACTCAATCGTCGACATTTCAACGAGGGAGTAGACCGTGGCAGCCCAGATCATCGTCAGCATCGAACACCAGACGTTAGAATTGATCGACGACGGCAACGTCGTGCGCAGTTACCGGGTGTCGACGGCGAAAAACGGCCCGGGCGAGCGCTCGGGTAGCCAGTGCACCCCGCGCGGCCAGCATGTCATCGATGAAAAATTTGGCGCAGGCTGCGCGCCCGATACCATCTTCGTCGCCCGCCGCAATACCGGCAACGTCTTCAAGGAGCCGCCCGCCGGCGCCAAGCGCAAGGATTGGGTGCTCACCCGCATCATGTGGCTGAAGGGGTGCGAGCCCGGCAAGAACCTGGGCGGCAATGTCGATACCAGGAACCGCTATATCTATATCCACGGCTGTCCCGACAGTTCGCCCATGGGCGTGCCGCTGTCGCATGGCTGTATCCGCATGCGCAATGCGGAGATTATCGAGCTGTTCGAACTGGTCGCGGTGGGTACCGACGTGCTCATCACCGCTTAGCGCACCGCGTTCGGCGGGCGCCGCTGTGACAGCGGCGGCAACCCGTCAACACCCAAGCTGAGCCAACAAGGCGGGAAGAGCGCTCACGCTGTCGATGAAGTAGGTTTCATCGCCCCGTTGACCGCCGTCGGCAAACTTGCCGGTGCCGACCAGCACGGTCCGCGCCCCGGCGGCGTTTCCGCCGGCAATGTCGGTGGCGCCATCGTCGCCCACGACCAGCACGTTCTCGGGCCGGCATTGCACTGCCGCCAGCGCGGCGGCAAAGAACGCTTGCGACGGTTTGCCGGCCACCTCTGCCGTGACGCCGCTGGCGGCCTCCAGCGCCAGCACGAAGGCGCCGCAGTCGAGCCGGGCGCCGTCCGTGGCGAACCAGTACAGGTTCTTTTGCAGGGCAATCATGCCGGCGCCCGCGCGCAGCATAGCAAACGCGCGGTTGAGCGCGGCGTAATCGAACTGCGCGCCCAGGTCGCCGATCACCACCAGATCCGGATGGCGGTCGTCGCGCGCGACACCATCGAACATGCCGATCACCGAGGGCGGCAGCATCAAATGGCAGCGTACTCCGGGCCGGGCCGCCAGCATGGCCAGGCACACGGTAACGGGGGTTTGCACATCGGTCGCCTGCGCCGGGATGCCCAGTGCGGTCAGGCCGGCGGCAATGTCGGCAGGCGTGCGCGCGGTCGTGTTGGTGAGAAAGCGCACGGCGATGCCTTGCGCGCGCGCGTACGCGACTGCGGCCGCAGCCCCGTCAATCGCCGCGCCCCGCAATACCAGGGTGCCGTCGATGTCGAACAGAATTGCGCTGACCGTCATCGGTCAGGCGCCTTTCTCGCGCATGGCATCGATCCGCCCTTGCGCGAAGACATGGCCATACGCTGCCGCCTTGGCCAGCCACATCAGGCTGAGGTTCTTATCTTGCGGCACGCCGTTGCCGTCGGAATAGCAGCAGCCCAGGTAATACATGGCGCTGGAATAGTCTTGTTTCTGCGACAAATTCAACCAGTACACCGCGGTCTTGAAGCGTTTGGCTTCCAAAAACAGAATGGCGAGGTCCGTTTGCGCCTCCGCATTGCCGGCGTCGGCGTTCTTGATAACCTGCAGATCCCCGTCTTGCAGGGGAATGGAGATGAAGGGCTTGATGGCATCGAATTCCACCATCGAGCGGCCGTTGCCTTCGGTTTCGCGTGCCCGCACGATCGATCCGTCGGCAACGCGGCGTCGAAAGGTGCTTTCGCTCCATCCGGTCAACGTCATTGCTGTCGGCACACTGATCATTTCCATCACACACCCCTTAAATTGCCGAGTGACAACCTTTGACACCCCTTTTATCCCGTCATGTTACATCCAAGAAGCGGTACCAGAGGCGTCACGGTGGCGAAATCGGGGCGAAATTCCGGTTTGATGACGTAAATGAAAACGTTCCGGGCTGATTCCGAGCTGGCACAGTGATTGCTCAATAGAAAGTGCAAGACAAAATAACTTTCCACGCAGTTCCCTCTCATCACAAACGGAGTAATACCATGAAACGCTACATTCCACGCCAGGCACAAAAAGGTTTCACCCTGATTGAATTGATGATCGTTGTCGCCATCATCGGTATTTTGGCTGCGGTTGCCATCCCTGCTTACCAGGATTACATCGCCAAGGCGAAAGTCACTGCAGCACTGGCGGACATCACCGGCGGCAAAACTGCCTACGAACTGCTGGCAACCGAAAGCACTACTCAAACCTTGGCGCTGGTCGGCCTGGCTGCATCGAGCGGCAACTGCAAAGGCATCACCGTTACCGCGACGGCTGCTACCGGCGACACCGCCAACGCCCTGAAATGCGTGATCGCCAAACCAGGCCGCGCTGGTACGGAAGATGCCGCGATTATTTCGTACACCCGCACCGCTGCCGGCACCTACAGCTGCGTTACCGCTGGCATTACGGACGCAAAATACAAACCACCAGGCTGCGCATAATTCGCCAGAGTTCTACGCACTACCGACGTAACGAAAAGCCCGCTTCCTGCAAAGGAAGCGGGCTTTTTCGTTACAGCAGCCCAAGTGGTACATCGCGCTGCAGTAGTCTCGGTTCTGCGACTAATTGAGCCTGTACACGGCGGTCTTGAGCGTTTGGCTTCTAAGAACAGAATGGCGAGATCCGTTTGCGCCTACGCGTTGCCGGCATCCGCGTTCTTGTTGCACGTAACAGCCTTTTGACACCCCTTTTAGCCCGTCAAGTCACATTCAAGAAGCGGTGGAAGAGGCGTCACGGTGGTCAGATCGGGGGAGATTGCGGGTTTTGTTGACCTGAATGAAAACGTTCCTGCCTGCTTCCGAGCTGGCACAGTGATTGCTCAATAGAAAGTGCAAGACAAAATAACTTTCCCAGCAGTTCCCTCTCATCACAAACGGAGTAACACCATGAAACGCTACATTCCACGCCAGGCACAAAAAGGTTTCACCCTGATTGAATTGATGATTGTTGTCGCCATCATCGGTATCCTGGCTGCTGTTGCCATTCCTGCTTACCAGGATTACATCGCCAAGGCGAAAGTCACAGCAGCGCTGGCGGACATCACCGGCGGCAAAACTGCCTACGAACTGTTGGCAACTGAAAGCACTACTCAAACCTTGGCGTTGGTAGGCCTGGCTGCAGCTAGCGGCAACTGCAAGGACATCAGCGTTACCGCGACCGCGGCCACCGGCGACACGGCCAACGCCCTGAAATGCGTGATCGCCAAACCAGGCCGCGCTGGGACGGAAGATGCCGCGATTATTTCGTACACCCGCACTGCTGCCGGCACCTACAGCTGCGTTACCGCTGGCATTACGGACGCAAAATACAAACCACCAGGCTGCGCATAATTCGCCAGAGTTCTACGCACTACCGACGTAACGAAAAGCCCGCTTCCTGAAAAGGAAGCGGGCTTTTCCGTTAACCGCGACCAAGCGGTCACGGTGCCCTACGCGAACTGCTTACGACTTGGCCGCAGAAGCGGTCTTCTTCGCTTCGGTCGCATGATGCAAATGCTGCTCGACGGTCGGCAGCATCTTGGCCGCCAGCGCCTTCACATCCGGGTCCCTGGCCTTGGCCTGATCCTTCTTCAGCTTGGCGTGCACCTTGGTGTGATCGGCAACGCCGGCCTGGGCCATATATTCCTTGTCGAACTTGTCGCCCGACAGCTTGCTCAGTTTGGCGGCCATGGCCTTGTGCCTGGCATCGGGCTCGGTCGGCAAGGTGACGCCCTTGTTCTGGGCCAGCGTGGCGACGTCGTTCAGGGCTTTGGTATGGTCGTCGATCATCTGCTGGGCGTACGCCTTGACGGCGGCATCCTGGGTCTTCGACACGGCCAGCTTGCCCGCTTCGACTTCGGCCATGTTCGCTTGCGCCATGCCGATCACGATGGCTTGATCGGCCTTGTTCAGCGCGCTTTTGGCAGGGGTATCCATGGTTGCCGCAGGCTCGGCCGCGGAAACGGCGAGAGGGCTGGAGAAACTGGCGGCAATGGCTGCCGCCAACAAACATTTACACAGCGTGGTCTTCATGATGGTGGTCTCCAGTGGGTGAGAAGCAATGTCATGGCGATAATTCGCCCACTGAAAGTCTAGCTAACTAGGAATTTACCCAGCGCTAGGTAGCCATACCGAAAGTATCATTTCCCATCGGCTCGGCCTGGCTACGCCGGCAGCATGGCGTTGCGCCGCGGCGACGCGCTCAGCTTGAAGACGCTGACCACCTGTGCCAGGTTGCCGGCCTGTTCCTGCATGGAAGCAGCCGCAGCGGCCGCCTCTTCCACCAGCGCGGCGTTTTGCTGGGTGGCGGTATCGATCTGGGCGATGGCCTGGTTGACCTGCTCGATGCCGGACTCCTGTTCGCGCCCCGCAACGGTGATCTCGCCGATGACGTCGCTCACCCGGCGCACGCTGGCAACGATGTCGTGCATGGTGGCGCCGGCCTGCCCGACCAGTTTGCTGCCCAGGTCGACCTGAGCCACGGAGGCGCCGATCAGGATCTTGATTTCCTTGGCAGCGGCGTTGGAGCGCTGGGCCAGGTTGCGCACTTCGGCCGCCACCACGGCAAAGCCGCGTCCCTGTTCGCCCGCGCGCGCCGCTTCCACGGCGGCGTTCAGGGCCAGGATATTGGTCTGGAATGCGATGCCTTCGATCACGTCGATGATCTCGACGATCTTACGCGAGGCGCTGTCGATGGCGCCCATGGTGGCCACCACGCTGGCGACCACTTCGCCGCCCTGCACGGCCACGCTGGATGCGGACTCGGCCAGTACATTGGCCTGGCGCGCGCTGTCGGCATTCTGACGCACCGTGGCGGTGATCTGTTCCATGGACGAGGCGGTTTCCTCCAGTGAGCCGGCTTGCATTTCGGTGCGCGTCGACAAGTCCATATTGCCTTCGGCGATCTCGCGCGAGGCCGTGGCAATGGTGTCGGTGCCGTCGCGCACCTGCCCGACGATGTGATGCAGGTTTTCGCGCATCTGGCTGAGCGCATGCTTCAGGCGCCCCGTTTCGGTGTGGTCGGCGGCGTCGCTGGCCAGTTCGCCGCCCAGGTCGCCGGCGGAAATCTGGCTGGCGAAACCGATCGCTTCGTCCAGCGGGCGCACGATGGCGCGCGACATCAGCGTGCCCATGGCCATCATCACCAGCAGGGAGCCGATCAGCACGGCCACGATCTGCAGTTGCGCCTGCCTGACCATCTTGTCGCCGCCGGCCTGGGTGGCGGTGGCGTTGGCTTCGATCAGCTCGCTCAGTTCCCCCATGCTCTTTTCCAGGGTGCGAAAGCTGACCATGAAGCCGGTAAATGCCGCCTGCGCCGCCACCTTGTCGGTCGCGGCCAACTGCATCATGCGGGCCGCGCTGGCCAGATATGCGTCGGCATCGGGCCGCACCTGGGCCATGGCGCGTTTCAGGTCCGCATCGGTGGCCTGGCTTTCCATGTCCTTGAGTAATTTGCGGAAGATGGCGATGTGTTCGCCCGCATCTTTGACCGCCTCACCCCGTTGCTTGTCGTCGCCGCCGGCATTGGCCAGCAGGGCCGCGATCACGTCGGCGCGCAGGGCGTCGTGGGCCATGTCGGCTTGCAGCTGGTCTTTCATGGTGCTGCCGTTGAGCGACATGGCGTTCATGGCCTGGCCGAGCACGTGGGCGCCGTAGTAACCGATCAGGCCGACGATGGCAACAAACGCCAGGCCCGCGACGTTGGACAGCAGCAGCCGCTTTTTGATGGTGAAGTTCATGGGGACTTTCGCGGATGATTACAGTTTGAACGACAAGCCGACCGTCCAGCTCAGGTCGGGCGTTCGGGCGTTCAGGCCGCGCGAGAGCGCGGTATCGATCTGGCATAACGGCGTGATCAGGTAGGCCAGCCCGGTGTTGAAGGTGGCCACGGTGCCGCCATCGCGGCGGCGCGCCAGCTGCGGCGCGGCAATTTCGACGAAGCCGCGCAGACGCTCGCTCAGTGCCCGGCCCACCACCACGCCCAGAATGCCGTTCACGTAGCGCTTGCCTTGCTCGTTGGACTCGTACGACAGACCCGGCATCACGCCCAGCGAGAAATCGTCGGGCAACTCCCATTCGGCCACCAGGCGCGCCGACGGGCGCACACCCTCGCCGCGCAACGCCGTCGAACCGCTGGGCAGGTCGGCATGCACCAGCAGCCCCATCGACGGCGCATTGGCGACGGCATCGGCCAGGTGCCATTTGATGCCCAGCGAGACATCGGAATTGCCGCTGCTATCGGGCTGCCCGTCCATGCGGCTGCGTACGCGGCCATCGGTTTCGATGCGCAGCTCGGTATGCTCACCAATCCCGGCGCGCAGCAGCGTGGGGGTGGACCAGGCGCGCGCGCGCACGCCGGCATCGCGGTTGCGCTCGAGCGCCATGCTGGTCTCCAGCTGGAAGCGTCCCTTGCCCACCACGTTGCTCGACTCGACGAAGTCGGGACGGTCGGTGGCGATGGTGTCGTCTTCGGCGGCCGCGGCGCCGTTGCACAGCAGCGCCAGCGCGCCGGCGCCCATGAGGCGCGCGATGGCAGATCCGCCAAGTTTATTGTTTCGTAATTTCACAAAGTTCTCCGGTGAAATTGGAGTGTAAAAGCTTTGCGCCCGTATTTATTGCCCGAGGGGAAATAGAGCAGGATTACGATAATGGCTCGATAACGAAATGCCGAGAAACGTCTTTTCGGTACAACAAGTGGTGAGAGTCAACACGCTTGCGCTGTGCGCAGCGAACGTTTTGCCGCCACTTAGTTTCGCTCGCGGCCTTGAGCAAACCGGTATGCGCCCAGCTCAGCGTGCGTAAACTGGATTCAACGGCGGAGTAGCAAAATGGCAATGCACCGGCCTGCACAGCTGGGTAAGTTGGTTCGATTCCAACATCCGCCTCCAGTTTTGTTTT
>CALRYE020000178.1:0-13225 GCA_943372275.1 Janthinobacterium lividum
AAGGTCACGGCCAATATCGGCGCGTACTACGAGAACGACCGCTTCAACGCCCGCATCGGCTATGCATGGCGTTCGTCCTATCTGGCGGCGCAGGACCGTGGCACGCCGCTGTATCAGGACGACGTGGGCACCGTGTCGGCATCGGCCAACTTCTCGTTGACCAAGAACCTGACGCTGACCTTCAGCGGCCAGAATCTGAACAATCCGATCCTGAAGAACTACAACTACAACCGGGACCAGCCGGGCCGCTTCTATGCCAATGGCGCCCAGTACTATGCAGGTCTGCGTCTGAAGTACTAAGCCGCTACAGCGTCGCCACAGGGTCGCTACAGCGCCACCGCCGCCGCCATGCATCCGGCGGTGGCGGTTTTTTTTGTGCCAGAATCATGCCCATGAATGCATCCCCGCCCAGCGTGGCACAGTTTTACGATGTCGATGCCGCGACCCTGCGTGCCATCACCGCCGGTTACCGGCCTGCCATCCTGCGCGGCTTCGTTCGCCACTGGCCGGCCGTGGCCATGACCAGCGAGTCGCCCGAAGCCATCTGCGGCTACCTGATGGACTGCGACAGCGGCAGCCCGGTCGATGCGCTGCTGGCCCCCGCAAGCGAGAACGGCCGGCTGTTCTACCGGCCCGACATGAACGGCTTCAATTTCGCCCGCCGCCAGCTGCCCGTATCGAGCGTCATCGAGCAGCTGGCGCGCTATTCGCAGTTTGCCGATCCTCCTTCCGTGGCCGTGCAAAGCGCGCTGATCGACCAGTGCCTGCCGCGCTTTGCCAGCGACAATCCGATACCGTTGCTGGACGCGGCGATCCGCCCGCGCATCTGGATCGGCAACACCATCACCACCCCGGCCCACTTCGACCAGTCCGACAACCTGGCCTGCGTGGTGGCGGGGCAGCGCCGCTTCACCCTGTTTCCGCCCGAGCAGGTCGGCAACCTGTATATCGGCCCGCTGGACTTCGCGCCCACGCCCACGCCGATCAGCATGGTCGACTTCGCGGCCCCCGACCTGCAGCGCTTTCCGCGTTTTGAGGAGGCGCTTGCGCATGCCCAGGTGGCCGATCTGGAACCGGGCGACGCGATCTACATTCCCACGCTGTGGTGGCACCATGTGCAGTCGACCGGCATGCTCAATATTCTGGTCAACTACTGGTGGCAGGCGCAGGGCGCCGCGCCCGAATCTGCGCCCGGCCCGATGGATGCGCTGACGACCGCCATGGTCGCCATGCGCACCATGCGGCCCGAGCACCGCGCGGCCTGGGCCGCGATGTTTCAGCATTACGTCTTCGACGCGTCCGTCGATCCCGCAGCGCACATCCCGGCCCATCGCCAGGGTGTGCTGACCAAGGTCCGCCCCACATGAAGTCCTTCCTGATTGCCGCGCTGGCATGCGGCGCGCTGGCCGCGCCGGCCGCGGCCTTTGCCGCCAAGCCGAACGCCCCGACAGCGCCGCGCTTTATTTATAGTCCCTATCAATACCTGCCGTTGTCGGAACGGGCGCGCGTGCCGGAGCAGGGCGCGCTGACCTGGGCCTTCGCTACCGGCGAATGCGGTCAGGAGACGTGGGAAGGCAAGAGCGGCCAGCAGATCGCCGACGCCAACGTGGCCGCCTTCGTGGCCGCGCGCCGCGGTTATCTGATTTCCACCGGCGGCGCCAATGCCGCCTTTACCTGCGCCAGCGACGCCGGCATGGAACGCTTCATCGCGCGCTACGCCTCGCCCCAGCTGCTGGGTATCGACTTCGACATCGAACATGGCCAGACTCCCGGGCAGGTGGACGATCTGGTCAAGCGCGCCAGGTACGCGCAGAAAAAGTATCCGCAGCTGCGTTACAGCTTCACCATCGCCACCCACGCGGCCAGCGACGGCAGCCGGCGCAGTCTCAACGCGCTGGGCGAAACCATCCTGGCGGCGGTCAAGCGCAACCAGCTCAAGGGTGCTGTGTACAACCTGATGGTGATGGATTACGGACCTGCCAGCACCGACGTGTGCGTGGTGCAGGGCGGCGTGTGCGACATGGGCCGCTCGGCGTTGCAGGCCGCCCGCAACGTCCACGAAAAATACGCCATCCCGTACAGGCAGATCGCCCTGACCGCGATGATCGGCGTGAACGATGTGGTGACCAACGTGTTTTCCCTCGACGACGCGCGTACCCTGGCTGCAGGTGTCAAGAGCATGAAGCTCGCGGGCCTGCATTTCTGGTCGCTGGACCGCGACAAGCCCTGCGCCGTGCCCACCACCGGCGCGAGCGCTGTATGCAGCACTCTGGAGCTCAAGGCCGGCGAGTTCGCGCGCGTGCTGGGCGCCGCTCAGTAGTAGCGCAGCCCTGCGGCACACTCCACGATAAGTGGTTCATAACGGAATAGCGTTAGCCCGGCTTATTTCGGGCGCGGAGCCGTCAGCGGCGCGTCCGGCTGCGACAAGCTGCCGGCGCGCAGCTCCTTGACCGCGTTGCCGACCGCGCGCGCGACGTTCTTGACCTCTTCCTGAAAATCGGTGTCGCGGTCGAACACTTCGTGACTCTCCGCGTACGACTCGTAGTAGCCGATAAAGCGGTCCAGGCGCGACATGCGTCCGGCATCGACCAGTCCCATCCAGTCGAGCCAGTCGGTCAGCGAGCGCCGCACGCCTTCGATGCCGGCCACGTCGCCGTGCACCACCACGCCGTAAGCCCGGTTGGCCAGGTGCTTGGGATAGTCCCAGCCAGCCAGTTCGATCTGCTTGGCCTTGTCGGCATCCTTGCCGTGCGTGGAAGTGGGATCGGGGTTGCCGCCGTCGGCGCATACCAGCCGGTCGATCATCAGTTTCAGCACGGCCGGGGTCTGGTACCAGTACACCGGGGTAAAGATGATCACGCCGTGGGCAGCGACCCACTGCTCGTAGATGTCGTTCATCCAGTCGCTGGTCTGGCGCAGCGAATTGTTCGGGTAGCAGCTGCACGGCCAGTGGCACAGCGGCATGGCGGTGGAGGCGCAGCCTTTGCACGGGTGGATATGATGGTCGTAGCTGGACGTGAGCAGGCTCAGGTCCAGCACATCGACCTGCACGCCCTCGGCTTCCAGCAGCAGGCGCGCCAGTTCTGTCATGCGGTAGGTTTTGGAGATCTCGCCCGGGCAGGTGCCGTCGTTGCGCGCCGAACCGTTGATGAGCAGGATGCGCGAGCGCGTGGCCGGGTCTTTCTGCTTCGCTTCGGCCGCCAGCAGCCGGTCGCGCGCCTGCTTCCATTCGATCGACAGGTCGTAGTCCGGGTCGGCGAAGCCGGGGCCGGCCTTGACCGTTACCGGCGCCTTGTGCGAGGCCACGTAGTTCTCCCACGCGGTCTGTTCGACGGCGGCCAGCTCGCGCGCCACCGCTTCGAAGGACGGGTCTTTGAAGGAGCGCGAGAACACCAGGTGAAATTCGTCGCGTCCCAGTTTGGCAGGGGCCTGTCCTTTGCGTGCAGTGGTCATGATAGTCTTTCGGCAGCCGGCTGTAGAGTAGCGCCGAGTATGCGCGGCTCTACCCGCATTGGATGTGCGCGAACTAACCGATGCGCCGGACCTGGCCGCACCCGACACGGTAGCTGCACGATCACTGGGCCCTGCGGCGGAAGTGGTGCCGTGCCACCCAGTCGGCCACCGCGGTGCCGAGGTTGATGCCGGCCACCGTGGCGCTGCGGAAGTGCATGCCGCCGTCGACCCGCGCCTCGCTGCTTTCCGCCGCCAGCGCGCTGGTGCTGCGGTAGGTGCCGGTGGTGCCGGTGCCGGTGGCCTTGCTGTCCATGGTGAACTCGACCCGCGTGCTGCCGTAATGCTGGCGCAGCGTTTCGCCCACCGCGGCCGCCCCGCAAGAGTGCGCCGCCGGGTACTCAGGATGGTTCGGCGTGGGGCTTGGCGTCCAGTCGGTGTCGGGCGAGCCGGCATCGGCCGCCGCGATGGCGGTGCTCGGCCGCCAGTAGTCGTAGTGGTACTTCGCTTCGAAGCAGGCCGACATGGCGTCGGCGGTGGACACGTAGATCAGCGCCATCAGGCGCGCCGCTTCGACACTGTCGGCGGTGCCGCGCGCGAAGCGCGACAGGTTACGGATCAGGAAGGTGCCGGGGGCCTCGGTGTGAAAGCGCGCCGCGTCCCACTGCGCCTGCGTGCGCACGGCGCTGACCGCGCCGCCGCGGGCGCGCGCCTCGGCCAGGTCGGCCAGGAACGCCTTGCTGCCCGGCGCCGGTGGCGCCGGTGGCCGGAACTGGTCCATGCGCAGCAGGGCGAACGGCTTGATCGATGGCCCGTAACGGTTGATCGGGTCGATGCCGCGAAAGCGGCCCGGCGCTTCCAGCGCCTGGTACGGGGCCAGCGCGACGGCGCGGCCATCGTTGGCGCGCTGCGCCAGGATTGCTTCGGCAGCGCGCGCGCCCAGCGTCAGGCCGCTGATGGTGGCGTGGCCGTCCGGCAGCGCGGCGGAAAAGCGCCGGTACGCGCCCCAGTAATGCACCGACCGGCTGGGGAACAGCCGCTGCAGCACCGTGTAGGCGGCAGCGGCGACGGCCGCATCGCGCGACGCCTGCGCCGCGGACGCCACGGGCGCCGCCGACGCCGCAAGCGGCGTGTACGGCGCATAGCGCCGGTCGATGGCGGACAAGGCGTCGTGGATGGCGATATGCAGCGTCGCCATGTCCGTGTACAGGCTGGTGTACCGTTCTTCCGGCGTCACGTGCGCCGTGTCGCGCGTGGCCAGCACGGTGGCTGCGCCCACATCGCCCCAATACGCCACGGCGTGATCGTGGATGGGGGCGATGCGCTGCACGGGCAGGGCGCCGCAGGCCGACACCAACGTGGCTGTCAGCACCAGGGCAAGCAGTGTGGTTCTGTTCATGGATATCGCCGCGGCGCGATGGTGGGTGCCGGGCCATCATAACGTCAGGCGAAAAAAAAGCGGGACCGGCTTTGCGCCAGTACCCGCCTTGCATGAAGAGTGTGGTTTTTTTACTTCGGAGCGCCCGCTGGTGCTGCCGCAGTCGCCGTTGCGCCGCCGGCCGGACGGTTCAGCACCATGATCCAGTACTTGGCGATGTCGCTCATGCCGTCGCCGCCTTTCAGGCCTTCGAACACCTTGATCGCTTCATCCTTGCGGTCGGCCTTGGCGTAGGCCACGCCCAAGTGCAGCTGGGCTTCATCGGCTTTCTTGCCCATGCCCTTGGCGATACCCTGCTTGATGAATTCGATGCCCTTGTCGAACTGGTCCATCGTCACATAGGCGTAGCCCAGGTTGACCAGGCCGGTGCCGTCCTTGCCCTTGGCGGCCGATGCTTCGCCGCTGGCGATGTTCTTGGCGTCGTCGGCCGCGCCCTTGTTGGCCTTGTCGCGCAGCTGCTTGTGCTTGGCGCCGTTGGAACCGGTGCCCAGCACGCCCGCGGCGAAGCCGGCGTCCAGCGCTTTTTTCGCTTCCGTCGGGAAGCCGGCGATCAGCGCCAGTTCGGCCATCTCGGTGTACTCTTCCGGCGCCATGGTCTTGATGGCGGCGCTTTCCAGGCGATAGATATCGAGCTGGTGGCGGTTGTTAAAGCCGGGCTTACGCTGCACGTTGTTGAGCAGGTCGGTCCAGTATTCGTCCGTCGGGTAGTACTGCGCCAGCTTTTCCAGCACGCCGAAGTAGGCCGGCATCTGTTTCAGTTTGCCGTACGAGCTGGCCAGCAGGCTCAGGTCTTCCTTCTCGGGGATCTTGCCGGCCTTTTCAGCCTCGGTCACCACCGGCAGCAGCTCGGTGCTGGCGCTGGCGTAGTCGCCGCTCAGGTAGTGGGCGCGCACCAGCAAATCGCGCACCTTCAGCGGGGTCGGGCTGATTTTCTGATAGCGCTTGTAGTACTCGATGGCCTTCGGGTAGTTCTTGGCGGTGTAGGCGTAGCTGCCCAGCACCTGGGTGAAATCGGCTTCTTCGGCCGGCGTCAGGCGGCCCGACGCGATCGACGCTTCCAGCGCGGCCGTGGTCATGGCGACGTTGTTGGTGCCCGAGCCCAGCTGCACTTTCATGCGGTCGATGATGTAGGTCTCGAACGGCGTGCGGTTGGCGACGGCTTCGGCCTGGGTGATGCGGCTCTGGACTTCGGTGTAGTTCTTGGCCGTCAGCAGCGGCTGGATCACGGCGGGGTCGATCAGCTTGAAGATCTCGGGCCGCACATTCTCTTTCGGTGCTTCGGCCGCAGCTGGCTTGGCAGCCTGCGCGTGGGCGGACGTGAGCAGGGCAGGGGCGGCGTTCAGGCCGATGGCGGCCAGGATCAGGCTGATGCGAGCAAGACGGAATTGGGACATAAGTATCCTTCAATCGATGACATAAAATGAGCGAAGCGGTATTGTTACATAAAGTGTACAGAATCGCCCTGATTTCCATGCGGAACACTTGACGAAGCGGGCACAGCCATGCCAAGCGCATCGAACACCATACAGGATGCGGGCGGCAGATGGGCGCGAACGCGGGCGCCGGGCGCCGCTGTCATGCCGGGCGGCAGGCGCAGCGCCACCAGTTCGGCGCTGCCGGCGGCCGCGCCATACACGATGCTCTGGTCGCCCAGGTACTCCACGTGGCGTACCCCCAGTTCGACCAGGTTGCCCTGGCGCGGCTCGCCCGTCAGCATGGCCAGGTGCTCGGCGCGGATGCCCAGCGTGACGCGCGCGCCTTCGTTCTGGTGGCTGCCGTCCACGGCAGCGTCGAGCAAGGTGCCGTCTTCCAGCCTGACGGTCAGGCGCGTGGCGCCGGCGGCGGCCACTTCGCCGGCGAACAGGTTCATTTTGGGCGTGCCCAGAAAGCCGGCCACGAACAGGTTGGCGGGCTGGTTATACAACTGCGCTGGCGTGCCGACCTGCTCGACGCGCCCCGCGTTGATGACGACGATGCGCTGGCCCAGCGTCATCGCCTCGACCTGGTCGTGGGTCACATAGATCATGGTGGTGCCCAGTTCGCGGTGCAGGCGCGCCAGTTCCACCCGCATCTGCACGCGCAGGCTGGCGTCCAGGTTCGACAGCGGTTCGTCGAACAGGAACAGCTGCGGTTTGCGCACGATGGCGCGGCCGATCGCCACGCGCTGGCGCTGGCCGCCCGACAGATCCTTGGGGCGGCGCTGCAGCAGATGGGTGATCTGCAGGATGTCGGCCGCGCGCGTGACGGCGTCGCGCAGCGCCGCGCCCTTGTGGCCGGCCAGCTTGAGGGCGAACGCCATGTTCTCGAACACCGTCATGTGCGGGTACAGCGCGTACGACTGGAACACCATGGCCAGTTCGCGCTGGGCCGGGGGCAGGTGGTTGGCGAGCTTGCCGCCGATGAGCAGTTCGCCTTCGCTGATTTCTTCCAGCCCGGCGATCATGCGCAGCAAGGTCGATTTGCCGCAGCCGGACGGGCCGACGAAGACGACGAACTCGCCGTCGGCGATGTCCAGGTCGACGCCATGCACCACGGCCGCGTCGCCGTAGCGCTTGACCACATCCCTGAGGGTGACCTGGGCCATATCAGTCCGCCTGTTCTCTAGGTTGCCGGGTTGCTGGAGGGTGCGCGCATGGGAATTAACTGCGATAGTACCGCGACGGGGATGGCCGCCGCCAGCACCCACAGGAAGAAATGCTGGTAGCCCAGCGCCACCTGGATGTCGCCGCTGACGTATTTGAACAGCGAAAAGCCCAGCTGCATGATCCCGGTCGAGAACGCGTAATGGGCGGTCTGGTATTTGCCGGGCGCGACCACCTGCATCATGTACAGGATCAGGCCGACGAAGCCGAAGCCGTAGCCGAACATCTCCACGCCCAGCGCGATGCCGATCACGGCCAGGTCGGTAGGCAGGGACGTCGACAAAAAGTAGAACACCAGGTTGGGCAGGTTGACGCACAAGATCAGCGGCAGCATGGCGCGCTTGAGACCCAGCCACGAAGTGAAGTAGCCGCCCGCCACGCTGCCGACGATGAAGGCGACCGTGCCGACGGTGCCGTACACGGCGCCCACCTCCGCGGTGCTCAAGCCCAGGCCGCCCAGGTTGCGCGCTTCGCGCAGGAACAGCGGGCCGATGGTCTGGATCTGCGCTTCGCCGGCGCGAAACAGGATGATGAACAGGATCGAGACCCAGATGTCGGGCTTTTTGAAGTACTCGACGATCACTTCGCGCAGCGTGCGCGCGATGGAGGACGCGCTGTTGGCGCTGGCGACCTGGTTTTTTGCCAGCGGCAGCGCCCAGCCGTTGTACAGGCCCAGCGTGATCATCATGGCGGCCAGGATGCAGAACACGATGGTCCAGGCCGAGGTCACGCCCATGGTTTTTTCGAAGTGGCCGGCTAGCAGCAGCAAGCCGCCGGCCGAGATGAAGCGCCCGGCGTTGAAAAACGTGCCGGTCCAGCCGGCGTAGCGGGCCTGGTCTTTTTCGGACAGGCTGGCGATATACAGGCCGTCGCAGGCCACGTCGTGGGTGGCCGACGAAATCGCCACCAGGGTCAGCATGGCCACGCAGGCGGCGAACCAGAACGGCATGTGCAGCGCCAGCGCCACCAGCCCCAGGCAGGCGCCGCCGACCAGCTGGAAGGTGACGATGACGAGCTTTTTGCTGCTGACCAGTTCCAGGAACGGGCTCCACAGCGGCTTGAAGATCCAGGCCGACATGATGGCCGCGGTCCAATGGCCGATCTCGTCGTTCGGCACGCCCATGCTCTTGAACATCTGGCCGGCCACGATGGCGACCGCGTAGAACGGCAGACCCTGGGCGAAGTACAGGCTGGGCACCCATGCGAGTGGGCTGCGGTTTTTTTTAGTGATTGTCGGGGTGTCGCGCATGGGCTACTTTCAGGGTCGGGTCAAGGGCGGCGTGCGTGGGGACGTCAGGCGAAGCCGGGAACGGGCACGCGGCCTTGCGCCTGCAGCGAACCGGCCAGCCAGGCCTCCACCGCGTCCAGCGCCGGCGCAGCGAAGCCGTAGGTCATCAGGGCGGGCGCGGCGATGTCGAGCGCCTGATACGGGTTCCACAGCGCCAGATGCAGGTCGGGCTTCCAGTTGGCGCGCGCGTGCGGGCCGTAGCGCAGGCGCGAGGTCGACGCCAATATCGTAAAGCGGCCGTCGTCCGGCAGCGTGTTCCAGTCCAGGCATTCGGCGTCGGCGAAGGTGAACAGGTCGACGTCGTACAGGCGGCCCAGCATGGCCGCCACCACGGCGGCCGGCACGCCCGCTTCCGACACGCCGTCGCTGACCACGTCCTGGCGCACCACCAGGCGCACCTTGCTGCCGGCGGGCGGGCGCTGCGGCTGGCCCAGCGCCGACAGGCTGCGGCGCCATGCGTGTGCCATCACCAGCCGGTCGGCCGTGTCTTCCATATAGTCGCGCGGCCGGCATGGATACTTGGCGGCCAGCGCCTCAAGGCGCGCCAGCCGCACGTTCACTTCTTCCATGGTCAGCGTGCCGTCTTCCAGCGCCTGGCCGATGGCGGCGATGGTCTCGGCCTGCGTTTCGGGCGTACCCAGTGCCATCACCATATCGGCGCCGGCCACCAGCGCCCGCACGGCGGCCGCGCCCGCGCCATAGCGCCCGGCGATGGCGTGCATGTCCATGCCGTCGGTGATGATCACGCCGGGGTAGTCCCACTCCGTGCGCAGCAGGTCGTGCAGGATGCGGCGCGACATGGTGGCCGGGAACTCGGCGTCCAGCGCCGGGTAGACGATGTGCGCCGTCATCAGGGCCGGCGCATGCGGGCCGGCCATGCGGAACGGCTTGAATTCGAACGCTTCCAGTTCGGCCAGCGGCTTGTCCACCGTGGGCAGGTCGCGGTGCGAATCGACGTGGGTGTCGCCGTGGCCGGGAAAGTGCTTGACGCAGCAGGCCACGCCTTCGGCTTCGCTGCCGGCCATCCATGCCAGCGCCAGTTCGGTGGCGCGCTGCGGGTCGGCGCCGAAGGAGCGCTCGGCGATCACCGGGTTGTGCGGGTTGTTGTTCAGGTCCAGCACCGGGGCGAAGTTCCAGTTAAAGCCGAGGGCCTTGACGGCGCGCGCCACCGCCGCGCCCACGCCGTAGGCCAGCTCGGTGTCGTCGGCCGCGCCCAGCGCCATGGCCGCCGGCGGGGCAGGGACCCAGGTCGAGCGCACCACGGCGCCGCCTTCCTGGTCGATGGCGATGAGCGCGTTCGGTCCCATGGCCGCGCGCAGCTCGCCCGTCAGGCGCGTGAGCTGTTCGGAGTTGACCATGTTCTGGCGGAACAGGCACACGCCGCCCACGCTGTTTTCGCGCAGGAAGGCGGCGGTGGCGGCATCGAGTTCGGTGCCGGGAAAGCGGATCATGATGAGTCGGCCGGCGATCTGATTGAGGTTGTTCATTTGACTGCTCCGTCCATGCCGCGCATGAAAAATCGTTGAGTGAAAAGGAAGGCTGCCAGGGTCGGCAGAATGGTGAGTACGGTGCCCGCGGCGATCACGCGCGGATTGCTGCCGAAGGTGCCGCGCAGGTACAGCACGCCCGCCGACAGGGGAAACTGGTCGGGTTTGCTCATCACGATGGACGGCCAGATGTATTCGTTCCAGGCCTCCACCGCCGTCAGGATGCCGACGGTGGCCAGCCACGGCGCGATCAGCGGCAGCACGATGCGGCTGAAGATGATCCATTCGGATGCGCCGTCCACGCGGGCCGCGTCGATCAGGTCTTGCGGCACTTCTTCGAACGCTTGCTTGAGCAGCAGGATCGCCACCGCCGTGACCACGTTGGGCAGGATCACGCCGGTGTAGGTGTCCACCAGACTGAGCTTGGTCACGGTGATGAAGTTGACCAGGAAGTTCACTTCGGATGGCAGCACCAGCGTGGCCAGGATCACGCCGAACACCAGCTTGCGGCCGCGGAAGTGCATGCGCGCCAGCGGGTAGGCGGCCAGCGAGCACAGCGCCAGTTTCCAGACCACGGTGGAGACGGCGATCAGCACCGAGTTCTTGAAGAAGGTCAGCATGGGAATGGCCGCGAAGACGTCGGCGAAATTGACCAGCGACGGCGCGCGTGGCCACACGGCCGGCGGGAAGGCGTACACATTGCCCTCGGTCGACAGGGCCGTGACCAGCGTCCACCAGAACGGGAACACGCACAGCACGGCCAGTGCGCACAGCAGCGCATAATGGAGCAGGGTGGCGGCGCTGCGTTTATGAGTGTGTATCCGCATCAGCGCACCCGGGGCTTCAGAAAGCGCAGGCCGGCCAGCGCGATGCCGATGCAAATGACCGATACCACCAGGCTGGCGGCCAGCGCGCGCGGCAGCTTGAGGTGCTTCAGGCCCTGGTCGTAGGCGTAGTACAGCGCGGTGAAGGTGGAGTTCATCGGCCCGCCTTGTGTCAGCACGTCGACTTCCTGATAAGCCTTGAGCGCCGCCAGTACCGACAGCACGGTGCACACGGCGATGGTGGGGCGCAGCATGGGCACGGTGATCTTCCAGAACAGCTGCCAGCGCGAGGCGCCGTCCAGCCGCGCCGCTTCCTGGATGTCGCCGGGGATCGCCTGCAGCGCCGCCAGGTACATCACCATGTACCAGCCCAGGCCGCGCCACATGGTGACGAACATGACGGCGAACAGCGCCAGTGCGTCGTCGGTCAGCCATCCCAGCGGCGCGTTGGCCAGGCGCAGCTGCAGCATGGCGTAGTTCAGCGCGCCCTGTTCGTGGAACATGCTGCCCCACATGATGCCCACCACGGAGACGGTCGTCACCACCGGCACATAGAAGGCGGCGCGGAAGTAGCGGATGCCGGGCAGGCGGTTATTCACCAGCACGGCCAAGGTCAGCGCGCCGATCTGCACGAACGGCACCATCAGCAGGAACAGCAGCGAGTTTTTCAGACCCGTGACGAACATGTCGTTGTCGAAGATGTAGCGGAAGTTGGCCAGGCCGACAAAGCGGGTGGGCCGCACCAGGCTGAAGTCGGTAAAGGCCAGCCAGGTGCCGTAGGCAACGGGCCAGAACGAGAACACCCCAAGCAGCACCAGTGCCGGCGCCAGGAACAGCCATGGTTGCAGGGTGCGCGCGTTCAAGGGGCAGCCCTTAGTTTGCGATCCCAGATGGCGGCGGCCTGGTCGAGCGCCTGCTGGATGTCCTGCTTGCCGGTCACGCCGGCTTCGACGGCCTTGACCAGCGAGCGGCGCAGTTCATCGTAGTCGTCCACACCGGCCACGTACATGGTGCGCGAATGCGCCATCGAGCGCGCGCCGGTGGCCACGGCCTGTTCGGCGGCGCCCGCGTTGCCGCCCACGGCCAGGAAGAACGGATCGCTGGCCGCCTTGACGGTGGCCGGGAACACGCTGGCCAGCTTGGCGAAGGCCAGCTGGTTGGCGTCGCCGGTCAGGTAGCGGGCGAATTTGCCGATGGCCGGCAGGTCGCGCGCCGGCACGCCCTTGGGCACGGCGAAGTGGATCAGCCAGCCGCCGTCGGCGATGCCGGTGGGCCCCAGCGGCGCGTTGGCCACGCCGGTGATGGCGTAGATGTCGGTCGCGTCGCTCTGGATGCGCTTTAACGCCGTGGGCGGGGCCAGCAGCATGCCCAGGCGGCCGCCCTGGTAGGCCGCGACGACGGCGGGGAAGTTATCTTCGGCGAACAGGCTTTCCTTGAGTAGCCCGCCGGCGCGGTAGGTGTCGGCCAGTTTGCGCACCAGCGCCACGTGCCCGGGCGAGTTGAACGCCGCGCGGCCGTTGGCCATCACGGCCAGGCCCTGCTGCATGAACAGGCCGTCGATTTTCGACAGGGCGGGGGCGATGCCGGCCTTGCCGGTACGCTGGGCGATCTGGCGCGCGAAGGCCAGCTGTTCGTCCAGGCTGGCCGGGCCGCGCGTTAAGCCCGCGGCCTTGAAGATCTGCCGGTTGTAGGCGATCACGGCAACGTTGCTGTACATGGGGAAGCCGTAGGTGCTCTGTCCCGCGCGTTGACTGCCGAAGCGCAGGTCGGCCAGGGTGCTGGGGATATAGCCGGGGCCGAGCAGGGCGTCGACCGGTTGCAGCAGCTGGTCGCGGGCGAATTCGTCGGCCCACGGCACGTTCAGGTTGACCAGCGCGGGCGGCGTGCCGGCCACGATGCGCGTGACCAGTTTGGTCTGGATGATATCCCACGGGAAGTCGACCCATTCCACTTTGACGCCGGGGTTGGCGGCTTCGTAGTTGCGGCTGAGCGATTCGAAAAACGGCGTGAACTTCGGCTTCATGCTGAAGGTCCAGAATTCGATGTGGGTGTCGCGCGCAGCGGCGCCGGTGCACAGTGCCAGAGCCATCGATGCT
>CALRYE020000179.1:0-13208 GCA_943372275.1 Janthinobacterium lividum
CTGCGCGAACTGGGCTACGACAAGGCGCTGACCGAAGCGTCCTCGCAGATCGTCGACGCCCAGGACCGGCTCGAATATGTCGCCAGCCTGACCGAGCAGGCCGCCAACAAGGTGCTCAACACGCTCGACGAAGGCATGCCGGCGCAGGATGTGCTGAGCAAGAAGGCCAAGGAAATGGATACCCGCTGGACCGCGCTGTTCGCGGGCAAGCTGAGTCTGGACGAATTCAAGGCGCTGGCCGGCGACTCCAAGGGCTTCGCCCAGGCCGTCACCGAAGCCACCGAAGCGGAGAAAGCCCGCCTGCTGGAAATCATGATGGCCCAGGACTTCCAGGACATCACCGGCCAGCTGATCAAAAAGGTCGTGATCATCACCAAGACGGTCGAGCACGAGCTGGCCGAACTGCTGCGCGATAACGCGCCGCCTGCGGTGCGCGAGAAACTGCAAGCCAAGCCGGTGGCCCTGATGTCGGGTCCGGCCCTGCCGTCCGTGGCGCTGGACCAGGACAACGTTGACGACTTACTTGCCGATCTGGGATTCTAATGGACGATATGCTCAAGGATTTCGTCGTCGAGGCGATGGATCTGGCAGTCAACGTTGAGGAACATCTGCTCCGTCTGGAGCGCGATCCGAACAACAAGGAAACCCTCAATGCGGTGTTCCGGTCGTTTCACACGATCAAGGGCGGGGCCGGTTTCATGGGTCTGCCCGCGCTGGTGGCGGCCTGCCACCTGACCGAGAACCTGTTCGACGCGCTGCGCACGGGCGCGGCACCCGTCACGCCGATCGCCATCGAAGCGGCGCTGCAGGCGTCCGGTTTCGTGGCCGACCAGCTCACCGACCTGTCGAACGGCGCTTCGCCCGACCAGCTGGCGTCGATGCCCGATTCGCTCGAACGCATTCTGACCAATGCCATCGAAGGCACCGCGCCGGTAGCGGCCCCGGTGGCCGCGCCTGCGCCTCCTCCTGCCCCGGCTCCGGTGGCAGCACCGGTGGCCGCCGCTGTAGTGACGCCGGCAGCTGCGCCGGTAGCAACCACGCCGGGTGCCGATGGCCTCGACTGGGAAGCGATGTTCATGGCCGTCACGCCGGCAGGCACGTACACGCCGGCCGCGCCGGTGGCCGCAGCTGCTCCCGCCGCCGCTGCACAAGCTGCTGCACCCGCTGCCGCTGCGCCAGTGGCCGCGCCGGTCGCCGCACAAGCCGCAGCGCCAGCCGCCGCCGCTCCCGCCAAGAATTGGGACGGCGCCGAACGCCGCGAAGAAAAGGTGCAGGAATTCCGCGCCGCCTCCGCACCGGTGAAAGAAGACAGCATCCGCGTCGACGCCGTCAAGCTCGACGCGCTGCTCGAAGTGGCCGGCGAATCGGTGCAGGCCGCCAATCAGGCTGCCGTGCTGCTGGAACGCCTGCTGCAGTTCAAGTTCGAAGGCCAGGCCGCCACGTTGATGGCGACCCTGACCGAAACGCTGGAACGCGCATCGCGCTATTCGGCCGAACTGCAACGGGCCACGCTGGCCACGCGCATGCAGCCGGTGGGCCGCCTGTTCCAGAAATTCCCGCGCCTGGTGCGCGAACTGGCCAAGGACCTGGGCAAAGACGTCGAACTGACCATCGAAGGCGCCGAGACGGAAGTCGACCGCGTGGTGGTGGACAGCCTGTACGATCCGCTGGTGCACATGCTGCGCAACGCGCTCGATCACGGTGTCGAGGGACCGGAAGACCGCGTCGCCGCCGGCAAACCCGCCAAGGCCTACATTTCACTGAAGGCGTGGCAGGAAGCCAACAGCGTCATGATCGTGCTGCAGGATGATGGCAAAGGCATGGATCCGGTGGCGCTGCGCCGCAAGGCCCATCAAAAAGGGCTGATCAACGAGAACGGCGCGCCGAGCGACGAGGAAGCCTACCAGCTGGTTTTCCTGCCGGGCTTTTCGACCAAGGAAGTCGCATCCGCGGTCTCCGGCCGCGGCGTGGGCATGGACGTGGTCAAGACGGCGGTGGAAAAGAACCGCGGCGCGATTCACATCGAGTCGTCGCTGGGCCACGGCACCAAGTTCGCCATCCGCCTGCCGATCGAACTGTCGATCGTGCCGACCATGCTGGTATCGACCTCGGGCGCCATGCTGGCGCTGCCGATGGCGGTGGTCCAGCGCGTGGTCGAACTGCCCGACACCTTCATGGAAGTGGGCGGCGCGCCGGTGCTGAAAGACCAGGGCCGGCCGCTGCCGGTGCGCTCGCTGGCCGGCGCGCTCGGTTACGAGCCGTGCCTGGAGAAGGTCGGCATCGTGGTAGCCGCGCCACAGCCGTATATCCTGGCCGTGTCCGCGGTCGATGGCACGGCCGACCTGGTGATCAAGCCGATGACGGCCATTTCGGTGGAAGGCATCACCGGCACGGCCCGTTCGGCGGAAGGCGAACTGGTGCTCGTGGTCGGCCTGTCGTTCCTGATGGACGGCTGCCGGCCCACGGTGAAACTGGCGGCGTAGCCTATCGGCGGCAAGTCCGCCATAAACAATGAAAGTGCCTGCGGATGTCTCGCAGGCATTTTTTTTGTTCGTTCAAACGATACTTCCACCAAATTAGCATCGCCAATTCTGTATCAAAACCTCTCGATGTGTCAGGTCGACCCCTCTACTGCGGCAGTGCACAAATATGGCATAATCAAAGACGGTATTTGAATTTGCGGTCGTTCCTGCATCAGTTCCACTACGAGTTCCACATTTAATCATGATAAAAACGCTTTACGACAAACTCTGGGATTCGCACGTTGTGCGCGCCGACGAAGACGGCACCACGGTGCTGTACATCGACCGCCATCTGGTCCATGAAGTCACCAGCCCGCAAGCCTTCGAAGGCCTGCGCGTGGCCGACCGCAAGCTGTGGCGCGTCTCGGCCAACCTGGCCGTGGCCGACCATAACGTGCCCACCACCGACCGCAAGGACGGCATCGCCGATCCCACCTCGCGCCTGCAGGTGGAAACGCTGGACGCCAACGCCAAGAGCTATGGCCTGACGTACTTCAACATGAACGACAAGCGCCAGGGCATCGTGCACGTGATCGGGCCGGAGCAGGGCGCAACGCTCCCCGGCATGACGGTGGTGTGCGGCGACTCGCACACCTCCACCCACGGCGCCTTCGGCTGCCTGGCGCACGGCATCGGCACCTCGGAAGTGGAGCACGTGCTGGCCACGCAGACGCTGCTGGCTAAAAAGAGCAAATCGATGCTGGTGCAGGTCGACGGCGCCATGCCGGTGGGCGTAACGGCCAAAGACATCGTGCTGGCCGTGATCGGCCGCATTGGTACCGCCGGCGGCACCGGCTACGCCATCGAATTCGGCGGCTCGACGATCCGCGCGCTGTCGATGGAAGGTCGCATGACGATCTGTAACATGGCCATCGAAGCGGGCGCGCGCGCCGGCATGGTGGCCGTGGACGACACCACCATCGACTACGTCAAGGGCCGGCCGTTTTCGCCCGCCGGTCCGCACTGGGACCGCGCCGTGGATTACTGGCGCACGCTGCATACCGATGCCGGCGCCCAGTTCGACATGGTGGTCACCCTCAACGCCGCCGACATCACGCCACAGGTCACCTGGGGCACCTCGCCCGAGATGGTGGTGTCGATCGACGGCCGCGTGCCGGACCCGGACGACGAAAAAGACGCGGTGCGCCGCGACGCCATGGAAAAGGCGCTGGTCTACATGGACCTGAAACCCAACACGCCGATGGCCGACATCCGCATCGACAAGGTGTTCATCGGTTCGTGCACCAACTCGCGCATCGAAGATCTGCGCGCCGCCGCCGCTGTTGTGCGCGGCAAGCAGCGCGCCTCCAACGTCCGCCTGGCCATGGTGGTGCCGGGTTCGGGCCTGGTCAAGGAACAGGCCGAGCGCGAAGGACTGGACGCGATCTTCAAGGCCGCCGGCTTCGAATGGCGCGAGCCGGGCTGCTCGATGTGCCTGGCGATGAACGCCGACCGACTGGAGCCGGGCGAGCGCTGCGCCTCGACCTCGAACCGCAATTTCGAAGGACGCCAGGGGCAGGGTGGCCGTACTCACCTGGTCTCGCCGGCGATGGCGGCCGCGGCCGGTATCGCGGGACATTTTGTCGACGTGCGCGCTTTGCGTTAATGTACTGGATGCAGACGGTTTTTCGGATGCATGATCAACACTCACCATCAGCACTTACTACTGGAGCTCTAAAATGAAAAAACTGTTCGCACTGGCCGCCATCGCTTTCGTCCTCGTTGGTTGCAACACCGTGTCCGGCGTGGGTAAAGACGTACAAAAAGTCGGCGAAGTCGTTGAAGGCGCTGGCAAGAAGTAAGGCAACCGGTAACCGGTAGCTGCCGAAGCCAGCTCCGTCATCCCCGCGAAGGCGGCGATCTATAGCACACAGGAGCAGAGTTATCTCTCATCTGATGTGCTATGGGTCCCCGCCTTCGCGAGGACGACGGCGGTGACGTGCACTAGCTACGGCATAGAAGAAGACCATGGACAAATTCACGATATACGAAGGCCTGGTGGCCCCGCTCGACCGCGCCAACGTCGACACCGACGCCATCATCCCGAAGCAGTTTCTCAAGTCGATCCGCCGCACCGGTTTCGGTCCCAACCTGTTCGACGAGTGGCGCTACCTCGACCACGGCGAACCCGGCCAGGACAACACCCACCGTCCGCTCAATCCGGACTTCGTGCTGAACCAGCCGCGCTACCAGGGCGCCTCGATTCTGCTGACCCGCAAGAACTTCGGCTGCGGCTCCTCGCGCGAACACGCGCCGTGGGCGCTGGACCAGTACGGTTTTCGCGCCATCATCGCACCGAGCTTCGCCGACATCTTCTTCAACAACAGCTACAAGAGCGGCTTGCTGCCGATCGTGCTGTCGGAGACCCAGGTCGACCGCCTGTTCGACGAAGTCAAGGCGTTCCCGGGCTTTCGCCTGGTGGTGGACCTGGAGCAGCAGCGCATTTCGACGTCGAACGGCAGCCTGTCGTACGAGTTCCAGATCGACCCGTTCCGCAAGTACTGCCTGATGAACGGCCTGGACGACATCGGCCTGACCCTGCGCCACGCCGACGAGATCCGCGCCTTCGAAGAGCGCCACCTGGCAGCGCAACCCTGGCTGGCCAACGTCATCTAACGCATCAAGACGCACACCAAGAAGAACAGAACACATGAAAATCGCAATCCTCCCGGGCGACGGCATCGGTCCCGAAATCACCGCGCAGGCAGTCAAGGTACTCAACGTCCTGGGCGAATCGTTTGAGATGGAAACCGCGGATGTCGGCGGCGCCGGCTACGCCGCGCATGGCCACCCGCTGCCGCCCGCCACGCTGGCGCTGGCCAAGAGCGCCGACGCGGTGCTGTTCGGCGCCGTGGGCGACTATCAGTACGACAACCTGGAGCGCGCGCTGCGCCCGGAGCAAGCCATTCTCGGTTTGCGCCGCGAGCTGGCGCTGTTCGCCAACCTGCGTCCGGCCATCCTGTACCCCGAGCTGGCGGGCGCCTCGACCTTGAAGCCCGAAGTGGTCTCGGGCCTGGACATCCTGATCATCCGCGAACTGACGGGCGACATCTACTTCGGCAAGCCGCGCGGCGTGCGCGAGTGCCCCGACGGCCCGTTCAAGGGCGAGCGCGAAGGCTTCGACACCATGCGCTACGCCGAAACGGAGATCCGCCGCATCGCCCACGTGGCGTTCCAGGCCGCGCGCAAGCGCGACAAGCGCGTCACCAGCGTCGACAAGGCCAACGTGCTCGAGACGTTCCAGTTCTGGCGCGATATCGTCACCGACGTGCACAAGGAATACCAGGACGTCGAGCTGGAGCATATGTACGTCGACAACGCCGCCATGCAGCTGGTGCGCGCGCCGAAGAAGTTCGACGTCATCGTCACCGGCAACATGTTTGGCGACATCCTGTCCGACTGCGCCGCCATGCTGACCGGTTCGATCGGCATGCTGCCATCGGCCTCGCTCGACGCCAACAGCAAGGGCTTGTACGAGCCGTCGCACGGCTCGGCGCCCGACATCGCCGGCAAGGGCATCGCCAATCCACTGGCCACGATACTGTCGGCCGCGATGATGCTGCGCTTTACGCTCGGTAAAACCGAGCAGGCCGACCGCATCGAGACGGCCGTCAAGAGCGTGCTGGCGCAGGGTCTGCGCACCAGCGACATTTACGAGCCGGGCACCACCAAGGTGGGCACCGAAGAGATGGGTAATGCTGTAGTGAAGGCCTTGGGCTAAAGGCTCCAGGCATTTTTTTAGGAACGCACGCAGTCGGGTGCAAATATGGGGAATGATGATGAAATTAGTAGGCTTGGTAGGCTGGCGCGGTATGGTGGGTTCGGTCCTGATGCAACGCATGCAGGACGAGGGCGACTTCGCCCACATTGAACCGGTATTCTTCACGACCTCGAACGCGGGCGGCAAAGCGCCGGCCATGGCGAAGAACGAGACCACCCTGAAAGACGCGACCGACATTACCGAGCTGTCGAAATGCGAGATCATTATTTCGTGCCAGGGCGGCGACTACACCAGCGAAGTGTTCCCCAAGCTGCGCGCCTCCGGCTGGAATGGCTACTGGATCGACGCCGCCTCGACCCTGCGCATGAACGACGACGCCGTCATCGTGCTGGACCCGGTCAACCTCGACGTGATCAAGAACGCCATGACGCGCGGCGTGAAGAACTTCGTCGGTGGTAACTGCACCGTGTCGTGCATGCTGATGGGCCTGGGCGGCCTGTTCCAGAACAACCTGGTCGAGTGGATGACCTCCATGACCTATCAGGCGGCTTCCGGCGGCGGCGCCCAGCACATGCGCGAGCTGCTGACCCAGTTCGGCACCATCAACAGTTCCGTCAAGGCGCTGCTGGACAATCCGTCCGCCGCCATCCTGGAAATCGACCGCACCGTGCTGGCCACCCAGCACGGCCTGTCGGCCGACGAGACCAAGCAATTCGGCGTGCCGCTGGCCGGCAACCTGATTCCGTGGATCGACAAGGACCTGGGCAACGGCCAGTCGAAAGAAGAGTGGAAGGCTGGCGCCGAGACCAACAAGATCCTCGGCCTGGGCGCGGCGTTCGGTTCCAAAGAGATCCCGGTCGACGGCTTGTGCGTGCGGGTCGGCGCCATGCGCTGCCACTCGCAGGCATTGACCATCAAGCTGAAGAAAGACGTGCCGCTGGACGAAATCAACGACATCATCGCGTCCAACAACCAGTGGGTTAAGGTCGTGCCGAACAACCGCGAAGCGTCGATGCGCGATCTGTCGCCGGCGGCAGTGACGGGCAGCCTGACCATTCCGGTGGGCCGTCTGCGCAAGATGTCGATGGGCGGCGAGTACCTGTCGGCCTTCACGGTCGGCGACCAGCTGCTGTGGGGCGCGGCGGAACCGCTGCGCCGCATGCTGCGTATCGTGCTGGATAAGTAATACTCGACAGTATCCAGTTACGCTAAAAAACCGTCGTCCTTGCCTTCGCAGGGACGACGGTTTTTGCGTTAACAACACGGAATTGCCGTCAACGCTATCGGACACCGACGCCATCACAACCTGTGTTAACGCGAACACCGATCGAACTGCAGCCCCGACCCTATAATCCGATATGCACCTGCCATCACACTTGTTTTGAAGCGATATCGCTCATGACAATGGAGTTGTCAAACAGCGCATCACGCTTGGTAATTTGCCATGTGCGATGACGACAAGATAGCTGCTGAAGAATGCATCAAAAACGCCGTTAGGCGCGCAATTACAGGGCTTGCGCCCCACATTCCAGGGCAAATGCTTGCATGCTCTAGTGCATGATGATATGTTGAGACCTCCGGGAAACCGCTTTTTTGCCCGCCAACTCAGATGCCGCCCACTATGCCAGTAACCACTCGCTCCATGCTTACGTCGTTCGCGTTGAAAACACTGACGGCGGCCGTCGCCAGTGCGGTGCTGTTGAGCTCTTCGGCCTACGCTGCCGGCCTCGGCAAGTTGACCGTGCTGTCGTCGCTGGGACAACCGCTCAACGCGGAAATCGAACTGACTGCGGTATCGAGCGAGGAGGCCAACGGCCTGGTGGCCAAGCTGGCGCCGGCTGAAGCGTTCCGGCTGGCGAACATCGAATTCAATCCGGCGCTGATGGCGCTGCGCTTCCAGGTCGAACAGCGCGGCACGCGCCAGTTCATCAAGATCACCTCGTCGCAGCCGGTCAATGAGCCGTTCGTCGACATGCTGCTCGAGCTGTCATGGGGCACCGGGCGCCTGGTGCGCGAATATACCTTCCTGCTCGACCCGGCCGACATGCGCACCACGCAATCGGCGCAGGTCGCCGCGCCCGTCGACGTGCTCTCGCAAGGCGCGCGCCCGACCGCACCGGCGCCGCGTCCCGCCGCGCCACGGCCGGCAGCTGCACCGGCGCCGGCATCGACCGCACCAACCCCCGCTGCGCCCCGTCCGGCCAGCGACACCGCGCAAGGCGGCGCGGCCAGCCAGTACAAGGTCAGGAAGGGCGACACGCTGTCCAAAATCGCCACCCAGGTCAAGCCGATCGACATCTCGCTCGACATGATGCTGGTGGCCCTGTACCGCGCCAATCCCGATGCCTTCAACGGCAACAACATGAACCGTCTGAAGTCGGGCCGCATCCTGGCGGTGCCCGATTCGGACGCCATCAAGGGCGGCGCCAACAGCTCGGAGGCGCGCGGCGTGATCGTTGCCCACGCGGCCGACTTCGCCGCCTACCGCAACAAGCTGGCCGGGCAGGTGGCCACTGCCGCACCCGACAAGAGCCGCGAGAGCACCCAGAGCGCCGGCGGCAAGATCACCGCCAAGGTGCAGGAACGGCCCACCGCCGCCAACGAATCGCAGGACAAGCTCAAGCTGTCCAAGGCCGCGCCGGCCGACGCCAAGAGCGCCGCCATGGGCGCCGAAGACAAGATCGCCAAGGACAAGGCGCTGGCCGATGCGGCCAGCCGCGTCAAGGAACTGGAACGCAACGTCAGCGACCTGGAAAAGCTGATGGCGGTGAAGAACAAGGCCGGCGCCACCGCCGCCGCGCCGGCTGCCGAAGTGGTCACGCCGTCGCCCGAGGATGCGCCGGCGGCGAAGAGCGCCGCAGCCACCACGGCCACGCCGGCCGAACCGGCCGCCGCGCCAGTGCCCCCACCGATCAAGACCGCGCGCAAGGTCACGCCGGTGCCGGTCACGCCGGAACCGGGCATCGCCGACATGGTCATGGATAACATCACCCTGATCATCGCCGCGCTGGCCGCATTGCTGCTGGCGCTGTTCGGCATCTCGACCATCCGCAAGCGCAAGGCGGCCGAAAAACTGCCGCCCGAGCCGTCCGTGCTGGGCGCGCCGACCGACCAGGCCCACTCGCTGTTTGCCGAAACGGGCGGGCAGAGCGTCGACACCAGCAACAGCGTCTTTAACTCCAGCTTCGCCCCATCGGCCAGCCAGCTCGACACCAACGAAGTCGACCCGGTCGCCGAAGCGGACGTCTACATCGCTTACGGCCGCGATGCCCAGGCCGAGGAAATCCTCAAGGAAGCCTTGCGCACGCACCCCGAGCGCTTCCCGGTGCGCCTGAAACTGCTGGAGATTTACGCCGCCCGCAAGGACCTGCGCTCTTTCGAAACCCAAGCTACCGAGATGTACTCGATGACGCGCGGGCAGGGCGACGACTGGGCCCAGGCCGCGGCGCTGGGTCTGTCGATCGATCCATTGAACCCGCTATACGCCGGCGCCCGCGCCGCGGCCAGCGAGCCGGAACTGACAGCCGAACAGATCGCCCAGCAGGTCATGCTGAGCAGCCAGATCGACCATCAGGCCATGGACCTGGACATGGATCTGTCGCGCGACGCCACCGCGCTGCCGACCCCGGCCCCGGTGCCGTCATCTGCGTCCAATGCTTCGACCGCCGACGACCACACGCTCGACTTCGATCTGGGTGGCCTGAGCTTCGAGCCCGTCACCGCCCACGACCCTGCGCCTGCCGTGGCCTCGTATGCGCCGCCGGTCGCTCCCGTGAAGGACTTCTCGATCCCCGCCGTGCCATCGGCCACCGGCCCGATCACCACGCCAGCGCCGGCCACGGCGGCGGCGTCGGAAGAGCCGACCTTCGACATGTCGTTCGACATGGACTTCGACAAGCCTGCGCCGACGGCGTCGTCGTTCGTGCCTGAAAGCGCCATGCTGCAACCGGTCGATGCGTCGAACGACGGCGTCGCCAGTCATGACCTGTCGGCCGAATTTGCCGACCTGTCGCACGACTTCGACCTGCCGCCTGACGCCACGCCGGCCAAGCCCGAGGTGGTGTCCAACACGGCGTCCAACACGGCGACCAACAGCTCGCTGATGGATCTGGATGCGATGGATTTCAACCAGCCGGCAGCGACCCCGCCCGCGTCGGCCACGGCCGCCGACGAAAAAGACTATTTCGCCATTCCCGACCAGCCTTCGGAGCCTGCCTACGCAGCTGCGCCAACCGCCGCATCGGCCGCCCCGGCGCCGCAGTTCGACATGTCCGGCATCGACCTCGATCTGCCGGCCACCGACAGCGCCGAAACGGCCTTGCCCGACCTGGCCGACTTCGACGACCTGGAAACGGCCGACACCCAGGCCCCGGCCGAGCTGACCGCCGTGCAGATGGAAATGGAAACCAAGCTTGATTTGGCCGTCGCTTACCAGGAAATCGGCGACAAGGAAGGCGCGCGCGAGCTGCTCGACGAAGTCATCAAGGGCGGCAGCGCCGAGCAGGTCACCAAGGCCAACGACATGCGCGCAAAACTGGCGTGACCGGGGCGCTTCTGAAAAGGATCGCACTGGGCGTCCAGTACGACGGCACCGCCTTCAACGGGTACCAAAAGCAGGTCGAGCGCAATACCGTGCAGGACAAGCTGGAAATCGCGCTGGAAGAATTCGCGCGCGTGTTCCTGCCCACCACCTGCGCCGGCCGTACCGACACCGGCGTGCATGCGCTCGAACAGGTCATCCACTTCGACACGGAACTCACGCGCGGCATGTCGTCGTGGGTGCGCGGCGTGAACGCCTTTCTGCCCGAGTCGGTCGCGGTGCGCTGGGCCACCGAAGTGCCTGAGCTGCCCGGCCAGGAGTTCCATGCCCGCTTCGCCGCCTTCGCCCGCACCTATCACTACGTGTTGTACAACAATCCGATCCGCTCGCCCCTGCTCAAGGGGCGCGCCGGCTGGGTGTTTCGCCCGCTCGACGTGGACCTGATGCGCGAAGCGGCCGCCTGCCTGGTCGGCACCCACGACTTTTCCGCCTTCCGCTCGTCGCAGTGCCAGGCCAAGTCGCCCGTCAAGCAGATGCACTCGGTGAACATCGCGCGCCATGGCGAAGTGATCGTGTTCACCGTGCGCGCCAACGCCTTCCTGCATCACATGGTGCGCAACCTGATCGGCTCGCTGATCTACGTGGGGCAGGGCCGCCATACGCCGGGCTGGCTGCGCGACGTGCTCGAAGGGCGCGACCGCAACGACGCGGCGCCCACGTTCATGCCCGACGGCCTGTACCTGGCCAAAATCGATTACGATCCCAAGTGGGGTCTGCCGCAGGACGCGACCAGCCCGTTACCCTGGTTCTAATTCATGCACCGTACCCGTATCAAGATTTGCGGCCTGACCCGACCCGAAGACGTGCAGGCCGTCGTCGCTGCCGGCGCCGATGCGCTCGGCTTTGTGTTTTACCCCAACAGCCCGCGCTACGTGACCGCTGCCCAGGCCGCCGACCTGATGTCGGCCATTCCGCCGTTCGTGTCGACCGTGGCGCTGTTCGTCAACGCCGGATTGGAGGAGGTCAGCGCCGTGGCGCGCGTGGCCCCATTCGCCCAGCTGCAATTCCATGGCGACGAGTCGCCGCAAGAGTGCGCGACCATCGCCAGCGCCGTGCAGCGCCCGTTCATGCGGGTGTTTCGCGTGCGGCCGGACACGACCGGCGCCGATTTGCTAGAATACGAAAATCAATACCGCGCCGCCAGTCCACTGTTCTCGGGTCTTTTGCTCGATACCTTCGTGGAAGCTTATGGTGGAGCAGGAAAGGTTTTCGATTGGACTATCATCCCAAAAGAACTCGCGCCTCGGGTCGTTTTAAGTGGTGGCTTGAGCGTACAAAGCGCGACTGACGCCGTCGTACGCGTTCGTCCCTATGCCGTCGACATCAGCAGTGGCGTCGAACAGAGCAAGGGCATCAAGGACGCTGACCGCATCGCCGCCTTCGTGGCCGCCGTGCGCGCAGCCGACACCCGCATCGACAATACTGTCGACACCCAGTAAAACCGATCCCCAGCGATCGAAAGCGAGATTCTCCATGACCCAAGTACCCGAGCGCGCCACCGGCGCCAAATTGTTCCAGGCTACCGACTACCAGTTCCCCGATGCCAAAGGCCACTTCGGCCCATACGGCGGCGCGTTTGTCGCCGAAACGCTCAGCCACGCGCTGGCCGAGCTGACCGAGGCCTACGCCCGCTACAGCCACGACCAGGAATTCCTCGACGAATTCCGCTATGAGCTCAAGCACTTCGTCGGCCGTCCGTCGCCCGTGTACCACGCCAAGCGCTGGTCCGAGCTGTGCGGCGGCGCGCAGATCTACCTCAAACGCGAAGACCTGAATCACACCGGCGCCCACAAGATCAACAACGTCATCGGCCAGGCCCTGCTGGCGCGCCGCATGGGCAAGAAGCGCATCATCGCCGAAACGGGCGCCGGCCAGCACGGTGTGGCCACGGCCACCATCTGCGCCCGTTTCGGCCTCGAGTGCGTGGTCTACATGGGCAGCGAAGACGTCAAGCGCCAGGCCCAGAACGTGTACCGCATGAAGCTCCTGGGCGCGACCGTCGTGCCGGTGGAATCCGGCTCCAAGACGCTCAAGGACGCGCTCAACGAAGCCATGCGCGACTGGGTCACCAACATCGAAAACACCTTTTACATCATCGGCACGGTGGCAGGCCCGCACCCGTACCCGATGCTGGTGCGCGACTTCCAGTCCGTCATCGGCGAAGAATGCCTGGTGCAGATGCCCGAGATGACCGGGCGCCAGCCGGACTACGTGCTGGCCTGTATCGGCGGCGGCTCGAACGCCATGGGCATTTTTTACCCGTACATCGACCAGCCGGAAACGCGTTTGATCGGTGTGGAAGCGGCCGGCGAAGGGCTGGACACGCTCAAGCATTCGGCTTCGCTGACCAAAGGTTTTCCGGGTG
>CALRYE020000180.1:0-13189 GCA_943372275.1 Janthinobacterium lividum
TGCTGGCGGAGCGGACGGGACTCGAACCCGCGACCCCCGACGTGACAGGCCGGTATTCTAACCAACTGAACTACCACTCCGTTTTTGATCGGTATTGCTGATCATGATGCAAGCTTGAAACTTGGTGGGCAGTGAGAGGCTCGAACTCCCGACCTAAGCCTTGTAAGGGCTCCGCTCTACCAACTGAGCTAACTGCCCGCGCACTTCGTTTCCTGCTTCGCATCAGACGTTTGTCACCACGTCTGAAGAGGCCCGAATCATATCTAGTCTTTTCAAACTGCGCAAGGGTTTTTGCGAAAATAAGTAAAAACCCGGGGAAAAGACCAAGCCAAAAGTCGAACAAAAATCCACCGCCAGCAGCCCCGTTACGCCAGCAACTGCTGCACGGCGGCGAAGTCGGCCGGCTTGGTCAGGTGATGATTGAAGCCGGCATCCCTGGAGCGGTCGCGGTCGTCCTGCGCGCCCCAGCCGGTCAGCGCCACCAGGCGCAGATGCTCCATGGCCGGCAGGCGGCGCAGCGCCTCGGCGACCTCGTAGCCGTTCATGCCGGGCATGCCGATGTCGAGGAACGCCACGTCCGGGTGGAATTCTGCGGCCGCGCGCAGGGCCTCGGTACCGGAGTGGGCCACGCACACCTGGTGGCCGTCCAGTTCCAGCATGGCGGCCAGCACCTCGGCCGCGTCGACGTTGTCGTCGACGACCATGATGCGGCGCGCGCCTTGCTGCGGCGCGGCCAGTGCGGCGGCGGGGGCTGCGGCCTGCCGCGCACCCAGCGGCAGCGTGACGGTGAAGATGCTGCCCTGGCCGGGGCCGCCGCTGGCCGCCTCCACGCTGCCGCCATGCATCTGCACCAGCTGGCGCACCAGCGACAGGCCGATGCCCAGGCCACCCTGGGCGCGGTCGCGGTGGCGCCCAACCTGGTTGAACATCTCGAACACACTGGCGAGCGACTCGGGCGGAATGCCCATGCCGTTGTCCTGCACCGTGATCACCACCGTGTCGCCGGCCACGCGCGCCCCCAGCGCGATGCGCCCGCCGGGCGGGGTGTATTTGGCCGCGTTATTGAGCAGGTTGGCCACCACCTGCGCGATGCGGGTGGCGTCCACATGCAGCTGCACCGGTTCGGTGGGCAGCGCCACGTGCAGCTGGTGGCGCCAGGTCTCGATCAGCGGCATGCTCGTTTCGATGGCGCTGGCCACCACGTCGGCCAGCAGCGCGCGCTCCTGGATCAGTTCCAGCTTGCCGCCGCCGATGCGGGCGATGTCGAGCAGGTCGTCGATCAGGCGCACCATGTGCGAGACCTGGCGGTCCATCATGGCGCGGATCTTTTCCATCGTGGCCGGATTGGCGCCGCTCATGCGCATCACCGACAGCCCGCTGCGGATGGGCGCCAGCGGATTGCGCAGCTCGTGGGCCAGCGTGGCCAGGAACTCGGTCTTGCGGCGGTCCGCTTCGGCCAGGTCGGCCGCCAGGCGGCGCAGCTGGGCGTCGGACGCCTTGCGCGCCGAGATATCGCGAAACAGCAGCGCCACCTTGCTGCTGCCATGGTCGCCGATGCGGTTGGCATACACGTCGAACCAGCGCCCGATCGCCTCGCTCTCGAAGCGCATCGCAATGCCGGTTTGCGCCACCACGCCGAAGCGCTCGTACCAGGCCGGGTCGAGCTGGCCGACCACCTCGCTGGCCAGCTTGCCCAGCACCCCGCTCAAGCCCGTATGGGCGGTGAACAACGGATTGGTTTCCACGTAGCGGTAGTCGGTGACCGCGCCGCTGGCGTCGTACACCATCTCCAGCACGCAGAAGCCCTGGTCCATCGAATCGAACAGGGTGCGGTAGCGCTCCTCGCTGGTGCGCAGGGCCAGCGTGGCCAGGTGGCGCTCGGTCTGGTCGATGCCGTGCGCCAGGATGCCGGTGATGTGGCCGTCGATGTCGAGCAGGGCGATATACGACAGGTCGATGAAGCGATCCTCGGGAGCGCTGTCCGGCTCGCGCTGCAGGCGGATCGCCATGTCCATGCCGACGAACGGGCGCCCGGTCTGGTACACATTGTCCAGCAATTCCATGTAACCCTGGCTGGCCACTTCCGGCAGCGCCTCGCGCACGCTCTTGCCGATCAGGTTGCGCCGTCCCACCAGTTGGGTGTAGCGCTCGTTGATCAGTTCGAACACGTGCTCCGGTCCGTGTAGCACGCACATGAACGCCGGGGCCTGGCGGAACACCTCGGCCATGCGCTCGTTGATGGTGCCCAGCTCGCGCAGCAGGCGTTCGCGTTCGATCTCGACCTGGCGGCGCTGCTGGTCGGCGTGGGCCTGCTCCACCGCGGCCCAGGTGCGCTCGACCGTCTCGTGCGCCAGCGCCCGTTCGGTGGCGCTCCAGCGGCGCGGCAGGGCGCCGTGCACCGACAGGATGGCGATCAGGGTTTCTTCCTTGAGCACCGGCACGGCGATGAACGAACGCACGCCCAGCGCCCGGTAAACATGCTGGTAGCCGGCGGTGCGCTCGTCGGCGTCGATATCGTCCACCGCCACGCTGTGGCCGGTCAGCAGCGCGCCCATGATGGCGTGGCCGAAGCTGGACATCGACAGGGCCGCGCCGCTGAGCGAAGCGAGCGCGCCGCCGATCCAGTCCTGGCGGATCGTCAGCACCCCGGTGGCGCTGCCCACGTCGGCGTAGAAGCAGCGCGCCGCGCCCAGCTGGCGGCCCAGCAGCTCGGTGGCCGCCTCGGTCACTTCGTCGGGCGAGCGCAGCGAGCGCAGGCGGTCGGCCAGCGACAGCTGGAACGCCTGGCGCCGCTCGCCCAGCACGCGGTTGGTGGTTTCCACGCAGGTGCAGAACATGCCGTTGACGGCGCCGCTGGTGTCCTGCACGGGCGAATACGAAAAGGTGAACCAGGTCGCCTCGGGATAGCCCTGGCGCTCCATGATCAGCGGCAGGTCGTCGAAGTACGACGATTTGCCGGCCAGCGCATCGTCGACGATGGGACTGATGTCGGGCCAGATCTCCGACCAGACCTGGGCGAACGGGGCGCCGAAGGCGTGCGGATGCTTGATGCCCAGGATGCTGGCATAGGCGTCGTTGTACAGAAAGCCCAGCTGCGGCCCCCAGGCCACGAACATGGGAAAGGTCGAGCCCAGCATCAGGCGCACCACCGTGAGCAGTTCGGGCGCCCACAGCGACGGATGGCCCAGCGGCGAGGCGCTCCAGTCACAACTGTTGATCAGTGCAGCGGTCTCGCCGGCGCCGGCAAGGAAGTGGGGAATGGGCGGGACGGTGGTCATGAGCGATTGTGGCATACCGATAAATTTACCGGTGTTAATCAACTAACGAACTCAGCAATAAACGGCTCGGCCGCGCCATCGCGTTCCCACCGGAATGTGAAATAGCGGAAGGAAAACATTTCTTAGTGAACGCACACTATGCGACCAATATCAAAATTATATGAATATTCTACGGGTATCGATTGCATTGACAGAAGCTTCCATGGTTTTAAGCGAGTACAGCGCTTGTGTGTTGTTAAATCGATGAATCCGATTGGAAATTGATTTTCGTTTTAATTTTTCGCAGTACGCTGCCAAATCTTGCCGGTATAGGCAGGTCGGCGTTGCACCACAGCGCCGAACCAAGCGGCAGGCGCGGCTCCATCCGCGCCAGCGTCTGCCACCATAAGTTGGATCGGAAAAATAAAGGATCGACCATGTTGCGTATTCACTCGACTCACCCGTCTTTGTTGTCCCTCTGTGCCGCAGTGTTGCTTGCCACCGGCGCCAGTGCCGTGGCCGGCGTGCCCGATGCGCTTAGCGCGCGCAGCGTTGCCAGCGACCAGACCGACCGCCTGATCGTCAAGTACAAGGATGCCATGCCGGCCGCCAAAGGCGCCGCCCGCGTGCCCGCGCTGGTGCAGGACAAGTTGGCGCGCATGAACCGCACCGGCCAGCAGTTCGGCCTGTCCATGAAGCTGCTGCACAGCACCGGCACGGGCGCCAATGTCGTCAAGCTGGACAAGAAAATGGCGCTGGCCGACGTGGCTGCCGTGGCCGCCGACCTGATGGCGCGCGACCCGTCCATCGAATACGCCGAACCCGACCGCATCATGCACAAACTGTTCACGCCGAATGACCCGCGCTACAACGAGCAGTGGGCCTACTTCGATGCGACCGGCGGCATGCGCCTGCCGGCCGCCTGGGACAAGTCCACCGGCGCCGGCATCAACGTGGCCGTCATCGATACCGGCTACCGTCCGCACGCCGACTTCGCCGGGCGCCTGCTGCCCGGCTACGACTTCATCACCAGCAGCACCATCGCCAACGATGGCAATGGCCGCGACAGCGACGCCCAGGATACCGGCGACGCCATCGTTGCCGGCGAATGCGGCAACGGCCAGCCGAGCGTCGACGAAAGCTCCAGCTGGCACGGCACTCACGTGGCCGGCAGCATCGCCGCGGCCACCAACAATGGCGTGGGCGTGGCCGGCGTGGCGTTCGGCGCCAACATCGTGCCGCTGCGCGTGCTGGGCAAATGCGGCGGCTACACCTCCGACATCGCCGACGCCATGATCTGGGCCTCGGGCGGCACCGTCAGCGGCGCGCCCGTCAATGCCAACAAGGCGCGCGTGCTGAACCTGTCGCTGGGCGGCGGCGGCACCTGCGACGCCACCACGCAAGCGGCCATCAACAGCGCCCGCTCGCGCGGCGCCGTGGTGGTGGTCGCCGCCGGCAATGAGAACACCAACGCCAGCAGCTCCAGCCCGGCCAACTGCGCCGGCGTGATCACGGTGGCCGCGACCAACCGCTCGGGCGGCCGCGCGTACTACTCCAACTACGGCACCATCGTGGACGTGGCGGCGCCCGGCGGCGACGTGCGCACGGCCGGCGGCGGGATCCTGTCGACCCTGAATTCGGGCACCAGGGCGCCGCTGGCCGACAGCTATGCGTTCTACCAGGGCACCTCGATGGCCACGCCGCACGTGGCCGGGGTCGTGGCGCTGATGCTGGCCAAGAATCCCAACCTGACGCCCGATGAAGTCGAAGCGAAGCTGAAGTCCAGCGCGCGGGCGTTTCCGGCAACCTGCAGCGGCTGCGGCTCGGGCATTGTGGACGCCAACGCCGCCGTCGATGCGGCCACCGGCGGCGGCACGGTGGTGACGACGCTGAATGAAACCGAGTCGAACAACACCACGGCCACGGCCAACCCGGTGAGCACCAGCGGCACCACCGTCAGCGGCGCGATGGGCTCCAGCAGCGACACCGACTACTTCGTGGTCCAGCTGCCGGCCGGTAAAACCCTGACGTCGACGCTCACGCCGGGCGCCAGCGCCGACTACGACCTGTTCGTCTACAACAGCGCCGGCACCCAGATCGCCAAAAGCGAAAACGGCGCCGGGGCGGTCGACGCGGCATCGGTGACCAATACCGGCACCGGCACCATCGCGCGCTACGTGCGGGTGGTGTACTACAGCGGCGGCACGGGCGCCACCAGCGGCACCTACAAGCTCAAGCTGAGCTGGTAAGGGCAGCGCGGGGGACGGCGCCACGTCGTCCCCCTGGCGCACCGTGCAAAGCGGTGCGCCAGGCGCGCTATAATCGTTCTCCCAAACAACTTCAGCGGTATCGCCACGCGCATCATGGGAATCTCCCCGTCCGTCCGCTTCGATTTCGCGCAGTTTCAGCAGATGACGCCGCTGTCCGGCGACAGCATCTGGGAATACATCCTCGACCGGCACGCCGGGCGCATCGGCGTCAAGCGGCGCAAACCCGCGCTGGAGAATGTCGAGAAAATCTTCCGCGCCACCTTCCGCCTGGCCAACGAGGTGGGCTTTCGCGCCATGAGCTTGCGCGACCTGTGCCGCGAGACGGGGCTGTCGATGGGCGGGCTGTACGGCTACATCGACAGCAAGGACCAGCTGGCCGAGATGATCGAAGATGTGGTGCGCCATGCCAGCGAGGAATTGCCGCGCATGTTTGCGCACGTACCCGACCCGCTGGCGCGGCTCGAGTCGGTGGTGCGCGCGACGATCTACCTGTCCGAGATACTGCAACCCTGGTTCTATTTCGTGTTCATGGATTCGCGCGTGCTCGGCTTCGACCAGCGCAGCATGGCCAAGGAATCGGAGCTGAACATTCAGGGCATCATCGCCGAGCTGATCGGGCAACTCGATCCGGCGCCGGTGGGCGAGCCGACTTTGCTGGCATCGCACGTGCTTGCGCTGTTCGAAGACTGGTACGTGAAGCGCTGGAAATATCGCGCCGCCAAGGTCAGCGTCGATGACTTTGCCGACAGCGCGCTGCGGATGATTCGCAGCCACCTGGCCCCGCCCCAACCGTAACGCCGGCAACGGTCCTGCGCGAAAACCCTGCTGATTTCAGGTGGTTTGCGCCTTCTCAGTTGCAAGATTTCCCGTTTCAGTGAATACTGTATGAAATTACAGTAGTTTCGACCGAACTCGTGAACGCTCCCGCCCGAAAAATCATCCATTGCGACTGCGACTGCTTCTACGCCGCCGTGGAGATGCGCGACAACCCGGCCCTGCGCGACGTGCCGCTGGCCGTGGGCGGGCGCCCGGACCAGCGCGGCGTGGTGGCCACCTGCAACTATGAGGCGCGCCGCTACGGCATCCATTCGGCCATGGCCACGGCCCAGGCCATGAAGCTGTGCCCGGATCTGGTGGTGATCCGCCCCAACATGGAAAAGTACCGCATCGCCTCGCGTCAGATCCTGGCCATCTACAGCGATTACACCGAGCTGGTCGAGCCGCTGTCGCTCGACGAAGCCTACCTGGACGTGTCCGATTCGCCCCACTGCAAGGGCAGCGCCACCCTGATCGCCCAGGAAATCCGCCAGCGCATCTTCGCCACCGTCGGCATCACCGCCTCGGCCGGGGTGGCGCCCAACAAGTTTGTCGCAAAAATCGCCAGCGACTGGAACAAGCCCGACGGCCTGTGCCTGGTGCGCCCGGCCGAGGTCGACGCCTTCGTGGCGGCCTTGCCGGTCAAGAAGCTGCACGGCGTGGGCAAGGTCACCGCCGCCAAGCTGAACAAGATGGGCGTGGACACCTGCGCCGACCTGCGCACCTGGGCGCTGGCCGACCTGGAACACCATTTCGGCCGCTTCGGCGCCCGCCTGCACGACCTGTGCCGCGGCATCGACAACCGCGTGGTGTCCAACACCCATGAACGCAAGTCGGTCAGCGTCGAGGCAACCTACAACACCGACATGCCCGACCTGGCCTCGTGCCTGGCGCAGATTCCGGAACTGTTCGACAGCCTCAACGGGCGCATCGCGCGCGCCGATGCTGCCAAGCTGATCAACAAGCTGTCGGTGAAGATCAAGTTCGCCGACTTTACCCAGACCACGGTCGAATGCGTGGGCAGTGCGCCGCGCATGGCCCTGTATGAAAAACTGATGGAGACGGGCTTTGCCCGCCGCAACTTGCCGGTGCGCCTGCTGGGCCTGGGCGTGCGCCTGGGCGAGGCGGACAACCTGGAACAGCTCAGCCTGTTCGAAGACGCCACCGTGTAAAATACCGATCCCTCGCCGTTCCCCCGTACCTGACTGAACAAGGCAAAAAAGCAAATGTGGTTCAAGAATCTACAGATTTACCGTCTGCCCGCGCCGTGGGCTTACACTCCTGAGCAACTCGAAGCGGCGCTGGCGCCACAGAGTTTTGTGCCCGCCACCAGCAACGAGCTGCTGCGTCAGGGCTGGGACGCGCCACGCCCGAACGGGCCGCTGGTTCACGTGGTCAACAAGCAGATGCTGATCCTGCTGGGCACGGAGAAAAAGCTGCTGCCGACCTCGGTGATCAATCAGGTGGCCAAGGCCAAGGCGGCCGAGCTGGAAGAAGCGCAGGGTTTCGCGCCGGGCAAGAAAGCCATGAAGGAACTCAAGGAGCGCGTGGCCGACGAACTGCTGCCGCGCGCCTTCAGCATCCGCAGCAACGTGTGGACCTGGATCGATCCGGTCAACGGCTGGCTGGTGATCGATGCGGCCAGCCCCGGCAAGGCCGATGAAGTGATCAAGCTGCTGTTGAAGGCGGTCGACCGCATGCCGCTGGAAAGCCTGCGCGTGCAGCGCTCGCCGGTGGCCGTGATGACGGCCTGGCTGGAAACGGACGAAGCGCCGGTGGGCTTCACGGTCGACCAGGATACCGAGCTGCGCGCTACGGGCGAGAGCAAGGCCGCGGTGCGTTACGTCAAGCATGCGCTGGATCCGGATGATATCCGCCGCCACATCGCCGCCGGCAAGCAGTGCACGCGCCTGGCCATGACGTGGAACGACAAGATCAGTTTCGTGCTGACCGAGTCGCTGGCGATCAAGGGCATCAAGCCGCTCGACGTGATCAAGGAAAGCGACGCCTCGACCCGCAACGACGAAGAACGCTTCGACAACGACATGATGCTGATGACGGGCGAACTGTCGAAGATGATGGCCGATATCGTCGAAGCGCTGGGCGGCGAAGCGAAGGCGTAAAGCCGACGCCGTACGGCGACGTCGTACGGCGAAGTTGTACAATGAAATGCAGTGGCCAGGGCGCAGCGCGTCATGGCCACAGCGCAGTACCATCACAAGGCCTGAAACACTCCGGCCGCGCGGTTCTTGGTCACGTTGTCCCACGTGAACACCTTGCCGTTCATCGCCACATACACGCCGGGCGGCAGCGTCTGCGCGGCCGCCGTGGCAAAGCCCAGGTTAAACAGCGCGTCCGAGTTGGCGATCGCGTAAGGAATCATGGCGCCGGTCAGCACGACTGTCTTGCCCAGGCTGGCAGCACCCAGCACGGCGGCCGTTTCGCGCATGGTGTCGGTGCCATGCACAATCACAATCGCCGTTTCCGCCGCCGCCTGGCAGGCGGCCAGCACGCGTTGCCGGTCGGCGTCGTGCATGTCGAGCGAATCGAGCAGGGGCAGTACCTCCAGCGCGACGGGAATGGTCATGCGGGTGCGTTCCAGCACGGCCGGCAGGTGGCTGCGCGCGAAGCCCAGCGTGCCCGTCAGTTCATCGTAATGTTTGTCGAAAGTGCCGCCAGTGGCGATAACGCGTAAGCTCATTTGAAGGGCCGGAATAGGTAGTGATAACCGACTTATGATACCGTGTAGCACACGCGATGTCGAAACGCGCAAACATTGTGTTTCCCCTTGTGTTTCCCTTTGTGAGCGCACTGGAATCGATCCGCGTGCATGCGTACACTAGCTTCTTTGCCTGCGAACCGTCCCATGAAAGCCGTTGCCCCAGGAACTGTCATTTTTCACCGCCACCGCGGGTATGGCGTCATCACGCACGTCAATCTGCTGACCGGCTGGATCTCCGCGCGCTTCGGCAGCGAAGCGCGCACGCTCGACCTCAATTTATCCACCGACGAAGTCCAGCACGCCGACGGCGAAGCGATCCTGTTTCGCCGCGCACCGCCCGACCGCATGCCCCACGCGCGCCTGATGGAGGTGGTGCGCGCGCTGCACAAGGCGGGCTACGAAAAACTCTATCTGTACGCCTGGCCCAAGCCGTCCGGCCTGCACTGGCGCTGGCATCTGTTCACCGGCCAGCGCGACTGGATGCAGCGTCCGTGGCGCGAAGGCTGGTACGGCTCGGGTGCGGAATACAACAACAATCCCGTGATGGGCTGGGGCGACACACCCGGCGCCACCACCGAGGAGCTGATCCACGCGCTGGCCAAATTCGATCCGCAGGGACTGGCGCAGGCACTGGGCCGCGACGACGACCACACCGCCTGGTTCGAGGGCGTGTGCAAGGCGCTGCTGCCCGGCTACATGTACAGCCTGGACATGGAGCGCGCCGCCGCCGACGGACTGCGCGACACGCCACCCGTGCCGGTGATTGCCGTGCGCGCCGGCCTGCCGGAGTACGACGGGCCGACCATCGGCTGGCCGCCCGGCTGGGCCGGGCTGTGGACGCGCGCCCACGTGCTGCCCGCGCCGCCCATTAATATCACAGGCGAGCCACGCCTGCGCGAACCCGGCTGAGCGGCCGCTGCCGTGCGATGCCGGCCGGCACGCCATCGGCCCTCACACCATCATTTCGCCGTCAGCGCTTCCGGGTTGAGAATATTGCTGGGCGCGCCGTTGGCGAAGTTGACGATATTCTGGAACGCCGCCGCGAAGTACAGCTCGTAACTGTCCTTCTCCACGTACCCCAGGTGCGGCGTGGCCAGCACCGTGGGAATGCGTAGCAGGGTGGAGGTGGGCGCCAGTGGTTCGTCTTCGAACACATCCAGCGCGGCGGCCCCCGGCCGACCGTGGTGCAGCGCCGCCTCCAGCGCACCGGGCTGCACCAGCGCCGCGCGGCTGGTGTTGACGAACAGCGCAGTCGGCTTCATGCGTGCCAGATCCTCCGGCGTCACCGCGCCGCGGCTGCGCTCGCCCAAACGCAGATGCAGCGACAGCACATCGGCCTGCTCGAACAGTTGCTCTTTGCTGGCGGCCGGTCCATGGCCATCGGCGGCCGCGGCGTTGCGGGTGGCGTCGCTGCCCCACACCAGCACGTGCATGCCGAAGGCCTTGCCGTAACCAGCCACCAGTTGCCCGATCTTTCCGTAGCCCCAGATCGCCAGGGTACGGCCGCGCAGGACGCAGCCCAGGCCATTGAGCTGGGGATTGATCGACGCGGTCTGCCACAACCCGTCTCTTAGGTTGTTGGCATACGGGACGATCTTGCGGGTGGCCGCCATGATCAGCGCCCACGTCAGTTCCGCCGGCGCAACGGGCGAACCGACGCCTTCCGCGATGGCCACCCCGGCGCCGGTGGCCGCCGCCACATCGACATGCTCGGTGACTTTTCCCGTTTGCGCTATGAGCTTCAGGTTCGGCAGACGTGCCAACAAAGGGCGGGTCACGGCAGTGCGCTCGCGGATTAGCACAATCACATCGAACGATGCCAGGCGGATTGACAGTTGACCCACCCCGCGCGTCGAATTTGTGAACACTTTGACATCGAAACCGTCTAATAATTTATACGCTTCAAGGTGGCGCACCGTATCCTGGAAATCGTCGAGTATGGCTATTTTCATGGAAGTTAAACGATGTTAGAGAAAAGTTCGTAGGGAAATAACGGGTTTGCCAAGTATCGATATAGCTTACTACTTTGGTCAACTATTATTCCTACATTTATGTTGCTCGACCATTCAAAAGGCTGTTTTGCGGGTGTACAATCGGCCCCTAATTTTCGGATTTGACGCTTTTTTCAGGTCCGTGCACTACCGTTCCGCCAGCCTCGCAACGAGGCTGTCGACATGACCGCCGTACCGCCGGCCTGTCCACAAGACGGGCCCTGAGCGCAAGCAATCTGCTGACGACGATCCTGCCGTGCCGGGAACAGATAAGAATTCTTATTGGCATTGGAGGTACTATGAATCAGCTCGTAATGGGTGGCGTAGCCGCACTGAACGTCCCAGCTTACATCAAACAACAAAAGCTCATCAATTGGGTCCAGGAGATTGCTGCCCTGACCAAGCCGGCCAGCATCTACTGGTGCGACGGCTCGCAGGAAGAGTACGATCGCCTGTGCGCCGAGATGGTGGCCGCCGGCACGATGAAAAAGCTCAACCCGGCCAAGCGCCCCAACTCCTATCTGGCCTGCTCCGATCCGTCGGATGTGGCCCGCGTGGAAGACCGCACCTATATCTGTTCCGAAACGCGCGAACAGGCCGGCCCGACCAATAACTGGACCGACCCGGCCGAAATGCGCGACACCCTGCACGGCCTGTTCGACGGCTGCATGGCCGGTCGTACCATGTACGTGGTGCCGTTTTCGATGGGCCCGCTCGGTTCGCCGATCGCCCACATCGGCGTGGAACTGTCCGACTCGCCTTACGTTGCCGTCAACATGCGCATCATGACGCGCATGGGCAAAGCCGTGTACGACGTGCTGGGCACCGACGGCGACTTCGTGCCGTGCGTGCACACTGTCGGCGCGCCGCTGGCCGAAGGCCAGCAGGATGTCGCATGGCCGTGCAACCCGACCAAGTACATCGTGCACTATCCCGAGACGCGCGAAATCTGGTCCTACGGTTCCGGCTATGGCGGAAACGCGCTGCTGGGCAAGAAATGCTTCGCCCTGCGCATCGCCTCCAACATGGGTTACCAGGAAGCGCAAGCTGGCGGCAGCGGCTGGCTGGCCGAGCACATGCTGATCCTGGGCGTCGAATCGCCGGAAGGCAAGAAGCACTATGTGGCAGCGGCATTCCCGTCGGCCTGCGGCAAGACCAATTTCGCCATGCTGATCCCGCCGGCGAGCTTCAACGGCTGGAAAGTGACCACCATCGGCGACGACATCGCCTGGATCAAGCCGGGCGCGGATGGCCGCTTGTACGCCATCAATCCGGAAGCGGGCTACTTCGGCGTGGCCCCCGGCACCAACGAAAAGACCAACTTCAATTGCATGGCATCCATGCGCGAGAACACCATTTTCACCAACGTCGCGCTGACCGACGATGGCGACGTGTGGTGGGAAGGCCTGTCAAAGGAAGCGCCCGCGCACCTGATCGACTGGCAGGGCAAGGACTGGACCCCGGCATCGGGCACCAAGGCAGCGCATCCGAACGCCCGCTTCACGGTGGCGGCAACGCAAAATCCGGTGATCGATGCGGCGTGGGACGATCCGGCCGGCGTGCCGATCTCGGCCTTCATCTTCGGTGGCCGCCGTTCGACCACCGTGCCGCTGGTGACCGAAGCGCGCGACTGGGTCGAGGGCGTGTACATGGCCGCGACCATGGGCTCCGAGACCACCGCTGCCGCTGCCGGCCAGCAAGGGATCGTGCGCCGCGATCCGTTTGCGATGCTGCCGTTCATCGGCTACAACATGAGCGACTATTTCCAGCATTGGCTGGACATGGGCAAACGTTTGGCTGAAAAAAACGTGGGCGCGCAGAATGCCGCCGCACTGCCGAAGATCTACTGCGTCAACTGGTTCCGCACGGATGCCGACGGCAAGTTCGTCTGGCCTGGTTTCGGCGACAACATGCGCGTACTCAAGTGGATGCTGGAGCGCATCGAAGGCCAGGCAGGCGGCGTCGAGAACGTGTTCGGCACCACGCCGCGTTACGAAGATTTGAACTGGGATGGGATCGACTTCACCCAGGAGCAGTTCAACACCATCACGTCGATCGATACCGACGCGTTCAATGAAGAACTGAAACTGCACAACGAGCTGTTCGACAAGCTCGCGTACCACCTCCCATCTG
>CALRYE020000181.1:0-13009 GCA_943372275.1 Janthinobacterium lividum
AGGCTGAAGTTGCATGCGTGATTTAATCGTCTTTGCCGTGGTGTTCGGGTCGATTCCGTTTATTTTCAAGCGGCCCGCCTATGGCGTCCTGATGTTCACCTGGCTGAGCCTGATGAATCCGCACCGCCTGACGTATGGCGCGGCGTACAGTTTTCCCTTCGCCGCGCTGATCGGCGGCATCACCATCGTGTGCCTGCTCATCAGCAAGGAGCCGAAAAAGCTGCCGGGTACGCCGGTCACCGTGCTGCTGATCGTGATCATGATATGGACCACGTTCACCTCGTTCTTCGCCCTCGAACCGCTGCTGGTCTGGCGCGAATGGGACCGGGTCAACAAGACGCTGCTTGTCACGGTGTTGGCCTGCATGGCGCTGAACCGGGAAAAAGACACCAAGTGGCTGGTCTGGATTGTGGCGATGTCGGTCGGTATCTTCGGCCTGAAGGGGGGCATTTTCGCCCTCGCCACGGGTGGCCACTACCGGGTGTACGGTCCCGACGGCAGCTACATCGCGGAGAACAATGCACTGGCCCTGGCACTGCTGACGGTGATCCCGCTGCTCTGGTTTTTGCGCTCGCAAGCGAAAAACAAATGGGTTTCGATGGGCTTGCTGGTTGTGACGATTTGTACTGCGATTGCCACCGTCACGTCGTATTCGCGCGGCGGCCTGCTGGGCGGCGCCGTGATGCTGTTGTTCCTGTGGATCAAGGGCGGGCAGAAAGTGCGCAACGGCATGCTCATTCTGCTGATGGTGGGCGTGATCGGCATGCTGATGCCGGACCAGTGGTTCGACCGCATGAACACCATCGGCGAGTACGAAGAGGATGCCTCGTCGCAAGGCCGTATCAATGCCTGGTACTTCGCCGTCAATCTGGCCAACGACAACGTGCTGGGCGGTGGTTTTAACGTGTTCAGCCGGCGCATGTTCCTGCAGTACGCGCCCGACCCGGCCGATTACCATGTGGCCCACAGCATCTATTTCCAGGTGCTGGGCGAACAGGGGTACTTCGGCCTGGTGCTGTTCCTGCTGTTGATGTTCTTTGCCTGGCGCACCGGCTCCCGGGTGATCCGCAAGTGCAGCACCATACCGGAACAAAAATGGGCGGCCGACCTGGCGCGCGCCTGCCAGGTGGCCATCGTCGGCTATGCGGTGGGCGGCGCGTTCCTGTCGCTGGCCTGGTTCGACTTATATTACGACATCATCATTATTCTGGTTCTGCTCGAAAAGCAATTCCTGAAAAAGCCGGTGCCGGAATTTAGCAAGATGGCGCCGCCTTCCCACAAGGTTGTGCTTTCCAAGCGCTAACGCGCCATCATTTCTTCCGCTTTTTCTATGGTTATGTCATGAATATGCTTTTCGCCAACGGGATGTTCGCCACGATGTCGCCGGCCGGCGCGCGCGCGCGCCTGACGACGTTCTTGTTCCACAAGGTGCCCGTCAAGGCCGACCCGCTGACGGTCAACGAACTCGACCTGGTGCACTTCGAGCGTATTCTCGATTTCCTGACCGAGCACGCCAACATCGTGCCGCTGGGCGAAGCCAGCGCCGCGCTCGAGCGCGGCACGCTGCCGGCGCGGGCGGTGGCCCTGACGTTCGACGACGGCTACCACGAGTGGGTCGACAATGTCGCCCCCGTGCTGCTGCGGCGCAAGCTGCCGGCCACGTTTTTCGTCACCAGCGGCCAGCTCTCCGGGGAGGCGTTGTGGCACGAGCGCATCATCGCCGCCGTGCGCGCCCTGCCCGACAGCGGCGTGGTGCTGCCTTACGGATTCGGCAACTATACCGACCTGGCGCTGCCCCAGCGCCGCGCCCAGCTGATCGAAGACCTGCAGGTGCGCCTGAAGTACGCCCCGGTCCAGGACCGCCTCACCGCCATCGCCTTGCTCGAGTCGCAAGCCACGCGCGAACTGATCCTGCCGCGCGGCTTCGGCGCCGACGAGGTGCGCGCCCTGCACAGCCACGGTTTCGAGATCGGCGCCCACACGGTGCAGCACCCGATCCTCAATGAATGCACCGCGGCCCAGGCCAAGGCGGAAATCGGCGGCTGCAAGGAAGAGCTTGAGGCCATCATCCGGGCACCCGTGCACCTGTTCGCTTATCCCAACGGCCGTCCCCAGGAAGACTACCGCCACGAGCACGTGGCCATGGTCAAGGCCTGCGGCTACAAGGCGGCCGTGGCCACCAGCGGCGGCACCGCCAGCCGCGGCTCGGACGTGTTCCAGCTGCCCCGCTTCACCCCGTGGGGCGCGAGCGACCTGCGCTTCGCCTACCAGATGACGCGCAACCTGCTCACGCCGGCCCGCTACGCGCGGCCCGACGCGGCCGGCGACGCCGCCAGCAATGTGCGCTGCCTGATGATCGCCAGCACCTTCCCGCCCATCCACGGCGGCTCGGCCGTCGTGTACGGCAACCTGTGCCAGCATATGCCGCCCGGCAGCATCCGCGTGCTGGCCGCGCGCGAGCACTACGCCTCGGCCAAGGAAATCGATGGCTGGCGCGAGCACGACGCGGCGGTGGCCTATCCGGTCGACCGGATCCGCCTGCTGCGCCCGCTCATGGCGCCGCCCCCGGCCAACGTGCTGGTGTCCGTGATGCGCCTGGCGTTCCAGGATTTGCCGCTGTACGCCGGCATCTTGCTCAAGGCCGCCACGCTGGTCCACCGGCACCGCATCAACGTGGTGTGCGTCGGCGAGCTGGTCACGGGCAGCTGGCTGGGCATCGCCCTCAAAAAGCTGTTCGGCTGCAAGCTGATCATTTACGTGCACGGCGAGGAAATCACCACCGCCACTTCCGGCTTTCACGGCAACCGCCGGCGCGACTATCTGGCCGCGGCCGACAAGGTGGTGGCCGTGTCGAGCTTCACCTGCGACGCCATGACCCAGCAGATGGACGTGCGCCCGGAACGCATCGCGCTAATCCAGAACGGGGTGGACACGGCGCGCTTTACGCCCGGCCCGCGCTCGCCCGAGATCATCGCGCGCCACGGTCTGGAAGGCAAGAAAGTGCTGCTGACGGTGGGCCGCCTGGTGCCGCGCAAGGGGGCCGACATGGCCATGCGCGCCATGGTGCTGATCCACGCGCAGCGCCCCGACGTGCACTACCTGGTCATCGGCGAAGGCGAGCTGCGTCCCACGCTCGAACGCATGATCGCCGAGCACGGTCTGGCCGATTGCGTCACCCTGGTCGGCAAGGCCTCCGAGGAAGACCTGCTGCCTTACCTGCGCACCTGCGACCTGTTCATCATGCCCAACCGCACCATGCCCGATGGCGATACGGAAGGTTTCGGGTTGGTGTTCCGCGAAGCCAATGCCTGCCGCAAGCCGGTCATCGGCGGACGCGCCGGCGGCGTGGTCGAGGCGGTGGTGCATGGCCAGAGCGGCTATCTGGTCGACGGCACCGATGCGCAGGCCATCGCCGACGGCGCCCTGTCGATCCTGAACGACGAGGCCCTGGCCGAGCAGATGAGTGCGCGCGGCCTGCAGCTGGCCCGCGACAACAATACCGTGTCGGTGGCGCGCCAGTTCCTCACGGTCTGCGAACGCTTGCTCAACGACCGCCGCAGCGAGCCGGCGGCTCAACTGCCCTGAGGTAAGCGCAGGCGCGCTGGCAAGTGCTGCCAGCGCCCCGCGCCGGCTTACACCAGCGGGTTAGATCAGCGGGCTACACCAACATTTCGTGCGCCGCCGGATGGCTCAGAAATCCGGCCGGACTGGCCGAGCGGCCGTAAGCGCCCGACTGGAACACCACCACCAGGTCGCCCACCGCCGCATCCGGCAGCGCCATCTGCTCGGCCAGCACGTCGAGCGGCGTGCACAAGGGACCCACCACCGACACCGGCGCCGCAGCCGGCTGGTCCATGCGGTTGCCGACGGCGACCGGATAATTCTTGCGGATCACCTGGCCGAAATTGCCCGACGCGGCCAGATGGTGGTGCATGCCGCCGTCCGTCACCAGAAACACCTTGCCGCGCGAGAGCTTGCGCTCGGTCACGCGCGCCACATACACCCCCGCCTCGCCCACCAGATAGCGGCCCAGCTCGATCGCGATGCGGGCCTGCGGCAGCGCCGCCTGCAGCGCCGGCAGGCTGGCGTGCAGATGGGCGCCGATGCGGGCCAGGTCGAGCGACTGCTCGCCGGGGAAGTAGGGAATGCCGAAGCCGCCGCCCAGATTCAGGTGGCGCAGCGGCCAGGGCGACTGGGCCGCCAGCTCGATGGCCAGCGCGAACAGCTGGGTCTGGGCCTCGATGATGGCGTCGGCGCGCAGACACTGGGAGCCGGCGAAGATGTGCAATCCTTGGAACTCGACGGGTAGCGTGCGCATGGCCGCCAGCAGCGCCGGCACCTGCTCGGCATCGATGCCGAACGCCGAGGCGCCGCCGCCCATTTTCATGCCGGACGACTTGAGCACGAACGGCGGATTGACCCGCACCACGATGTTGGGCACGATGCCGGCGGCACTGCCCAGCGCGGCCGCGCGGTGCAGCTCGCCTTCCGACTCCACATGGATGAACACGCCGGCGCCGATGGCCGCGCTCAGTTCGGCGTCGGTCTTGCCGGGACCGGCGAAGCTGATGCGCGCCGGCGCCATGCCGGCATCGAGCGCCACCTGCATCTCGCCGCTGGAGGCGACGTCGAGCCCGTCGACCAGCCCGGCCATGTGCTGCACCACGGCCGGCATCGGATTGGCCTTGACGGAATAGTGCAGCCGCAGCGCGGCGGGCAAGGCGGCGCGCAACGCGGCCACGCGCCCCGTCAGCAGCGCCCGGTCGTAGGCGAAAAACGGCGTGCGCCCGGCGCGCATGGCCAGCCGGGGCAGGCTAATGCCGCCCACCTGCAGGCAGCCGTCGACGATGCCGAAGCCGGTCTGCGCCTGATGCTGGGGCCGGGCGGCTACGGCGCGTGCGGGGCCGGTATCAGCTGGTGTAACGGAATCGGTACCGGGAGGGTCGGGGGGAATGAGCGTCATGGGAGCGGGGTGCCGGTGCGGGCGGCAAAGGTGAGCTGTAGCAGTTTGCGGTCGATCTTGCCGTTGGGGTTGCGCGGCAAGGCGCCGGAATGCAATTCAATATGCCGGGGCACCATGTAGGCCGGCAGGCGGCGCTGGCACAGCGCGCGCAGCGCGGCGGGAGTGAGCGCCTCGGCCGTGGGCGCAGCGGCGCCGCCGTTGGCAGCGGCAGCGGCATCTGCATCGGCATGGCCGACGTCGCCGGCCAGCGCCACCACCAGCACCACCGCCTGGCCCAGCTGCTCGTCGGGCACGCCGAACGCGGCCACCTCGGCGATGCCGGGCGCACCAATCAGCGCTTCTTCCACCTCGGTCGGGCTGACCCGGTAGCCGGACACCTTGATCATGTCGTCGCTGCGCCCGACGAAATACAGGTAGCCGTCGGCGTCGCGCCGTACCGTGTCGCCCGACCACACCGCCAGTTCGACCCGCGGCAGGGCCGAGTCCTGCCCCGGCGCCGGGCGGAAGCGCTCGGCCGTCTTGACCGGGTCGTTCCAGTAGCCCAGCGCCACCAGCGCCCCCCGGTGCACCAGCTCGCCCGGCTCGTCCACCGCGCACGGCGTGCCGTCGGGGCGCACCACCATTACTTCGGCGTTGGGAATGGCGCGCCCCATCGAGTCGGCGCGGCGCGCCAGTTCCGCCGGCGGCAGATAAGTCGAGCGGAACGCCTCGGTCAGGCCGTACATCAGGAACAGGTCGGCGTCCGGCAGCGCGGCGCGCAGGGCGGCCACGGTGGCGCGCGGCATGGCGCCACCCGAGTTGGTCAGGTAGCGCAGCGGCGACGGCTGCGGCCAGGCCAGCGCAGCGAGCTGGATCCACAACGGCGGCACCGCCGCCAGCCCGGTAATGGCGTGGGCGCTGACGGCCTTGACGATATCGGTGGCGAACAGGTGGTTGATCAGCACCACGCAGGCGCCCTGGCGGAACGCCGTCGTCAACTGCGACAAGCCATAGTCGAAACTGAGCGGCAGCACCGCCAGAATGCGGTCGGCCGGGGTGATGGCCAGATAGCTGGCCACGCTGGCCGCGCCCGCCACCAAATTGCGGTGCGACAGCACCACGCCTTTCGGTTTGCCGGTACTGCCCGAGGTGTACAGGATGGCGGCGACGTCGGCGTCGATGCGCCGGTGCGCGGCCGGGGCGGCGGCGCGCCCGCCTTGCATGGCCGCGTCCCACGACAAGACCGCGCGCTGGGGTTCGTTGGATTCGTTGGGCACGTTGCACATATCGGGCACGTCCGGGGCCGGGCCCGACAAAATCACCGTACGCAGACTGGGGCATGGCTGGCTCAGCATGCGCAGGCGCTCGGCCGAGGTGACCAGCACCTGCACGGCGCAGTCGTCGATGATGTACGCCAGCTGCTCGGCCTTGAGCAGCGGATTGACCGGCACGAAGACCAGCCCGGCGGCGGCGGCGCCGAACATGGCGCACACGGCGTCGGCGCGCTTGTTCAGATACACAGCCACGCGCGCGCCGGGCGCCAGCCCCAGCGCGGCGAAGGCGGCGGCGGTATCGGCCACGCGCGCGGCCAGGGCGGCGTAGTCGAGCCGCAGCTGGTCGTGCTCGAGCGCGGCGGCCAGTGGCATATGCAGCGCCGTTTCGAAAATCACATCCTGAATTAACTCGCCCATGCCCATCCTGTATTGATGCGTGTAAGGAGCCTCACGCCGATTGTCATTTCAACAAAAGGGCTGAACATGCGCGGCACGCCCATTAGTGAAGCTGCTCCCCCGGAGCTAAGCCGGCAACGGATCGCGCCGGGCACCCAATCGCGCGAACACAGCCCGGTATTGCGCACTGCGGCGCTCAGTGAGCTGGCCCAGCACCCAGATGGCCAGCGCCATCGCCGCGTAGAACGGAAGCGCGCTGTCGATGCCAACAACGTCGGCCAGCATCCCCAGGGGTGAGTGGAAAACGTAGATTGAAAACGTAAAACTGGCCAGATAGCGCACCACCGCGCCGGCGCGTTCGCTGACGCGCACGTTCTGGCACAGATTGCTCACAGCGGCGAAGTTGGCGGTCACCACAACGCCCAGCAAGATATCGTAGATAAACTGGGTGGAAAAGTGAAGGCGCCACGCCGGTGGAAACACCCTGTATAGCTCGGTTCGGATCATGCTCGACACATCGTACGCAGTCGTATAGGCCGTGATCGCAACGCTGAGCACCACAATCACCCAGGCCAATGGGCGCGACATGCGCGGCATATGGTGATACAGCCAGACACCGAACAGCCAGATCGGAAACAGCAACAGGATCTTGGGGCCCGCCAGCACAGCTGCGATACCCGCATACATCCACCGTCGCCGGGCCGGCGCATACAGCCATAATCCGAAGATGATGTAATACCAGACCTCATAGTTCAGCGACCACATGGCGTGGTTATTCACTGGATTAAGCGATACATGGGCCGATTGGGCTACGAACAGCATGTTCGCCAGCAGCGGCTTCCATATGACGTCGGACGGATTGCCGTTGATAGGGACAAAGGCGGTGACTAGCACGCCAAGAAATAGCGCCGCCCAGGCAACGGGAATGATGCGTGCGCACCGATGCTGCAGATACTCTTTCCAGTCGAGGCCGGACCTTGCCGTCGCGTGGCAGATGACGAAACCTGACAGCACGAAAAACACCACCACTGCCTCGTGGCCCGGCCATTTGATCGCGCTGGCGGGGAAGAACACTTTCCAGCTGTGGTACAACAACACTGTTACTGCTGCCAGAAAACGCATCGCATCAAGATACAGCGACAGGCCAGGGGAAATTTTCGATTGCATGATGAATGACTGGCCAGCCGGCCGCACGGTCGCGTAGAAAGCAATCTTACCATACGTCATTACAAATAAATAATGCCGGGCGCGGTCCTGCGGCCCGTACGGAGGCATGCCGACTGGTGGTGTTGCGTCCGCGCCGCGCTCGACCACACGACCACTTACGCTTATACTAAGAAATGCTTCCAGCAACTCCAACGCCCGTGCGTAGCCCCCCGTTTTCGTACCGTCTGCCACTAGCGCCAGTTCTGGCCGGCCGCGCCTTCGGAAGGTCGACCGGAGCGGCGGCGTCATCGATTCCAAGCCTGCCTTGCCTGCTGGAGCTGGCCGAACGCCGCACCGTCAGCAGCGGACGCATCGCCATCGCCATGGCCTTGCGCGCCATGGCCGTGGGGCCGGGCGACCAGGTCCTGGTGCCGGCCTATCACAGCCGCTCGATGATCCCGCCGGTGCTGTGGCGCGGCGCCACCCCGGTGTTTTTTCGCCTGCACGCCGACACCAGCGCCGATCTGGACGATATCGCCAGCAAGATCGGGCCGGCCACGCGCGCGCTGATGGTGACCCACTACTTCGGCTTTCCCCAGGATCTGCGCGCGCTGCGCGCCTTGTGCGACCGCCATGGCCTGCAGCTGCTGGAAGACTGCGCGCACTGCCTGTTCGGGCACCGCGACGGCCAGCCGGTGGGCGCCACGGGCGACTATGCGATCGGCAGCATCATGAAATTTTTACCCGTCTATGAAGGCGGTTGCCTGGTGTCGGCGCGCCATTCGCTGGCGCAGGTGCGGCTGCATGGCGGCGGCGCGGGCTTCGAGGCGAAAGCCGTGCTGGCGGTGCTGGACGCCAGTTTCGCCAGCGCGCGCCTGCCGTGGCTGAAGGCATTGCTGCGTGTGCCGCTGGCCGTCAAGGATCGCCTGTGGGGCGCCATCAAGCGCCGCGGCGCCACGGCGGCGGCGGCGCTGGCGCCGGCGTCGTCCGACAGCAGTTACGACTTCGACCCGCGCTGGATCGACGTGCGCTCGGCGCACTTTTCGCGTCTGCTGATGCGCCTGTTGCCGCGCCGGCGCAACAGCGCGCGGCGGCGCGACCATTACCTGCGCTACGCGCAGGCGCTCGCCGGCCTGCCCGGCTGCCAGCCCCTGTATCCCACCCTGCCGGACGGCGCCTGTCCATGGCTGTTCCCGCTGCTGGCCGACGACGCCGATGCCCTCGCCGCCAGCCTGGGCCAAGCCGGCGTGCCCATGGTGCGCTTCGCCGACACCTTGTGGGACGGCGTGGACGCCGACACCTGCGCCACCAGCGCCATGCTGTCGCGCCGGGTGCTGGCCTTTCCTTGCCACGCGGAGCTCGACGAGCCCGAACTGGCCTGGATCATCGCCCAGCTGGCCGGGCAGCTGCGCCGCCGCGCGGCGGGAGCGGCGGCATGACGTGGCAGCTGGTCCCGGCCACCCGGTTCGAGCACGAGCGCGCGCACTGGACGGCGCTGCACGCGGCCAGCCACGGCTCGCCGCTGCTGCACGCCGACTTCGTGGGCGCCCTGCTGGCGGCGTTTCCCCAGGACGGCTGCCTGCTGGCGCGCTTCGACGACGTGGCGATGGCGTTGCTGGTGCCGCACGGGCGCGGCAGCTGGAGCACGTATCAGCCGGCCCAGGCTCCGGTGGGCATCTGGCTGGCGCGCCCGGACGCCGACCACGCGACCCTGATGGCCAGCCTGCTGCGCGCCCTGCCTGGCTGGCCGCTGGTGCTGGGCCTGACCCAGTGCGATCCGTGGCTGATGGGGCGTCCCGCCGATGGCGCGCGCCTGCGGTCGGCCGACTACATCGACAGCGCCCATATCGCCGTCGAGGGCAGCTTCGACGACTGGTGGCAGGGCCGCGGCAAGAACCTGCGCGCCAACCTGAAGAAGCAGCGCGCGCGTCTGGCGCGCGAAGGGGTGCATACGCGCCTGGACATCTGCCGCGACGGCGCGGCGGTGGCCGCGGCCATCGAGGCCTACGGCGCGCTGGAAAGCGCAGGCTGGAAAGCGGCCAACGGTAGCGCGGTCGGCGCCGCCAATGCGCAAGGCAGGTTTTACCGCGCCATGCTCGAGGCGTTCTGCGCGCGCGGCGCCGCCGGCATCTACCGCTACTACTTCAACGAGCAACTGGTCGCCATGGACCTGTGCATCGAGGCGAGCGACTATGTGGTCGTGCTCAAGACGGCGTATGACGAAAGCGTGCCCGGACATTTTTCGCCGGCCCTGCTCATGCGCGAAGAAGCCTGCCGCAGCATGTTCGATGGCGGGCGGCTGCGCCGCATCGAGTTCTACGGCAAAGTGATGGAATGGCACCTGCGCTGGACCGACAACGTGCGCGCGCTGTACCACGTCAACTGCTACCGCTACGCGCTGCTGCGCCGCCTGCACGCGGCGCGCGCGCGACCAGCCGGCAAGGCCGAACGCTAGCGCTTCGCGCCCGCAGCGCCGGCCGCGCGGTGCGAACGGATCGTCTGCACCACCAGGCCGTAACCGATCATGGCGTTCCACACAGCCTTCGTGCGCATTCTGCGGTTCAACAGCAGCCACGACATCACATAGCCGACATGCGACTTGACCAGGTAGGCGGCGAACCAGCGCGGGAAAATGCCGATTTTGACCACCTGGTTGGGCGTGCCGGACATCAAGTCCCACACCACCCGCCCCTTGCCGAAGCGGTAGGCGCGCTTTTTCAGCCAGGCCAGGGTCAACTGTTCGGGGCGGATCTGGTGCTGGACGATGATCTGATTGTCGAAATAGAATTTGCAACCCTGCTTTTCCAGCGCGATGTTGAAGCTCGATTCGCTGCCGGGGATGTAGTTGCCGGCCGACGGGCCGATGTTTTCGCTGAAGCGCGCGCCGCCCGTGAACACGGCCGTGCGCACGGCCATGTTGGGGCCCCAGATCTTGCCGGCGGCGATGGGGCCATCGGGAATATCGGCTTCGTGCACGGCGAAGGCGTCGCCCCAGGACACGCCGCTGATGATCGCCTCGTCCGGCGGGCCGGGCCAGCGCGGCACGATGCGCCCGCCGTAACCGGTGTACTGGGGCGTGCGCGCCACCAGCGCCGCGTAGTCGACCAGCCAGCCTTCGGGCAGGATCACGTCGTCGTCGGTGAACAACACCACCACCCCGGAAAAATGGGGAATGGCCAGGTTCAGCGCCGCGTTCTTGCCGCGGATCGGGCAGCTCAGCAAGGTCATCGGCAACGCCGCCTGGAACGATTCGATGATCTTGAACGTATTATCGGTCGAGCAATTGTCCACCACGATCAGCTTCCAGCCCCCGGCCGGCGCGCGCAGGCGCGTCATGCTCTCGAGTGTTTCCCGCAGCCGCTCGCCGCCATTAAACGTGGCCAGGACAACCGTCAATTCAGGGGTGGCATGCATGTGGGTTCGACTTCTCTAGGTGTGCGGGGGAAGGGCGCGCCGCTGACGGCTGGGGACGGAAGCGGGATGCTAAGCTTCGTTGCCCGATTATAACTTGGTTCCTTTTCCATGTCAGCAAGCCGGCCGGCGCCAACCCCACCCCGCGCAACGGGCTGGACGGATGGGCCAGCGACTCGCTACCATGTCACACTAGCGCTCGCGCAACGCCATCCCCTCACTCTGGAGCAAGCATGTACCTCGACGAAGTAAGAACCATCCTGATCGACACCCTGGCGCTCGGCCCCGGCGCCGAGGCGCTCGACGCCGGCTCGCCCCTGCTGGGCGCCCTGCCCGAGCTGGACTCGATGGCGGTGGTCAGCCTGATCGGCGCACTGGAAGAGCATTTCGGCATCAGCATCGGCGACGACGACATCAGCGCCGAAACGTTTGAAACGCTGGGCAGCCTGGCCGCTTTCGTGCGCTTCAAAACGGCGGCCTGAATGCAGGGCAGCGGTCATCCCGCGGCGCAGGCGTTTTTCGACGGCAGCGGCGCACACCGGCGCTTCTGCCTGTACCACGCCAGCGCCGGCCCGGCCCGCGGCGCGCTGGTATACCTGCACCCCTTTGCCGAAGAGATGAACCGCTCGCGCCACGTGGCCGCGCAGCTGGCGCGCACCCTGGCCGCGCAAGGCACGGCCGTGCTGCTGATCGACCTGCACGGCTGCGGCGACAGCGCCGGCGATTTTGAAGAGGCGCGCTGGGACAGCTGGAAGCACGACGTGGCGCGTGCCTGCGCCCTGCTGGCCGAACGCTGCGGCGTGTGGCCGGGGGTGCTGGGCCTGCGCCTGGGCGCCCTGCTGGCGCTCGATTACGCCCATAACGCCGCGCGCGCGCCGCAGCGCGTGGTGCTGTGGCAGCCGGTCACCAGCGGCGCGGCCTACCTGACCCAGTTCCTGCGCCTGCGCACGGCGCACGCCATGCTGGCCGGGGGCGGCGCCGAGACCACCGATGCCCTGCGCGCCCGTCTGCACGCCGACGGCGCGGTGGAAGTGGCCGGCTACATGCTGGCCGCGCCCCTGGCCGCCGCCATCGACGCGCTCGACGCCGTCACGCTGGCGCCGGGCGCGGCCGACTGGTTCGAGGTCGCCCCCGCAGCCGGGCGCGCGCCCTCCCCCGCCACGCTGAAGGTGGCCGACGCCTGGCGCGCGCGCGGCTGCGCGCTGCAGCTGCATGGCGTGGGCGCGGCGCCCTTCTGGAGCACGGCGGAGCTGGCCGACGCCGGCGCGCTGGTGCGCGCGACCGCGCAATTGCTGGGAGGCGGCGCCCATGCAGATTGACGAGCGCGCCGCGCAGTTCGACTGCGGCGGCGAACGCCTGTTCGGCGTGATCAGTACGCCGCAGCACGGGCCGGTGCACCGGCGCGGCGTACTGGTCGTGGTGGGCGGGCCGCAGTATCGGGCCGGCAGCCATCGCCAGTTCACGTTGCTGGCGCGCCATCTGGCCGGGGAAGGCATCGCGGCGATGCGCTTCGATTACCGCGGCATGGGCGACAGCGCGGGGACGGTGCGCTCGTTCGAGGACGCCGGCGAGGACATCGACGCGGCGCTGGGCTACTTCATGGAACAGGTGCCGGCGCTGAGCGAAGTGGCTATCTGGGGCCTGTGCGACGGCGCATCGGCGGCCTTGCTGCACGCGGCGGGCGACGCGCGCGTGACGGGCCTGGCGCTGCTCAACCCATGGGCCCACACCGGACAGGGCCACGCCAAGGCGGTGCTCAAGCATTACTACTGGGCGCGCCTGCGCGATCCGGCATTCTGGCGCAAGCTGGCCGGCGGCGGCGTGCGCCCCGGCGCGGTGC
>CALRYE020000182.1:0-12813 GCA_943372275.1 Janthinobacterium lividum
AGCCTTTTTCGTTGAAGGTACCGCCGAAGCCGTCGATGGCCTGGCGCGTCTTGCCACTGTCGATCTTGATGACGGTTGCCCCTTGCGGGCGGGCCGTTGCGGCGTCGACGTCGGGCTCGACGACCCAGTTGCTGGCGCCATCGGAGCTGAAGCGCTGCGCGGCCTGGGCACAGACGGTGCCGCTGCCGAAGGCGCAGGCCAGGGCCAGCAGTGCCGGCAGGGTGCGTGAAGCGTTACGGGCCATCGGTTCCTCCAAGGTTAAAGTGGAATAACCTTAGCAGAGCCGATGTGCTTGCGATATTGCGATTTCTGGCGTTACACGTAGGCTTATTTGGCGATCAGCGGCACCAGCGATTTGTCGGCGATAAGCACCGGACCATCGAACAAGGGAATGTTGGTGAACACTGCGCGGCCTTCCTTGAACGACCATTCGGTCGCGGGGATTTCGTACACCTTGCCGCTGATCACGTCCACATACACCGGCTGCTCGAAGCGGGCATTGGCCAGGCCGATCCGGTAGCTCTTTTTGGTCAGCTCGCTGCCGGGTATCACATCGGCCAGCCACAAGGTGTAGACATCCTTGCCGCTGGTGCGGTGGCGGTAGCCGTAGCTGGCCACCATGCGATCGGTGGACGACGTGATCAGGACCTGATCGGCGTTGGCTGGCACCAGCTTGTCGTTGAAGACGTGGCGAATGTCCGGCAGGCGGCGCAGGCTGTCGTCGAAGACCGACACCACCGTCTGCACGGCGCGGTAAGCCTGCTTCACGCGCAAGGCCTGCTTGGTGGAGTCGGACTTGAGCAGGCCCTTGGTATTGAGGGTCTTGATCGGACCATTGGTGTAGGCGATCTCGATCATGGTGAACACGCTCGACTCGATGTCGTGACCCAGGTCGCCCAGCATGCGCCGGGTGGCCCACTTGGCCTGCGCAACCTCGGACCAGTCCCAGTCGCCCAGCGCGCCGCCGCTGAACGGCACGGAAGGCGCGCCGTTTTCGCCCTGGCGCAGCGGCATGCCGGGTGCGTACCTGTGCAGGATGCTGCGCAGCTTGACGACTTTCGGATAGTGCTGGTCCGGGTTGTAGACGTAATCGTGGTACGTCATGTTGTCGAACAGCTTGAGCTGGCGCTTGGCCGCCAGCGTCTTGAAGAAGCGCTCCGCGTAGTCGTCGTCCATGTGGCCCAGTGCCAGACCGGAGATGACCGCCTTGGGTTGCAGCTTGCGGATGATGGTGGCGCTGCGCGCCGACAGGGCGGCGAACGCTTCCGGCGAGTTGTAGGTGTTGTCGCCAAAGTTAGGCTCGTTCCAAACCTCCCATTCGTTCACGTGGTTTTTGTAGCGCGTCACCAGCGCCGTGACCCAGCGGTCCCACGCGGCCAGCGCCTCGGGCGACGTGGGCACGCCGGCCGACAGGTTGGTGCCGCCGCCGCCAGCGTAGATCGAGTTGCCGTATGAGAGCTGCAGCCACGGCGACAAGCCGCGCGCGGTGGCGTCGTCGATGATATGGTCCAGCCACGCCCAGTCGTATTCGCCGGTCTTCTTTTCCGTCTTGGCCCAGCCGGCCTGCATGCGCAGGCGGCGTATGCCCAGCGGCACCAGGTATTCCTTGTAGGCGTCGTAGTTGGCGAAGTCGCGGTCCAGCGTTTCGCAGCCCAGCAGCCAGTTGTTGCGGGTGCCGGCGTGGGCCGGCTTGGGCGCGACCTCGCCGATCTCCCGCTGGGCGGGTGCGGTGCTTTGCGCCAGGGCACCGGCGGCGGGGAGGGCGGCCAGGGCCAGCAGCAGGGTACGTCGGGTCAGGTTCAGGTTCACGGTTGTCTCGTCCAATGTCTTCGAATTTTTAGTAGGCGGTCAGTTGGTCAGTTGGTGCTGCCTGGCTGATTAAGCCAGTCGGCCGCTTTCTCGCCGCCCAGCCGCGGCCACTCCGATACCCGGGCGGTGTCGATGCCGGCCGCCTGCAGGCGGGCCAGGTAGGCTTCGGCGTCGTCCTGCGGGCGGTAGCCGATGCGCGCGGCAGCCGGGTCGTCCTTCCTGACGCGGGTATTAGCCGACACGCCCCAGAGTACCTGAAAGCCCGGTTCTGTCCAGCGCAGGCAACGGTCGACCAGGTGGGCGCTGTCGTCCGGGCTGCACCACATGCGCAGGTCGCGCGCGTTGACCGGCTCGGGTTTGTAGGCGCAGATGCGCCAGGCAAAGCCGATGATGCCGAACGCCTCGACTTCCGCGCGCAGCAAGCCTTCGCCGAATACTTTCGACGCGCCATACAGGCCGGTGGGGTTGGCCGCCAGATCGGGCGTGAGCAGCAGGTCGGCCTCGTGCAGGCCGCAGTAGTGGTTGGAGCTGGCGTAGATGACGGTGCTGATGCCGGCCCGGCGCGCCGCCACCAGGGCGTTGTAGGTGCCCGTGAAGTTGAGCGCTTCGATGGTCTTCCAGTCCGCTTCGCGCGGATAGCCGCCCAGATGGACCAGCGCGCGGCAGCCCTGCATGGCCGTGGCCATGGCATCGTGGTCGGCCAGATCGATCTGGTGAAAGCCGTCGAACTGTCCGTCGGCAGGCGGGCGGATGTCCGAGAAGCGCACGCGATAGCCCATTGCGGACAAGCGCGCGCGCAGGTCGCTGCCGATGCGGCCCGAGCCGCCGGTGATGAACACGTCGCCCTGGGGGACGGGAGTGGTGTTGGTGGTGGAGGTCATGGAATCAGGGTGTAAGGATCGGGCTGTAACAATCAGGCAGGAAGAATAGCGGTGGCAGGCGGCGCGGCGCGTTGCAGCACGGCGTCGACGGCGGCGAAGTGCATGTCGATGGCGGCGCGCACCTGCTCGCGGCGGCCGCTCTTGATCGCTTCGAACAGGTCGAGGTGGCGTTGGAAGCTCAGTTGCGGATCGCGGTTCGGCTGGGCGGCGATGATGCGCTGATTGACTTCTTCGATCGTCGAGCGCAGCGCATCCTGCAGAAATGCGTAGAAGCGGTTGTGCGACGCCATGACCAGCGCCACGTGAAACGCCACGTGCGTGGGCACCCACACGGCGTAGTCGCTCTTGCAGCGGTCGAGCTGCTCGATCAGCACGCCAAGGCGGGCGATGTCTTCGCCGGTGGCGCGTTCGCACGCCAGCAGCGCGCTTTCGACCTCCAGGCCGCGGCGCAGCTCCACCGCTTCGTGCAGGGTGCTGGGCTGGGACGACAGCGCCATATTGAAAAAATTCACCAGCGGCATGGCGTTCATTGCAAGCACGCGCGCCGGCTTGCCGTGCATAATCTCCAGCGCGCCGATGGCGACCAGCTGGCGCAGCGCTTCGCGCACGCTGGGTTTGCTGACGCCGAACATGCGCGCCAGCTCCGCTTCAGCGGGCAAATGGCTGCCCGGCGCATAGCGTCCCGAGGTGATCCAGCCGGTGATCTCGTCGGTGATGGTGCTCGACAAGGTGCGGCGCGGTTCGTGATGCGGCAGGACTTGCATAGGATTTTGCATACAAATAACAGTTAAGATATGTTATATCGTAGCATGCTTTATCGTGGCTGGGGATAGTGAAAACTGCTTTTCAATGCAGTGTTCTTTCGGATTGTGGACCTGGTTTGCAGGTCCGTAGGCAAAAGTCGTAAAACAGTGTATTGCCCCGCCAATGCAAAGCCTAAGTTCCCCGACTGCGTGCTAATCCAGGTGGCGCTTTGGGTCTCCTGCTATTTGTGACACGCCTAAAGCGCAACAATAAAGGCAAAGGTGTAGGGAAAAGGGAGGCATAGCGCCTCCCTCCGATCGTCCAGGAAGAGCTGTTAAAACTTGTAACGCGCCGACACCATATAACGCGGCCCACCCTGTATGGCTTCCAGCACCATCATCTTGGTCCGCCCATGCACGCGCACCGTATCATCCAGCAGGTTGATGGCTTCCAGCTGCAGCGACAGGTTCTTGTTGACGCTGTAACCGACCGACACATCCAGCTGGCCGTACGGCTCGACGTACTCCGGGTTCGGACCCGAGGCGTCCGTCACCGAACGCAGGAACTTGTCGCGCCAGTTGTACGCCGCGCGGATCGCCCACTTGTCGTCTTCATAAATGCCGATCAGGTTGGCCGAATCGGACAGGCCGACCAGCGCGAACTGGTTCCCGCTCGCCATGACGTCGTACGCCAGGTTGGACTTGACGTACGTGTAGTTGGCGGTCAGCCCGAAGCCGCTGGCGCCGAACATGTGCTGGACGTTGAACTCCGCGCCTTGCAGGTTGGCCGTCTTTTCGTTGACGTAGCTGGTCACCTTGAACGGCGAGAGCGGATCGCTGGCCTGCGCGGTAATGGTGCCCAGCCACTCTCCGTTGACATTTTTGCTGGTGCGCGCCACGCCCGGCTGGCCGTTGTAGTTCTCGAAGATGAACTGGCGGATGCAGCGCCGTTCGGCCGGCAGGCAGCCCGACGCCAGCGCGCCGTTCCAGTATCTGCCGCCCACCGGTGTGTGCAGGGTCGGCAGGGTTTCGTCCTGCACGCCCTGGCCAGCGTAATTGGACAGGTCTTTGTAGAACAGGCCCACCGACGCCACGCTCTGTTTGGCGTAATACCACTCGGCCGACAGATCCAGGTTCTTGGACTTGACCGGTTTGAGCGCCGGATTGCCGCGCGCGCCATTCAGCCCGGCCACGTTGGCGGTGGCCGCCATGCTCTGGCCGCCCTCGATCTGGTCGAAGCGCGGGCGCCCGATGGTCACGCCATAACTGGCGCGCACCTTGAGGTCGGAGCGCACATCCATGTCCCAGTCCACGCTTGGCAGCACGTTGGTGTATTTGCCCACCAGTGTGGTCAGGTTGCGGCTGCCGAAAGCGACCGGGAATTCGTTCTCCGACACCCAGCTCATGCCGACCGCGGTAGGCGACAGGGCGCTGGAAATGACGCGGGTTTGTTCGACGCGCACGCCGAAGCCGGTGTGTATCGGCATGGCGGTAGCCCAGTCGGTGTTGAACTGCAGGTAGACCGACTTGTTCTTCTCGGTCGTGCGGCGGTCGTACTCGGGATTGGAAAGGCTGGGCAGGAAGGTGGCCGGCTGGCCGGTGGCGTCCGATGCGCGCTGGCGCACCTCCTCGAAGTCGAAGGTCCATAGATTGTTGAACAAGCCAGGGGCGTCGTGCCCGCCCAGCTTGTTGAAGTACTGGCTCAGGTCCTCGTGCTGGAACATCGACGCCGGATAATCGGCCGCCTTGCTGGCGCCCGTCCAGGTGTCGCGCTGTACCGACTGGAACACGCTGCGGTTCTTCATCTCCATCACGCCCACGCCGAAGTTGAGACCGGAGGAATCGAACAGGCTTTGACGGCCGCTTAGCTGCAGCTGGTCGATCTCCATCTTCTGCTCGCCGTGGCGGAACCACGAGCCGGTCGCCTGGATCGGCGCGCGCGCGAAATCCACGCCCTGGATCGTCATCACGGGCATCTCGTGGGTCAGGTCCACGCCCGAATTGCCGCGGCTGAAACTGGCCGTGGCCAGGGTATTGCTTGAACCCCAGGGGCTGGCCGGGGTGGACTCGGCGATCGAGCGGTGTGCGTCGAACGTCAGCTTCAGGCCCGGGTTCACTTTCCAGGCCGCATTGAAGCCCAGCGAACCGTTTTCCGACGTGGTGCCGAACTTGCTGCCGTTGACGACCATGTCCTGGTTGCTGACCTGCTCTTCGTAGAACGTCGGCGTGGCCAGCGGGCCGTCGGTCCAGCGGCTGTTCGATGGACCGAAGTTGAACCAGGCGGTCAGTTCGCTGTAGCGCGTATGGATTTTATTTTGCGAGTAGGTGTAGTCCAGCGTGGTGACGATGTCGCTGGTGGGCTTGAACTGCAGGACCAGCTGGCCGTTGACGCGCTTGCGTTCCGTGCCGCGCAAGGTGTACGAGACATTCTGCGGCACCGAGTAGAGGTCGGACGCATCGGGCCGGTTGAGAAAGGTCGAGCTGCCGGGATTGGACGGCTGGGCGATGGCGCCCCAGTTGTTCTCGTCGCCGCGGAACGGACCGCGCCAGCCATTGTTGATCGCCGCGCGGTTTTCGCCGGAGCGGCGCTCCTGCACGCTGGCGGCGATCCCGATACCGAACATGCCGTTGCCGAACACCTTGCTGTACAGGCCAGAGACTTCGGGCGTGAGCGCGCTGCCGCTTTGCGAGCGGGCCGGCAGGTTGTCGTGCGAGGTGTCGTAGACAGCTTTGATGCCCAGGCTGGCCACGCCGTTCGGATTGTCGAACGGACGTGCTGTCATGATGTTGACGGTGGCGCCCACGCCGCCCGGCGGGCTGTCGGCGCGGCTCGACTTGTAGACCTGGATCTGGGAGATCGATTCGGACGCCAGGTTGGCAAAGTCGAAGGCGCGGCCGTTCTGGTCGCGCAGGCTGGAGGTGGGCATCTGGCGTCCGTTGAGCAGCACCATGTTCAGGTCCGGGCCGACACCGCGCACCGTCATCTGGGCGCCTTCGCCCTGGTTGCGGTCGATCGACACGCCGGAAATGCGCTGCAGCGATTCGGCCAGATTGGTATCGGGGAATTTGCCGATATCGTCGGCCACGATGCCGTCGACGATGCCGTCCGAATTGCGTTTCAGGTTCAGGGTCGACTGCATGGCTGCGCGCATGCCGGTGACCACGACCTTCTGCGGTTCGTCGGCGGCAGCCTGCTGCGCCATGGCAGGGGATTGGGCCGCCCAGGCCGCGGCGACCGCCAGGGCTATCAGCCGGGGACGGATCGCCGGTCCCGTTTTTCTTCGATGCAGGCCGTAAATGGTGTAACTGTGGTGGTTGTTGTTATGCACTGCTGCTCCTCTTTGCTCTCATAAAGATGGACGCCGGCGGGGCCGACAAGACGTCGCGGCCATCTGAGCAATGCTGTCAGTACAGACCGCGACGCGTTGATGGTGTGTCCCGGGGCACAACACGCGCAATTCGGTTTATCTGTAACTGGTTTACGTTTTTTGACTATTTGGCATGATTTCATAGAGGGCAAGCTACTCATGCCCATCTGTGGCGTTTTAACATATATGATATCTAGCAGAATCGCATAACTATGGAGACAGATGTATGTATAAAACCTTGATGGTGCTGACGTTGGTGCTGGCAGCAAGTGCGCCAGTGCAAGCGAAGGATTGGCACGTGTCGCCCAAAGGCGACGACGCCAACAGCGGCGCGAGTGCGCAGCAACCGTTCCGCACCCTGCAAAAAGCCGAATCGGTGGTGCAGCCGGGCGACGTGGTGCTGCTGGGCGGAGGCATTTACCGCAGCGAACCGGATGCCGACAAGAGTCACAACTCGGCGCTGCTGAAGGTGCGCGTGTCGGGCAAGCCAGACGCCTGGATCACCTGGAAAGCCAAAAAGGGCGAGAAGCCCGAGCTGCAATCGCGCCAGTGGTCCGGCATCGAAATCAACGGCTCGTACCACATCTTCGACGGCATTACCGTCACCGGCCAGAACGACGAGCTGGTGCTGATGCGGGCGATCGAATCGGCCAAGAAGCCGGATTTTTTCGACGCCTATTACAACACCAACGGCATCTTCGTCGAAGGGCGCAACAACCCGCCCGATAGCAAGCCGCACCACATCGTCATCCGCAACTGCACCGTGTCGAAAATGCCGGGCGGCGGCATCGTGGCCATCGAGGCCGACTACATTACGGTGGAAGACAACAAGGTGTTCGAAAACGCCTGGTACATGAAGTTCGGCGGCTCCGGCATTACCTTCCTGACCAACTGGGCGCACGACGACAAGCCGGGTTACCACATCATCGTGCGCCGCAACGTGGTGTGGAATAACAAGACCATGGTGCCATGGGAGAAGACCGGCAAGCTCAGCGACGGCAACGGCATCCTGCTCGACGTCAGCGACCCGGACAAGCAAGGCGCCACCAATCCCAACGGCGACGCGGTGGTGCTGGCCGACCAGGCGCCAGCGGCGGCCAAGCCCAAGCGCCCGCTGTGGAAGAACCGCTCGCTGGTGGCCAACAACCTGTCGGCGTTCAACGGCGGGTCCGGCATCCACACCTTCCGCACCTCGCATGTGGACATCGTCAACAACACCACCTACTGGAACGGCGCCGTGGTGGGCTACGAGGAGCTTTTCCCCAATACCTCGAACGACGTCGTCATTCTCAATAACGTCATCGTGCCGCGTCCGGGCGGCAAGGTCACCTCCAACAACCGCAACACGGGCGTCCGCTGGGATTACAACCTGTACCCGGTGGCGCAGGACGTGATCAAGGGACCGAACGATATCGTGGCCGATCCCAAGTTCGTCAACGTCTACTTCGACCTGATGCGCGCGGATTTCCGCGTCGCCAAGGGCAGCGCGGCCATCGGTTCGGGAACCGATCAACTGGCCCAGCCCGACGACGTGCGCGGCGCGCGCCGCCCGGCCGGCAAGGGGCGCGACCGCGGCGCTTACGAGCAGTGATGAGCAGCGCCGACGGGCGCGTCACCATGGCGCCGGCGGCGCTGCGTTGTTCCAAGACGCAAAGACTCGTTCCAAACTGCAAAAGATGTTGACTGGTAACTCGCTGGAACGCATGATCAGGGTCGATCTCACGACGCCGCGTTCCTCCCTATGAGTTCCAATGCCGAGCCTGCCATCAACATCACCGGGGAGTTTGTCGACCCGGCGCTGGAAAAGCGTTTCCGCGTCAGCCGTCTGCCAGACGCCCGCACCCAGATGCGCGGCATCCTGCTGGGATCGGGCTTTTTTTTCACGGCCTTCTTCGTTACCGATTTCATGACGCTGGGCGCCAGTCCAATCGCCTTCATGCTGCTCGGGCTGCGTCTGGCGGTGGCCGCGGTCATCCTGAACTGCTGGCTCCTGCTGCGCCGCCATCCCGATTCCACCGCCGTGGTCCAGGCGGGGTCCTGCGCGGTGGCCGTGGCGGCACTGGCGGCCTTCCAGGTGATCACCTGGTACCGCCCGTCCGACCTGCCGTGGCTCACCATGTCGATGGCGGTCATGCTGATGATCCTGTACCTGTACATGCCCAACCGGCTGCGCTACGCCGTGATGATCGGCGTCCCCGCCAGCCTGGCGTTCGGTGCCACGGTGCGCTTGCAGGGCGGCGCACCCGGCTACGAAGTATTCACGATGGCGCTGGTGCTGGTGACCATCAACGCCTTCGGCTACATTGCCGCCCTGCGCCACCAGAGCTTGTGGCGCGCCGAGTATCTGGTGCAGGCGCGCCTTGAGCAGCTGTCCCTGCACGACCAGCTGACCGGCTGTTATAACCGCCGCTACCTGCAGGATAAAAAGCTCGACGGCGAACTGCGCCGGGCGCGCCGCTCGGGGCAGCCGGTGACGGTGATCCTGTGCGATATCGATCACTTCAAGAAGATCAACGACAGCTACGGCCATCAGGCCGGCGACGAAGTGCTGGTGGCGTTTGCGGCGCAGCTGCGCGCGGCCACGCGCCAACAGGTCGATGCGGTGGTGCGCTACGGCGGCGAGGAATTTCTGCTGGTACTACCCGACACCGGCCTGACGGGCGGCGCCCAGCTGGCCGAGCGGCTGCGCGCGAGCGTGGCGGCCACGCCCGTGGTCACGCTGGATGGCCCGAGCATCATGCTGACAGCCAGCTTCGGCGTCGCCACCATCGACATGGCGCTCGAGCCGGGCACGCCCAGCCTGCTGGAACTGATCGGCACCGCCGATACACTGCTGTACCAGTCCAAGAACGGCGGGCGCAACCAGGTGCACGCCAGGCAGCTCGGCTGAGCACCGGCCAGGCCGGCTGCGGCCCGGTCAGCGCACCGTCGGCGCAGCGTGCGCGGCGCCGACGGCAGCCCGTCAGCCGCGCCGCAGCAGCATGTAGTTGTACAGCGGCCAGGCATGGGCGTGCGAGCAGAAGCCGACAAAGGCCACCTTGAAGATGTCGGGAAACCAGTAATTGAGCAAGCCTTCGCGCGCCGACAGGCTGCTTTGCGTGCCGTCGAAACGGGTCCATTGGCCCAGCCAGTAATCGGGGTAAGCTGCGGCCCGGCTGGCGAAACTCATGCGTTCGAGAAGGCGCTCGGCCTCGGCCTTGTCGAAGCTGATCACGCCCTTGACCAGCTGATGCTCCAGCGCGGCCCAGATGGCGCCATCCTCGCCTTCGCCCTTGCCGCCGAAGATAGGCTTTTCGTGGACGCGAAACCCGGTCTTCTCCAGCAGCGCAGGCTTGATGCGGGCATACATGCGCGCCTTGCGGCTGGCTGGCAGTCCGGTCATCTGCAGCATGAAGCCTTGCGCTTCGATGCACACGGTATCCATGCCGAACTGTCCTTTGTGCTCGCCGCTGCTTCCCACGCTGCCTCCCATATATGCGCGCGCGGCGAAATCGCGCTCACCCAGGTCGGCCAGAAAGGCGCGCTGCAAGTCGTCGGTCCAGGCCCCCAGCTGCGCAATCAGGTCGGCCGCTGCGCCGCGCCGCGCCGCCTTGAGCGCATCGAGCAGGGGCGGCACCACCGCCAGCGCCATGGCGCTGTTCATGTGCGATTCGGCCGAATGGGCCACCGCGTTGACCGGCACGGTGTGAAAAAACGAGTCGCTCCAGTCTGAATTGAGCATCTTGATCAGGCCATGCTCGCCCACGCCGATCTCGTCGCGCAGGTAGACGAAGTGGCGCTTGAGCATGCCGAGCACGGTGTCGCGCCGCCCGCTCTCCATCGGGTAATAGGTGATCGCTTCGTCCAGCAGCGCATGGTCGCCCGTGACGCGCAGGTATTCGCCGGCGGCCATGAAGGCGTACAGCTGTTCGTCGCTCTCCTTGTAGATGTTCGGCGCGCTGTGTCCCACGCCGCTGTTGCCGCGCCTGATCTCGCCGGTCGGCGTGGTGTGCTTGAACATATAGCGCAAGGTCGACTTGGCCAGTGCCGGATTGGTGTATGCCAGCGGCAGCACGGCTTGCGCATGGTCGCGGTTGGAGATGTTTTCGCCATCCTGGTAGCTGTACACCTGGCCTTGCGGGACGAACGTCTCGCCGAAATACGCGTTCCAGGTCGCCATCGCTTCAAGACAGTGGGCGTTCCACAATGCCTCGCGGCGCAGCAGCGCATTGGCTTCGCCCGACAGGTCGGGCAGGGCGGCCCGCCACTCGTGCTGGAACAGGCCTTCGCCGCCGTTGTCGCGGCGCGCGCCCTTGAACAGCTCGCGTACCTGGCTGGAAGCCTGCTCCATGCCTTCAGTGACCAGTCCGATGGCGATGTCGAAGCTGACGCTCTGGCCGGGCGCCAGCGTGCCGCGCGCCTGTGCCAGCAGGCCGCCCGATTGCGGGCCGCTCGCCGGGCTGCTCACCCCGGCCGGTGCGGCGGCCGCCATGAACAGGTGCATCGGCGCGATGTCGTCCGGCGAGGCCTGGTGCCTGGCGTCGTCGAGGCGCATGCGCTGGGGGCGAAAGCGGTTGCGCGACAACGCCAGCTTGCCGCCTTTGTGCACGGTGACCGTGGCCTCGTAACGCGCGCGCCTGACACCCGGAGCGCTGCGCTGGGTGTCGGCCGTGACGTAGCGGTTGCCGACCTGTTCGCGGTAGGCGTACCGCTCGGCCACGCCGCCATCGTTGCGTAGCGTGACCGTCACCACCAGGGTCGGATTACCGCGGTGGACGGCAGGCGAAGGGCGTACCGATACCATGCGCGTGCACTTGATGGTGGGGCTGATCTGGTAGTCGTAGCGTGCGAAGCCCACGCCGAACAGGCGCTGACAGCGCGCCGGGTCGGCGGCCAGCGAGGTCACGCCGACCAGCTCCGTGGTCCTGGCCCCCAGCGACAGTGAGGCACTGTGTTCCGCGTAGTTCAGGCGTTCTGCGGACGCATTGGCGCGCGCCCAGGCGCGTTCGCCTGTCATGATCTCCAGCACGCCGCTCACATGGGCGAACACCGTCAGGCGGTAGTTCCCGAGGATGAACATGGGATCGTCAGGCAGCAGGTCGTCCTTGCCCTCACGATCGACGCCGCGATACGGCAGCGCGCCCAGGTAGGCGAAGGCCGGCAGGCCGTGGCGGCTTTGCTGCCATTGGCCCAGTGCGGTGGCGCCGTTGGGCGCCTGCGCATGGGCGGCATTGGAAGCCAGGGCCAGTGGCACTGCGCCGGCCGCTGCGGCCAGTGCGGCGCCGGTCTTGAGAAAACTGCGTCGATTTGAAGTCATGGGCATCGGGTGATCGGTTGCGGTGTCAAGGTTGCGCGTGCGCGGCGCCGGTTTCAGAGCCGCGCCTGGGCGGCGCGGAAGCAGTCGCTGGCGATGTCGGCCAGCAGCAGGCCTTGCTGCCAGCGGTCGGAATCGTCTTCCATCCGGCCGTCGGCGCCTGCACGCTGGCGCGCGTAGGCCGGATAGACCATGCCGCCGCCCGCCATGAAGTGGTGCGGCAGCAGTTCGGGGGCGAAGTACAGCGCGTCGGCAGCCGGGGCATGGGCGAGAAAGCCGGCCATGGCGCGCGTCCACAGCTGGCGGAAGTCGCGCACGTGCGGCGCGTCGACATCGTCCACGGCGACCTGCAGGGCGCCGCAGTCGGCGATGCGGCCATGCAGGTAGGCGACGCGCTCGAACACCGGCTGCAGCAGGTCCAGCTTGCGCTCCCAGTCGCCATAGCGCAGCTCGCAGCCCGCGTACCAGTGCGAAAAGTCGCCGTTCAATCGCAGCGCCGGATAGCGCGCCACCAAATCGAGAGTGCGGCACGGGTCCTGGGTCAGCGTGGCGCGGTGGGTCTCCACATACACCGGGTAGTTATAGGCGCGGCTGGCGTCGAGCACCGCCTCGGTCAGCGCATAGCCCTCGGCCGGCAGTTCGAAGCCGGTCCCGAGGTGGATGGTGGTCAGGCTGAAGCCGCGCTCCTTGTGCTCGGCCACCAGGTCGCGCGCTTGCGG
>CALRYE020000183.1:0-12544 GCA_943372275.1 Janthinobacterium lividum
ATGCGGAGGCGGGCGAAGAAACCCGTGGCGCCGAACTGAAAGCGACGTCGATTCTGCTGCGCGCCGAAGTCGGCGCGGACCAGAGCGTGCAGTTTTCCTATGCGCTGGGCGAGCGGCAGCCGTTCCAGCCCATCGGCCCCGCCAAAACACTGGCCCGCTTCTCGTGGTGGAAAGGCAGCCGGCCTGCCGTGTTCACCTATATTAAGGCGGCAAGCGACGACGCCAGGTCGGCAGGCCCGCGCGACCGGATCGCCGACAGTTACGTCGATGTCGACTGGTTCAGGGTGGTGCGCGCGAGCCGCTGAAGCAGTACGCGCCAAGCGCGCGTGGGCAACTGCGGCAAGCGCTTTACAATGGCCTTTTCAACACGACCGGGTCCGGCCCCCGCCCTATGGCACATATTCATCCCACCGGCTGGCAAGAGATGGCCGTCACCGGCACGGCCGCGCGCGAGATCGAGACACTCAGCTATCTCGAGGCCCGGCTGGCCGACGCGCCCTACCGCATTTACCATGGCGTCCACTGGACCAATGTCGACAAGGGCTACTCGGCGTATGGCGAGATCGACTTCATCCTCGTCGCGCCCAACGGCCGCGTGCTGCTGATCGAGCAGAAGTCGGGGTTCCTGAACGAGACCCCGGACGGGCTGGTGAAAAACTACGGGGGCAAGCCGCGCAAGGTGCAGAACCACATCCTGAGCTCTATAAAAGGGCTTACGGAGCGCTTCGGCAGCGAGCTGTCGATCGACTATCTGCTGTACTGCCCGGATTACATCGTGCGCAATCCGCACCTGGCCGGCATCGATCCACGCCACATCATCGACGCCACCTCCAAGGAGCGGCTGGCGCAGGTGATCCGCGAGATCCTGCCCGTGACCGATCCCAAGCCGGGCGAGCAGTTCGACAAGGTCGCGCGCTTTCTGGGCAATACCCTCAGCCTGCGGCCCGACCCCAGCTCGATGATCGGCAACGCCGCCGAAATGGTCACGCGCCTGTCCGGCGGGCTGGCCACCTGGGCGCGCCGCCTCGAATTCGCGCCGTTCCGCCTGCGCGTGGTGGGCACGGCCGGCAGCGGCAAGACCCAGCTGGCCCTGGCCGAATACACTGCAGCCATCGACGCCGGCCTGTGCCCCCTCTACGTGTGCTACAACCGGCCGCTGGCCGACCACATCGAGCGCCTGATGCCGCCCGGGGGACGGGTCGCCACCTTCCACATGCTCAGCGACGCCGTGCTGCGCGCGCAAGGCCATACGCCCGACTACGCCGCGCCCGACGTGTGGACCCGGATTGAAGCGGCCATGGCGGCGGCCGACCTGCCGGACCAGCGCAAATACGATGTGCTGATCGTCGACGAAGGCCAGGACTTCCTGGTCGCGTGGCGCGACATCCTGCTGCGCATGCTGAAAGATGACGGACGCGCGATCTGGCTGGAAGACCCTAACCAAAATCTGTACATGCGCGACACGGTGCCGCTGCCGGGCTGGGTCAAGCTGCATTCGGATACCAATTTCCGCAGCCCGCGCCAGATCGTCGACATGCTGGCCTCGATCGGCGCGGTGCATCCCCCCGTGGAGGCAGGCAGCCCGTTCAAGGGCGCCGATATCGAGGAGCTGACCTTCCCCGACGGCGACAACGAAGCGATGCTGGCGCAAACGCGGCGCGCCGTCACGTCGTGCCTGGCCGCCGGATTTGCGCGCCAGGACATCGCCATCGCATCGTTTCGCGGACGCGACAAGTCCGCCATCCTCAAGCTCGACAAGCTCAGCGACGCCCACACACTCAGGTCGTTCACGGGCGACTACGATTTGTTCGGCAACCCGGTGTACCGCGAAGGCGGTCTGCTGGCCGAGTCGATCTACCGCTTCAAGGGCCAGTCCGCGCCGGCGGTGATCTTCACCGAAATTGACTTCGAGCAGCTCGACGAACTGGTGCTGCGCAAGCTGTTCGTGGGGATGACGCGGGCGCGCCTGAAACTGGTGCTGGTGCTGAGCGAACGGGCGGAGCAGCAGCTGCTGGACCGGATCTGACCGACGCCGCGCCCACGACCACGCCCCGCATCCTGCGGCCGGCTGATGGTTCGCCGGTGTTCCGGTTGCCTGGCTAGCTGGCCAACCGCTCAACGTATCGCATTGCAACCGGCAAGCGCCGCCGCCGCGTCCTTGAGCATGAAGTTGACCAGCGTCGCCGAGCAGCCCAACTCGACAGCGATGTCGCGCTGGGTCAGCCCGCCGATACGCGACAGCTCGAACACGCGCCGGGTGCGCGCCGGCAGCGTACCGAGCACCCGGTCCACCGCGTGCAGCACCTGCACCCGATGCAGCTGCTGATCCGGCACGCAGCCGCCGGATACCTGCGCCAGTTCGCCGTCGTCGGAATAGATGCGGTAATTGGCCTCGACCGCCTAGCGGCGACAGAAATCCAGCGCCAGGTTGCGCACCACCTGGCAGCAGTAGCACAGCGGCTTGACGATATCGCGCGCGCCGGGCAGTTCATCGAGCTTCAGATACGCGTCCTGCACGACCTCGTCGGCAATTTCGGTGTTGCCCACGATGCTGCGCGCGAGCCTGTGCAGGTGCGGCCGGTGAGCGATAAATGTCGCCACCAGTTCGGTTTCTGGCAAATCCACACACATTTGAGCACCACGGATTGAGATTGCAACAATAGAAAAACGACAAGCTTTAGATGAGAAGATTATCATTCAGATTAAATAGCCTGTCTATCTATTCCTGTAATTTTCCGTAGACTTTACATGCTTGCATCCCTCGCAGCGTCAGCCCTTGGCATCGGCGGGCGGTCTCTGCAGCGTGACATCGCCATGCAAGGCGATCGGCAGCGCCCTCGCCCACCGGTTCGACGACAGCGAGAACGTCAGCGCCCGCACCTGGTGATACCAGCCGGCCGGCACGTACAGCATCTCGCCGGGCGCGACGATGACTTCGATCATGCAAGCTTGGCGTGCCAGAGGGAACTTGTCGAAGTCGGGCGCCTCCGGGTCGAACGGCGAGCCGAACAGGATGGCATTCGCCGGGTTCGGATAGAGGAACTCGTCGTGATGCGGCGGCGACAGGAAAATCCGCTTGGTGCCCCAGACCTGCGCAAAGATGTTGTCGTCGTAATCGCAATGCAGCGGCGTGACCGTGCCAGCCGGCCCCACCCAGAAGCGCGGCGGCCCCATTTTGCTGAAATACGTGGGCCAGTGGCACAGGCTGTTCAATTCGCGCAGTTCCAGGTTGCCCAAGTACGGCGGCAAGTCGTGATTACCTTCCTCGACCAGCTCCAGATACTCCAGCATCGACATATCCTGCATCGCGCGGTCGGGCGCGAAAGCGGTGTTGATGTAGTCGCCCACGCGGGCGCGCACTTGCAGATGGCTGAAGCGCTCGCGCAGGATCTGCGGCGTCATGGCCGACAGCGGCCAGCGCCCCACCAATCCCGTGACCAGGAACGGCAGGCCCGCCGCTGCGCGCTCACGGAATGCCGCAGCGTCAAGCCGGTGCACGCGCGGCACTTCCGCGATGACCGGTAACGCGCGCGCGGCCTGCCGGATCGCCTGGCGCATGGCGTCGATCGACGTGACGCCGCGAACCAGCGCGTCTTTCTGCTCGCGCGCCAGCATTTTTGCCTGCGCGTCTGCTGGCGAGGTGGATCTGGATGCCTGCAGCGGCGGTGGTTTGCGCGGCGTGGCGCGACCCTGTGGCGGCGTCGCCTGACTGGCCGCCGCTGGATTTCCTTCTTTTCCCATTTGCTTCACCATCTATCCTCGCTCACCATCGCCGCACCGCAAAGCAGGCAATTGTAAGCGATAGCAGACGGCCTCAGGACGAGCTCGATGTTTGGCCGAACAGCGCAAGCAGCCGGCGCGCGCGCTTCGCATCGTCTGCCCCAATGGCCACAAAATAGTTCAGCTGCCATTGTTGCGACCGGACCGCCTGCCGGGCCACCGGCGCGCACCATGGCGGGTAGACCCGCAGCGCGCGCTTGCCACCCGCGCCGTCGCGCGACATGACGCCGTGGGCGAGCAACGCGGCCCGGTCGAAAACAAACCACCCCTCCAGCTTGCCGTCCCCGACGTGGATCGCCGTGAACTACACATCGTCCGCGCTGTCGAGCGGGGCGATGTCTTTCTCCATCCGCTTCCATAGCGTGACGAACTGGCCGATCTTGGTGGGGGTGGTTCTGGCGCTGCGGACAACGACGGTGTGGCCTTCAAACCCTACTCGCCAGGCGCCGTAGTCGGCGCTTTCCGGCTCCGGCTTTAATGGCGTGGTGACGCCGATGCCGGCAGCGCTGCAGGCGTCGATCAGTAGCTGAGGGATCTGATCCTTCAGCTCAGCGCGTACAACCACCTTCGTCGCGACGCGGGCGATGGGCGGGACAAGCGGAATCGACATGCGGCGCCCTCCTTACATGAAGTTGCGGGTATGCAGAGCGGACAGCTCGCGCGCGGCCTGCTTGTCGAAACCGAGCTTTTCCAGACGGGACTGGCGGCCATCGGCCATGTCGACCATCAGCTCCTGCACCCGCAGGTAGCCGCTGGCAATCGCCGCCGGTGTCAGCGCGCCAGCCGCGAGCAGGATCAGCGCATCGAACACCTCCTCGTTCAGGCCCGACGTACCGGACAAGGCGTCGTTACGCGTCCGTACCGCATTGGCCAGGCGCGTGCGAAAGGCCGGCTCCTGCTCGATACGACCCTGCAAATGCATCATGCCGAAGGCGACATGGCGCGCCTCGTCGCGCGCGGCCAGCCGGGCGATCTGGCGCGTGACCGGATCGGGCGCGTGCAGATGCAGAAAATGCAGCAGGCTGACAAATGTGCCCTCGCCCAGCACCGACAGCAAAAACTCCGCCACCGAAAAATCCGGCTCGTCGAGCAGCGTCTTGAGCGAATTCTGGCCGCCCGCTGTCGACAGCGCCGGCTCCCTGCCCTTCAGGCGCAGGCGCCGCGTGAACACTTCGATATGGCGCGCCTCGTCGGCGACCTGAATGGCCAGCACCGCCTGCACCTCGCGAAAGTGCGGGTGTAACTGGCCCAGAAAACGCGCCGGCACCACCAGCGCCGCCACTTCGTTCTCGATCATGTAGGTCAGCACCTGCACCACCGCGTCTTCGACCATGTCCGGCAGCGTGAACTGCGCATCCCAGTCGATGGCGGTGGCCGGGTTCCACTGCAGCGCCGCGGCCTGCGCGTACAGGTCGGCCGCGCGCCCGACCCAGACGTCCTCCTTCTGGTCGAGCCGGAAGTGCATCTCCGGCGCGCCCGCTTCGATGGTGGCGCCGCGCGCGGCCAGGCCCCAGCGGGCTTCGGCCTGCGCCGCGACGGCGCCTTCCAGCGCCGGGTCGGCATGGCCGCTGCGCATGGCGCCGCGCCAGCGTCCGGCTTCGGCGTCGCCACGCCGCACCAGCGCCAGCGCGCGGCCATCCGGCGTGGCCGGGTCGCCCGCTACGGCCAGCCGGCACTGGTGCCCCTGGTTGCGGCACCAGGTGGCCAGTTCGCCCTGCCAGCCGGGCGCGCTGCCCGTCACGGCCAGTTCGGCGCCCGGCGCCACGCCTTGCAAGCCATGCTTGACCAGGATGTGGGCGCCGGCGTCGAAGCCCAGGTCCTCAATATCGATAGTCGCTTGCAAGGATGGCGCCCTCCGCACTGTAGAAGCGTTCGTCGTCGGTGGCGCGCACCAGTGCGTCGTAGCCGCTGGTGCGGCCGGGCACCCAGGCGCGCAAGCCTTCCAGCTCCAGCAATGGGCGCACCGCCGGATCGTCCCAGCTCATCGAGAGCAGCAATTCGCCGAAGCGCGCAATCTGGTCTTCCGGCGCGCCGGGGCTGACGGTGAAATTGCAGTGGTCGAACGGCGCCGTGCGCGCGATGATGCGCGTGCTGCCAGCCTGCAGCACGCCCTCGCGCGAGAACGCCATGTGATTACTGTCGATCATCCAGGCGGCGTCGATTTCGCCCGCCATCAGCGCCAGCGCCGCATCGCGTTCGCCGCCGATATGGTCGCCGTGCTTGCCGCCCAGGACATCGAAGCGCCGCGCCTGATAGTCGGTCCCGGCCAGCATGCCGTTCTGGCGCAGGTGATCGAGCGGGATCAGGTTGGCCTGCGGCGAATCGATGGCGCCGAAGCCGATGGTTTTGCCGGCCAGCGTAGCCAGCGGATTGCCCCCACCCCCGGCCCCGCCGACCGATTCGCTGCGCGTAACCAGTACCGAGGTCAGGTCGCAATCGCTGTCGCGCATGGCCAGCGCGCGTACCTGCTGGCCACGCGCGCGCGCCATGCGGTCCGCGCGCACCCACGCCAGCGGCGAATTCCACGCCAGCGCGATGGTGCCGTCGAACTGCGCTTCGACCTGGCGTTCATAATTGGAGTACAGAATATAGTCGAACTCGATGCCGTTATCGCGGAACCAGGCCTTGAAGCCTTCCCAGATCGTGACGACCTTGGGTGCGTAGGCGACCGCGCCCATCATCAGTGGTGTAGTAGTCATGGCGCCCCCTTATCCGAACACCGGCATGCCGCAGACGGCCTTGCCGATAAAGTCATACAGCACGTCGGAGGTGGGCGCCATGATCGACGCGGCGCGCGCATCGCGGAAGTAGCGCTCCACGCCGGCGTCCTTGCGGAACGCGGCGCCGCCGCACACGCGCATGGCGGTGTCGGTCACCGACAGCGCCGCTTCGGCCGCCGCCGCTTTTACCTGCATCACGCGCAGCATGGCGTCGGGCCGCTGATCCGCGGGCGCGGCCAGTGCCGCGAGGGTGTCGTCGCGCAGCGTGCGCACCATATCCGCCTCGATGCGCGCACGCGCCAGGTACGCGCGGATGGTGGGCAGCTCGGACAGCGTACTGCCCAGGTGTTCGAATTTGCTGGCGCTCACGTGCGCGCAACTCGCCTCAAGCACAGCCTCCATCAGCCCGATCGACGACGAGGCGATCAGCACCGAAAACACCGGCAGCACGGCGCCGATCATGATGTCGAAACCGCCGCCGTCGGCGCCCAGCATGTCGGCCGCGTTCAGGCGCACCGTGCTGGCCGTCAGAGGCGACGAGCGGTTGCCGCGCAAGCCCATGCCGTCGAACGGCTTGACTTCCGACAGGCCGGCGCAGCGGCTGTCGACCAGCCACAAGGTGCTGGCGCCGTCGCCAGCCAGCGGCTTGGTCGACCAGACGTACGAGTCGGCTTCGCCGGCGGCGGTGACCATGCTTTTGCTGCCGTCGATGGCAATGGCGTCGCCTTCCTGGCGCGCGCTGCCGGCCGGCGCCCAGAAGTGGCTGCGCGTGCCGGTGTCGGACCAGGCCAGGGTGCTCAGGTGGCGTCCGGCCGCGATATCGCGCCGTACCTTGTCGCTGGCGGTTTTTTCCAGCACGGTGGCGGCGCACAGGTGCATGCACACCACCATCGCCGTCGACGGGCACGCCTTGGCGATGCGCTCGATCAGCGTGGCGGCGTCGGCCAGTCCCAGGCCCATGCCACCCACGTCGGTGCTGCTGATCAGACCCAGCAAGCCGGCCGCGCCCAGCGCGTCAATGGCCGCGCGGGGAAATACCGCATCGCGGTCGGTGGCGCTGGCGGCGGGGGCTATGGTGGCGGCGACGATGGCGTCAACGACGGCGTCGAGTTGTTGCAGATATGGCATGGCATCCCTTGGAAATGATGGGGCGCGCCACGCGGACGGCGGAAAACAGATGGGCGTGGCGGCGCAAACGGCTCGACACGAACGCAGACAACCGGCAGGTTCCGGTCAATGGCGCACCTCTCTATGTTCTGCTCGACCTGCCCGTGGCAGCGCTTGGAAACGGTACATACCCCTGCGCGCAGATGCGCACCAGCCTCACGCAGGCCGTCGGACCCGAGCGCCATCAAAGTGGCGCGTTCGGCGTTACGGCGGACCGGTACGAATTGAACACAGAAGTTCGCGCAGTCTAGCAGATAAGGCCACGCTGGCTGCTCGTTCGAGTAATCGCGATGCGCTGTCGCATCCGTGCACCATCGCTGCCTGGATGTTAAATGCAGCACCGAAAAACCGCGCGCAATCTTGCAAAATACTTATACCAGTAGTTACAGCGTGGATTGCCGCTTCGCTGCGGCGTGATCGGGCGACTCACTGGCGAGGAAGGCAGAGACAAGATTTCCGCAATGCGGACGGTGTAATTAATTGAGAACAGGCAGACCAATGAAAAAGAATATCGCCATTGTGGGTGCGGGATTTTCCGGCGCCGTGATAGCAAACCAGCTGGCCCACGCAGGTTATACGGTGGACGTGTTTGAAACCCGCTCCCATGTGGCGGGCAATTGCCACTCCCAGCGCGATGCCGATACCGGCGTAATGGTGCATGTATACGGCCCCCATATTTTCCACACCGACAATGAACGAGCGTGGGAGTTCGTCAACCGCTTCGCCAAATTCATGCCTTACGTGAACCGGGTCAAAGCGGTGACAAACAATAAGGTATTTACGCTGCCGATTAATCTGCTGACCATCAACCAGTTCTTTGGCGAGACGTTCCGCCCCGCCGAGGCGCAGGCGTTTCTGGCCTCCATCGGCGACTCGTCCATCGACAATCCCACCACGTTCGAGGAACAGGCGCTGCGTTTCGTCGGCCGCGACCTGTATGAAGCGTTTTTCAAGACCTACACCATCAAGCAGTGGGGCCTGAATCCCAGTGAACTGCCGGCCAGCATTCTGAAACGCCTGCCGGTGCGCTTTAATTACGACGACAATTATTTCAGCCATAAATACCAGGGCATGCCGGCCGAAGGCTACACGGCGCTGGTGGAAAAAATTCTCGACGTGCCGGGCGTGACCGTGCATTTGAATACCCGCTTCGACCCGGACCTCAAGGCCGACTACCAGCACGTGTTCTACAGCGGTCCGATCGACGCCTGGTTCGCCCACTCCGAAGGCCGCCTGCCGTACCGCACGCTGGACTTCGAAGTCGTACGCGACACCGGCGACTATCAGGGCAATGCGGTGATCAACTATTGCGACAACCAGCAAAGCTACACCCGCATCACCGAGCACAAGCATTTCTCGCCATGGGAAACCCACGAGAAAACCGTCTGCTACCTGGAATACAGCCGCCAGTGCGAGGAAAAGGACATTCCGTACTATCCAATCCGCCTTGCGCGCGACAAGCAGCAACTGGAAAAATACGTGACCGTGGCTCGTAACGAGCCGAACGTCACGTTCGTCGGCCGCCTGGGTACTTACCGCTATCTGGATATGGATGTGACAATCAACGAGGCATTGATCACGGCCGATAAATTCCTCGACAGCGTCAATAGCAAGACTGCCATGCCGGCGTTTGTGGTGGACCCGCTGGGCTAAGCCGCATCGCCCGACATCTGCATCTCCGGCCCGGGACCGGCAATCTATATACCTCCTATATACCGTTATCGCTAATCTGCAATCTTTCTAAGATTGCGATTGGTGGTATATGGAGAAGGTATCGAACAAGAAGTCCGCGCTGACGCTTGCCGCGCTCGGCGTGGTATATGGCGACATCGGCACCAGCCCGCTGTACGCGATGAAGGAAGTGTTCGCGCCCCAGCATGGCATCGCCGTCACGGTGGACAATGTGCTGGGCGCCGCCTCGCTGATCATCTGGAGCTTGATCATCGTCGTCTCGCTCAAGTACGTCACACTGATACTGCGCGCCGATAACCGGGGCGAAGGGGGCATCATGGCGCTGCTGGCCCTGGCCCTGGGCGGCGTGGGCGCGCGCAGCCGTCAATACTACATGCTGATGCTGATCGGCCTGGCCGGCACCGCGCTGTTCTACGGCGATGGCGTGATCACCCCGGCCATCACCATCCTGTCGGCGGTCGAGGGCATCGAGATCGCGACCCCTCTGTTCAAGCCCTATGTGGTGGCCATCGCCGCGCTGGTAGTGGTGCTGCTGTACTGCTTCCAGCGGCGCGGCAGCGCGGGACTGGGGCGCTTCTTCGGTCCGTTCATGGTGCTGTGGTTCGGCGCCCTGGCGCTGATGGGCGTGGTGAACATCATCGACACGCCATCGGTGCTGAAAGCCTTCCATCCGGCTTACGCGCTGCGCTTCTTTCTGGCCAATCAGTGGTTCGGCTTCGTCGCCCTCGGCGCGATCTTCCTGGCGCTGACCGGCGCCGAAGCGCTGTATGCCGACATGGGCCACTTCGGCAAGCGGCCGATTCGCCGCGCCTGGTTCTTTATCGTGTTCCCCGCGCTGGTACTCAATTACCTGGGCCAGTCGGCCACGCTGATCAACAATCCGGGCGCCTCGGTCAACCCGTTTTACTATCAGCTTGGCAGCTGGAGCATCCTGCCGCTGGTGGTGCTGGCCACGATGGCCGCCGTGATCGCCGCCCAGGCCACCATTGCCGCCACGTTTTCCGTGACCCAGGCGGCCATCTCGCTGGGCTTTTTGCCGCGCATGAAAGTGGTCCACACCAGCGACCATGAGCAGGGCCAGATTTACATCCCGCTGGCGAACTGGCTGCAGATGGCCGTGGTGCTGTGCGCCATCGTCGGCTTCGGCTCGTCCACCAACCTGGCGGCCGCTTACGGCATCGCCGTGTCGACCACGATGCTGGCCACCACCGTGCTGACGTACTTTGTAATCCGCTACAAGTGGGGCTACCACTGGCTGGTCTGCGCGCTGGCGACCGCGTTCTTTGTGGCCATCGATCTGGTGTTCCTGGCCGCGAACGGCCTCAAAATCGCCGATGGCGGCTGGTTCCCGCTGGTGCTGGGCGCCCTGCTGATGCTGCTGATGCTGGTCTGGCGCACCGGCCGCGACATGATGACCGAGCACCAGCAGCAGCACCTGATCGCGCTGCCGGCGTTCATGGAATCGCTGTTCGCCTCGGCCCCGCTGCGGGTGCCTGGCACGGCGGTGTTCTTCCGCGCCGAAGGCGATGGCGTGCCGCATGCGCTTTTGCATAACTTGCTGCACAATAAGGTGCTGCATCAGGAAACGATTTTTCTGACCGTGTACAACACCGATGTTCCCTCCGTACCCGAGGCAGAGCGCATCGTGCTCACGCGGCTCGGCCACGATTGCTCCCAGTTGGACGTGCGCTATGGCTTCAAGAACGAGCGCAACATCGTCGCGGCGATGGAACTGGCTGCCCAACAAGGACTGGCATTCAACATGATGGAAACCTCGTTTTTTATCGCACGGCAGACGGTCATCCCCGTGGCCGGCGGGCGCATGCCGCTGGTGGGCGACGCCCTGTTCGCGCTGATGTCCAAGAATGCGCGCGATGCGGCCGAATACTACAAGCTGCCGGCCAACCGGGTCATCGAGCTGGGCACCCAGGTGGAGATCTGATGGCGGGCGGTCAGGATCGCGGCGTCGGACACACGCCGCCGCGGCCCATGCTGCGCGGCCTGTTGCGCAACCTGCTGCTGCCGCTGGCGGCGTGCGCGGGGGCGACCGTGCTGGGCGTGACCTTGCGCGACACGGTCCTGCCGGTCAACCTGGTGCTACTGTACCTGCTGCTGGTGGTGTCGATCACGATCCGCATCGGGCGCGCCGCCGGCATCATCAGTTCACTCTTGTCCGTGGCGCTGTACGACCTGTTCCTGGTGCCGCCCTATGGCTCGCTGGCCGTGCACGACCCGCAGCATGTGTTCACGTTCGCGCTGATACTCTGCGTGGCGATCATCACCAGCTATCTGGCCGAATCGATCCGCCGCCAGGAACGCGTGGCGCAGGAACGCGCGCGCCAGACCGAAGCGCTGCGCGCGATGTCGGCGGCGCTGGCAGGCGCGGGCGACCTGGCTGCCGTGTGCCAGGTCGGCACCGACGGCATCGGCGCCCTGTTCGACAGCGCCGCGCAAGTGCTGATCGCCCAGCCGGATGGACGCCTGGTCCCATGCGAGACGGCCGGCAGCGCCGCGCCACTGCCAGCGGCGGCGCAGCGCATCGCCGCCACCGTGCACAACACGGTGACGCGCGACGGCGCGGCCGGCGTGTATTCGGCCGGCCTGTATTACCTCGCCCTGCGCGCGGCGGGCGCGGGCGGCGGGGTGCTGGCAGTGGCCGTGCCGCATGGTCAGATGCACTTTTCAGCGCAGTCCGAGCGGCTGCTGCAGGTCGCCGCCAGTCAGTTGGCCATGGCCGTCGAACGCATTGCAATGGCAGTACGCGCGCAGACGGCGCAGAGCGCCATCGAAACGGAACGTTTCAGAAACTCCGTGCTGGCCGCCGTGTCGCACGACTTGCGCACCCCGCTCACCGCCCTCACCGGCCTGACCAGCCAGCTGGTAGTCGCGGCGGACCGGCGCACCGACCTGGAAGCGTCGATCCAGCGCGTGACGCTGCGCATGAACAGCATGGTCGGCAACCTGCTCGACATGGCGCGCCTGAGCCAGGGATCGATCCAGTTGCAGCGCGACTGGCACCTGATCGACGAAGTCATCGGCAGTGCGATTGCGCAGCAGCGCGACGATGGCTTCACGCTGCCGATCCGTTCACGCTCGTCGCGCACGCCGCAGCTGGTGCAGTTCGACGCGGTGCTGATCGAGCGCGTGCTGTGGAACCTGATCGAAAACGTCAGGCGCCACGCGCG
>CALRYE020000184.1:0-12305 GCA_943372275.1 Janthinobacterium lividum
TAGGCGCCGGACTTTTCGTCACGGCCGAATTCGAGCATGCCGCGGTTCTGCGCTTCCTCCAGCAGGTTGCCGAAGGTGCGGAAGCCGTAGTACGTCTCGTTGAAATCGGGGCGGCGGCGCTTGAGGGTGTCCTTCAGCAGCGACGCCCAGATCTTGCCGCTGTCGCCGCGCTCGGAGACCAGCGCGTCGAACATCTCGACGACCAGCTCGATGGCCTGGGCCTTGCGCGCTTCCAGCTCTTCCTTGCGGCGGTTGCCTTCATCGGGCGAGCGCTTGGCCGGCGGCGCGACCTTGCGCTCATCGCGCTTGGCGGCGGCGCGGCGCACTTCGCGCACCAGGTCGTCGTAGAAAATGAATTCGTCGCAGTTGGCCACCAGCAGGTCGGAGGTGGACTGCTTGACGCCCACGCCGATGACGCGCTTGGCGTTCTCGCGCAGCTTGGATACCAGCGGCGAGAAGTCGGAGTCGCCGCTGACGATGACGAAGGTGTCGACGTGGGACTTGGTGTAGCACAGGTCGAGTGCGTCGACGACCAGACGGATGTCGGCCGAGTTCTTGCCGGACTGGCGCACGTGCGGGATTTCGATCAGTTCGAAGTTCGCTTCGTGCATGGCCGCCTTGAAGCCCTTGTAGCGGTCCCAGTCGCAGTAGGCTTTCTTGACCACGATGCTGCCTTTGAGCAGAAGGCGCTCGAGGACCAGCGCGATGTCGAATTTGTCGTAGTTCGCATCGCGCACGCCGAGGGCGACGTTTTCAAAGTCGCAGAACACCGCCATGCTGATGTTGTCTGAGGATGAAGCCATATATGTATTCTCTAAAAATGAATTGGGATGGCTACTGAATTGGGACAGCCGACGGATCGGAAGCGGACCAATCGGGTCAGCCGGAGGAACGGCGCGGACACAGCCCGGGCGCCGATTCCCGGGTGATTATACTCAACTGCCCGAATCGGGCGGCACGGCTGACCGCCGGCGCATGCTTCGTGCCGTCACCGATGCCGTCTCGGATGCCGCCACCCATGCCGCATGGTCGCGCGTTGCGGGCTGCGTTGCTGCCTGCGTTGCTGGCTGCGTTGCTGGCTGAATCGCCGCGCCGGGCATCACGGACCGACGCGCCGTTCGGCCTTGGCGCGCTCGATGTAACGCTCCACATCGTCGTCGAGCAGCAAGCCCTGGTCGCGCAGTTCGCGCGCCGCCAGCGCCACCGCCTTGGCGTACTCCAGGCGGCTGGCGTAACGCTGCGAGATGGCGCGGCGCGGATCGCCCGCGCGCGGGGTGGCCGGCAGCGGCGCCGACATACCGGTCAGCCCGCACAGCTGCCCTTCGGCGAAGCTGCGGCGGCGCAGATTCCAGCCTGCGTAGGTGGCCAGCGGCACGGCCACGTCGGGCAGGCGGATGCCGGCGATGTCGTGGCCGTCCTGGTCGGCCATGGGTACCAGTACCTGGTAGCGCTTGTCCGCATGCGCCCGCCCGTACGGCGTGGCGTAGTCGACCAGCGACAGCCCGTTGATCACCTGCGGGTAATCGATGCCGATTTTCGACAGGTCGGGAAAGCCGACCGCGTCGCGGGTCGGGGCGGTCAGCATGGCGTTGGCCAGGCGCGGATAGCGGCTGGCCGGCGGCGCGGCGCCGGCCTTGCCGCTCCACGCCACCAGCCGCTCGAGCAGCGCGCGCACGGCCGGTCCCTGCTGGGCCGTGTTGCTGGGGGATTTGCAGATGCCGACCGTGGGCGTGCGCGCGGCCGTGTGCTGGGTCGACGAGAGCAGGTAGGCGCGCACGTTCGATGGCAGGGCGATGTCGCGCCCCGCCCCGTCGGTGACCACCAGCGAGGCGCGCGCCTGCCAGAATTCCAGGCTGCTGTCGACGTGCATCAGCTTGGGACAGGTGGCGCTCTGCTGGCACTGGGCGAAGATGCCGTCGCGCCGCCCGCTGACGGGATCGGTGGTGACGGCATAACTGAACGGGAACTGGTCGCCGTAGGTGATGTGGTCCAGGTGCTGAGTCGAGTAGCGCCCGGGCTGGGCGAAACGGGCGTTGACGAAGCTCTTGCGGCTGCCCGCGATGAGCGGCATGACGCCGTCGAACACTTGGGCGCCGGCCGCGTCGCGGTTGAAACCCTGCCAGATCAGGTCGCGCAGCAGCCGCCCCGACTGCGACACGCCGATGGCGAGCGCCGTGTGCGGGCCGATGTCGGCCAATGGATTGGGCTGGCCGCTGGCGTCGGGCGAGGCGGCCTTGAGGTAGCTGGTCACGTCGCGCAGCGCCGCCATGCCCAGCCCCATCACGCGGGCGTCGCGCGCCTCGTATTCGAAGCGGTAGATGGCGCCGGCATCGAAGCCGGCGGCGCGGGTCAGCTCCACCCTGGCCGGCCCCGCCGCCGCGCCGGCATAGCGCCACGACGACGCCGGCAGGGCCACCGCCGGCGCGCCGGCGTGGGCGCGCACGGTCAGCATGGCCAGCGCCTGGTCAAGGCTGGCGGGCGGATAGTCGAGCGCCATGGTGCCGACCGGTTTACCGTCGTCGAACACCGCTTCCTGCACGCTCGGCCCGGTGACCGGTTTGCCGTCCTCCAGCGCCAGCGGCAGTTCCATGCCGATGCGGCTGCCGTCCGGCGCGAGCGCGATGTCGCCCTGCCAGCCGATCCACACCAGCGTGTGGCCGCGCCGCATGGCGTAGCCGTTGCCGGCGTCGGTGGCTTTATCGAACGCGCCGCTGCCTTCGTTGACCTGTTCCAGCAGCGGCTTGCCGCCGCGGTTGGGCACATCGAGCAGCAGCACCCGCGACGCCTTGGCCGGCGCGACCGGGCGCAGGATGGTGACGTTGGTCTTGTAGCGCACCCAGCCCCGGGTGGTGGACGCCTTGTCGATGTCGGCGATGCGCCGGTTGACGGCGGCGCGCGGATCGATGCGCATGTGGGCCACGGCGACGATGCTCTCGTACTGGCCGGCGTCGTCGAACGCCATGCCGCCGAACGCGGTGCCGCGCCTGACGATCTCCAGCCGCTCGACATACGCCTCATATGCCTTGTACGCCTGGGCCGGGCCGGCCGCGTCCGCGCGAGGCGCAGCCAAGCGGGGATCCTGCTCCAGGCTGGCGCAGCCGGACACGCTGAGCGCGGCAACACAAACCAGCGCCACGCGCCGGTGCAAAACGATCTTCAAGAGCGGGTCTCCTCAGGCGACGGATGAACGTACCGGTGTGCTTGCCGATTACGATACCACGCTCGTACGCCGCCATGCAGCACACTTTTCGCGGTGGCTGGCGGATGGCCGATGTGGAAAGCGCACGGCGGCACTTGACGGCACGGCGCGCTGCACCTATTATTTAGACAGATATCTAATTAGGCAGTGATCGAACATGGCAAGTGCGACCAATCTGGCATTCAAGGCAATCGCCGATCCGACCCGGCGCGAGATTTTGCGCATGTTAAAAACCGATGAAATGACGGCGGGCGACCTGGCCGCGCAGTTCGACATGACCAAGCCGACCATGTCGCACCACTTCGCGGTATTGAAGGAGGCCGGACTGATTACCAGCCGGCGTGAAGGACAGACCATCTGGTACGCGCTCAATACCAGCGTGCTGGAAGACGTCGTCGCATGGGCACTCGACATGGCGCGCGGCAAAGAATGAATCACCGACCGGGCATGGAAGCGTGCCTGGCACACTGGAGAACGGTATGAAGAAACGCTACGTCATCATGTCCATCCTGGCCGCGCTGGTGTCGCTGATCGCCGCACTGCTGTCCTACCCGGGTCTGCCGGCGACCATCGCCATCCACTGGGACTGGTCGGGCCAGCCGAACGGCTACGGCCGCCGCGAGCTGGTGTTTGCCTGGCCTTTACTCATGGTGGCCGTGGTGCTGCTGGGCGAACTGCTGCCGCGCCTTTCCCGTCAGCGCTTCAGGATCGACAGCTTCATCGACACGTACTGGCGGGTGCTGTTCGACATGGTGGTCATGCTCGGCTTTGTGCAGGTGGTGTTCATGCTCGCCCAGCAGCGCGGCGCGATCGACGTCGGACGCACGCTGGTTGGCGGGATGGGGGTGTTCATCGCGCTGGTCGGCAATCTGATGGGCAAAGTGCGGCGCAATCCGTGGCTGGGTATCCGCACGCCATGGAGTCTGGCCAGCGACAAGGTGTGGTACGCGACCCACCGTCTGGCCGGCAAATCCATGGTGACCACCGCCCTGCTGTGCATCGGCATGCTGCTCGCGGGCGTGCCGCCGGAGTCGGCTTTCATGGTGCTGATCGGCGGCCTGCTGCTGCCGGCCGCGTATTCATGGATTTACCACAAACGCTACGAGAGGAACCATCACAATGAGAATTCATGATGTACTGCGGCAGCTGTGCTGCATCGCAGCGCTCGTCAGCGCGCCGCTGCACGCGGCGGTCACCGAGCAGGCTGCCGAACTGGTAACGGGGCGGGTGCGCTAGCGCTCCACCGCGCCCGAACACAGGCTACCTTGCAGATCTCCGCGACGCCGGGCCCCGGCGTCGCGAACTAGTCGCCGACCGTTACCTCGCCGCCCTTGACCGACACGGTGCGCCCGGCCACCGCCACGGTGGCACCGTCGCCGCTGAACGCCACGCGCGGCGTGCTGCCCTTGCAGTCCATGCGCAGCACCGCGACGAACACCGTCTGCGGCGCCGGCTCGCGCAGCGCGAAGCGATTCCAGTGGTGCGGCCCCACGGGCTTGGACGGCTCGGGCTTGTTCGGCTCGGGCTTGTACCCCGGCGTTTCGGTCAGCGCCAGCGCGTCGGGCGCATCGAGCGTGCCGCACATGCTGACCCCGTCCACGGTGACCTTGAACCCTTGCGCGTCGCCGGCCAGCGGCGCGACCGTATGCAGGTTCCATTCCCAGCTGCGCGGCTGGGCGCTGCGCAGCTGGTCCACCACCACCACGGTCGCCGGGCGGATGTACACCAGCGTGCGGCGCGCGCGCGACACGGCGCCGCCGTACGCGGCGCTGGCGTCGCCCACGGCGACGTCGTAGCCGGGCGTGCTGGCGAACTTGACCAGCTTGCCGGCGGCATCCTTGTCGCCCAGCCCGATCGGCCCCAGCCCCTGGCCGGTGCCGCCGTCGAAGGTGATGGCATTGTGGGCGCGCGTCTGCTTGTACCAGTTGCGCCAGTGGGGCGAACCGTAGGCGTCGTACGAGCCGCTGTCCATGGCCATCACCTTGCCCTTGTTGTAGATGACGAAGCTGTTCTGGTCGGCGTGCGAGTGGTTCAGCGAGCCGTACGGACTGCTTTTGAACAGCACGCTGACCCGGTCCGGGTCGGCCAGCGAGCTGTGCATGGCGGCCACGCCGGCCGACGGGAAGCCGGCGCCGTTGGGCACGGCCGGCAGGCGCGCCGCGCCGCGAAACTGGCGCGGGCTGAGCAAAATCTGCAGGCGGCCGTAATCGTCGCCCTTGAGCTGGCTGGCATACCAGCGCGCCAGCGGCGTGTCCGAGCGGTAGGCCAGCGCCTTGCCCAGGCGCGCCCATTCTTCCTTGCGTTCGACTTCGGCGCCGTCGCCGAAGGCGCCGGCCGGGGTGCCCGGCGGCAGCGTGTAGGCGGTGTAGCGGGCAAACCCGGCCAGCCACGGCTTGCTGTACATCGGCACGCCCAGCACCCGTTCGATCAGGTCCCAGGCCAGCGCCGAATCGGCCACGTCCCACAGCGCGTAGCTGGAGCCGTTGCCATAGCCGCCGTCGGCGCCGCCCCACGGGCTGGGCGCGGCGACCACCTGGGGCAAGGCGATTTTCAGCAGGCGCTCGGCGGCGGGCAGTTCGCCGCGCACGATGGCCAGCGCCCCGACCAGCTTGGACAGCGCGCTGGTGGCCAGCGGCTGATACGGCGCGCGGCGCAGCGAGGCCGGCGTGTCGCCCAGCTCACCGGCGGCGCAGGTGCCGATCACGTTCAGCACCTGCTCGCGTTCGTCGTCGTCCAGCGCGGCGTAGGCGAAGTCGTAGGCCAGCGCGAAGTGCCACACCACGTTGGCCGCTTCGCTGACCTCGCCCTTGCAGCCGCGCTGCAGCACGCTGGGGGCGAACAGGCGCATGCGCGCGCGCATCTCGTCCAGCAGCGCCTCGTCGCGCGTGGCGTACCAGCCGAAGGCGGCTTCCGCCATGCCTTCGAGCAGGCGCGCCTGCGGCCACTTCGATACCAGCCGCGCGGCCTCGTTGTCGGTGCTGATCTGTGCCTTCAGGGCCGAACCGATGGTGCGCACGGACGCGTGCCGGACCGATCCGATCATGGCCGTCAGTCCGGGCGCGCGTTCGGCGCGGATGGCGGCCATGATGCCGGCGTAGTCGGACTGCCCCTTGAACAGGCGCGGGTGGCCCATGCTGTCGGCGCCGGCAGCGGATGCGGCCATGGCTGGCGCGGCGCACGCGATCAGTAGCGCGGGCACGCACCTGGCGATGCTGGATGACAGGCGTGCCAGGGTGGGTGCCAAGGTGGGGGCCAGTGCGCGTGCCGGCGCAATCCGGGGCGGCCGCATCAGATGCGCTCCAGCGTGGCCGCATCGGGCACGCCGTCGAAGTAGCGCGTCAGGCACGCCTTGAACAGGTGCTCGTCGGGGGCGGCCTGGGCGAACAAGGTCATCGACGAGCGGAACTTGACGTCGTCCGGATCGCCCAGGATGGTGCCGATGCCGCGCGCGGGAATGGCCAGCATCAGGGTGCAGCATTCGCGCAGGCGCGCGCCCAGCAGGGGGTGCGCCAGGTAGGCGCGCGCTTCGTCGAGCGACGCGATGGCGTAGCGCTGCGCCGTGCTGCTGCGGCCCAGTCCGGCAATCTGGGGGAAGATGAACCAGATCCAGTGGCTGCGCTTGCGCCCGTCGCGCAACTCCTCCAGCACGGTGGCGTAGACGCCGGCCTGGGCGTCGACGAAGCGGGACAGGTCGGAGCAGGACATGCCGTGCCCGGGTAGTAAATTGGACGCCATCGATGGGCTCCATTGTTGTCGATCAGGCCACGATGTTAGCGTGAGCCCGGTGTTGATGGCGTCCGCTTGGCGCGGCTGGCGTTACACTACGCCCATGAAACCCGAACACCTGCCACTGCTGCTGACCCGTGAAATGCCTTACGGCAAATACAAGGGGTGCACCATCGCCGCCCTGCCCGCCCATTACCTGGCATGGCATGCCCGCGAAGGCTTTCCCCGCGGGGAACTGGGCGAACTGCTTGAGCTGATGTATGAACTGGATCACAACGCCCTGCGCGGCCTGCTCGATCCGCTGCGTCCCGCCCGGGGCCGTGCAAGGCCGTGAAGGCGGGTAGTTTCCTGCGCGCACGATTCGCCCCGTTTGCATAGCCTGATGCGACGAACTGCCGTAAGATGCCCGGACGACAGCGATGACGGATAGCCTCACCATGACTTCAGCACCACACGACTACATCAGCACCGCCGAGCGTCTGATCGCCGCCATCAGCGATTATGCGATCTACATGCTGAGCCCGGCGGGGGACGTGGCGAGCTGGAACGCGGGCGCGCAGCGCTTCAAGGGCTACACGGCCCAGGAAATCATCGGCAAGCATTTCAGCACCTTTCATACCGAGGAAGACCGCGCCGCCGGCATTCCCGCGCAATCGCTCAAGACTGCACTGGCGGAAGGCAAGTACGAGTGCGAAGGCTGGCGCATGCGCCGCGACGGCACCCGCTTCTGGGCCAGCGTGGTGATCGATCCCATCCTGGGCGACAACGGCGTCTTGCTGGGCTACGCCAAAATCACCCGCGACATCACCGACAAGAAGCGCGCCACCGACCAACTGCTGGCCAGCGAGCAGCAATTCCGCCTGCTGGTCAACGGCGTAACCGACTATGCGCTGTATATGCTCTCGCCCGAGGGCAAGGTCACCAACTGGAACAGCGGCGCGCGGCGCATCAAGGGCTACGACGAAGCCGAGGTGCTGGGCCAGCATTTTTCCATGTTCTATCCGCAGGACGAACGCGAACGCGGCACACCCCAGTTCGCCCTGGCGCAGGCCGGCCACGCCGGACGCTTCGAAGCGGAAGGCTGGCGCGTGCGCAAGGATGGCTCGCGCTTTCTGGCGCACGTGGTGATCGACGCGATCCGCGACGAGCATGGCGAATTGCTCGGCTTCGCCAAGATCACGCGCGATATCTCCGAACGCGAAGCGGCGGCGCGTTCGCTGGAACGGGCCCGCGAAGAACTGTTCCAGTCGCAGAAACTGGAAGCCATCGGCCAGCTCACGGGCGGCGTGGCGCACGACTTCAACAATCTGCTGTCGATCATTTCCAGCGGCGTGCAGATCCTGGAAGCGCAAGGACTGGCCGCATCGCAGAAGATGGTGCTCGACAGCATACAGCGCGCGGTGGTGCGGGGATCGACCCTCACCGGCCAGCTACTGGCGTTCGCGCGCCAGCAGCCCTTGTCGCCGGCGGTGCACGACGCCAACCGCATCATCACCGCGTTCGAGACGGTGCTGCGGCGCGGCGTGAGCGCCAGCGTCGAACTGCGCCTGATGCTGGCGCCCGACCTGCGCCCGGTGAACATCGACGAAGCGCGCCTGGAAGCGACGCTGCTCAACCTGGTGGTCAACGCGCGCGACGCCATGCCCGGCGGGGGCACGCTGGAACTGATCACGGCCAACGTGCGGATTCATCCGGGCCAGCAGCGCGCGCTGGCGCCCGGCGACTACGTGCGCATCGCCGTGCGCGACAGCGGCACCGGCATGGTGCCGGAGGTGCTGGCGCGCGCGTGCGAACCGTTTTTCACCACCAAGCCGATCGGCAAAGGCACCGGGCTCGGTCTGAGCCAGGTGCAAGGGTTCATCGTGCAGTCGGGCGGCGCGCTGCAGGTCGAGAGCACGCCCGGCAAGGGCACCACCATCACCATCATGCTGCCTGCCGTGGACGCCGCTGCGCTGACACCCGAGCCGGCCCCCGACATGGAGCTGGCATTGATCGTCGAAGACGAGGAAGAGCTGGGCAAGCTGGCCGGGTCGCTGTTCGAAACGCTGGGCTACACGGTGATCCTGGCGTCTAGCGGCGAGGAAGCGCTGCGCGTGCTGCGCGACCGGGGGCCGGTCGACGTGCTGTTTTCCGATGTGATGATGGCGGGGATGTCGGGGATCGAACTGGCGCGCACGGCCAGGCAGATGGCGCCCGGGATGCGCATCATCCTGGCGTCGGGCTATACCCAGCCGGCGTTGCGCGAACATGGTCCGCTCGATGATTTCGCCTTTATCTCCAAGCCCTACCGCCTGTCGGAGATTGTCAAGCGGCTGCGTTGAGCGGTAGGTTCGGCGCGGGCGCGCATCAGGCGGGATGCACCGCCAGGCGCCGCCCTTCGGCCAGCATGCCCGCAAACTCGGCGGCCGGCACGGCGGGGCTGAACAGGTAGCCTTGCAGCTGGTCGCAGCCCAGCGCGCGCAGGAACTCCATCTGTTCGACCGTCTCGACGCCTTCGGCGACGATTTCCTGGCGCAGCTGCTGGGCCATGGTGACGATGGCGCGCGCGATGGCGCAATCGTTCTCTTCGTCCGGCAAACCGATCACGAAGGCGCGGTCGATCTTCAGGGTACTGATGGGGAATTTCTTCAGGTAGGCCAAGCTGGAGTAGCCGGTGCCGAAGTCGTCCAGCGCCAGCGCCAGGCCCAGCGCAACCAGGTCGTTCATGATGGCGATGATCTGCTCGGAGCCGCGCACCAGCAAGCCCTCGGTAATTTCCAGCATCAGCTGTTCCGGGTCGACGCCATGGCGGGCCAGCACCATCTGCATGCGCAGCGGCAGATCGAGGTCGAACTGGCGCGCCGACAGGTTCACCGCGATCGGCGGCATGGACAGGCCGGCATCCTGCCAGGCGCGGATCTGGCGGCACGCCTCGTCCAGCACCCAGTTGCCGATATCGACGATCAGGCCGGTCTCCTCGGCCAGCGGAATGAACACGCCGGGCGAGATCATGCCGCGCTCCGGATGGCGCCAGCGCAGCAGCGCCTCGGCGCCGACGATGCGCCCGCTGCGCAGGCTGACCTTGGGCTGGTAGTGCAGCTCCATCTGGCCGAGCGTGAGCGCGGCGCGCAGTTCGGTTTCCAGGCGCAGCTGCTCCTTGGCGCGCTGGTCCATTTCATCGCGGTAGTACAGAAAGCTGCTGGTGCCGGCCTCCTGCGCCTTGGCCATGGCCACGTCGGCGAAGCGGATCAGCGACACCGTGTCCATGCAGTCTTCCGGATAGACGGCGATGCCGATGTCGGCGCTTACCTGCAGGCTGTGGCCGGCCACCACCAGGGGCGCGGCCAGCGCGGCGAGCAGCTTTTGCGCCACCAGGCCGGCGTGTTCGCGCTTTTCGATGCGCGGCAGCGCGACGGCGAACTTGCCGCCGTCGATGCGCGCCAGGATGTCGGCGTCGCGCAGCACCGCGCGCAGCTGGCGGCCGATTTCGCACAGCAGGTCGCTGGCCACGTCGTGGCCCAGCGTGTCGCCGATCGCTCCCAGGCGGCCCAGTTCGATCACCATCACGGCGCCGTACTGGGTGTCGCGGCGCGCCTCGCACAGGGTCTGGTCGACCAGGTGATTGAACAGGGTGCGGTTGGGCAGGCCGGTCAGGCCGTCGTAGTTGGCCATGCGCTGCATGCGCGCTTCGGCGTCCTTGTGCACGCTGATGTCGGAGAACAGCGAAAAAGTGTGGGTGACCTTGCCGGCGTCGTCGCGCACCGTGCTGATGGTGACGGACTGGGGAAACAGCTCGCCGTTCTTGCGCTTGCCGACGATCTCGCCGCGCCAGGCGCCGAAGCCCTGCATGGCGGTGCGCACCTTGGCGCGGAACTCGGCGTCGTGCACCCCCGAGCGCAACAGGTCGGGGGTCTGGCCGATCGACTCGGCGGCCGAGTAGCCGGTGATGCGCGAGAAGGCGCCGTTGACGGAGAGGATACGCTCGGACGCGTCGGTGATCAGCACGCCCTGATCGCTGTCTTCGATGATGCGCGCGTGCAGATGGCGCTGCTCTTCGGCGGTCAGGCGCGGCGCCATGGGGGCCACCCTGACCTGCATGCCCAGCGAATTGCCGCCGCTGTCGCGCTGCAGCAGCAGCGACAGGCGCACCCAGATCAGTTCCCCGTTCTTTTTGCGGCGGCGCACTTCCATCTGGCCGCTGGCGCCGTCGGCGAAGCGCTCGGCCATGCTGGCGCCGTCGTCGTCCTCGGCATACAGGAACAGCACGTGCTGGCCCAGCGCCTCGCCCTGGCTGTAGCCGAACAGCGCCTCGGCGGCGCGGTTCCAGCCGGTGACGTAGCCGGCCGCATCGAGGTCGATCAGGGGCTCGGCCACCGCGGTGACGGCCTGGGCGGCCAGCTTTTGCTGATGCTGCAGGTGCTGCACGTGCTGCAGGTGCTTGAGCTCCTGCAGCGACGCTTCCAGTTCGGCCAGCGTTGCGCTCAATGCCGCGCCTTCAAGCTGGCGCGCGGCGCGCGCCAGGATCAGGCTGCGTTCGAGCGCGCTGTCAGCCATTGGCCGCCCCCTGCAGGGTACCCAGCATCCAGACGTTGGCGTCGATGACGGCGGCGTTGAAGGCCGCCCCCTCGAGCTGCAAGGCATCCAGCGCGGGGCCGAGGGTGTCCATGGCGCCCTGCTCGGCGCTGACGAGCAGGGCCAGCAAGGCGCCCAGTTCGCCCTCGCCGCGCAGCAGCGCCGCATGCACGGCCTCGCCCAGCGACAGGGGCGCGAGCACCTGCGCCAGCGGCATGCCGAATAACACGCCCAGCAGCGAGAACATGCCCGTCATGAAGGCTTGCTCCTGGCTGGCTTTATTCAGTCCGCGCGCACGGGCCAGCTGTTCCATGGCCCGGGCGCGCACCGCCACCCGCGCCAGCAGCATGCCGGAACGGCTGTCGCCGGTCCGGGCCGAGAACAGCATCAGGTTGAGCCAGCGGCGCAGTTGCTGGCGCCCCAGTATCATCAGCGCCTGGGCGAAGCTGGTGATGCGCCGCCCCACGCCCGCGCCCAGCGAGTTGACCAACCTGAGCAACTGGTAAGACAGCGCCGGATCGTGGCGCAGCAGCGCTTCGATGACGTGGGTGTCGGCGTCGGCGGCCACCTCCTGCACCAGCTGCAGGGCCAGCGCGCGCGAGGCCACTTGCGCGCCCTGCGGCGCCGGCGGAGGCGCCAGGCACCAGTCGCCGTCCAGCCAGGCGGTGGCCGGATTGAGCCGCGCGCCGCTCAACGGCCCGTCGACCCGCGCCAGCTGGGCCGGATCCAGCGCGCGCCAGCCGCGCTGCTGCAAGGCGGCGCTCAGGTCGGCGCCCAGGCCGGGGGGAAACAGGCAGGCGATGCGCCCGGCCAGCCCGGCCAGCTGGGG
>CALRYE020000185.1:0-12246 GCA_943372275.1 Janthinobacterium lividum
CATGCTGCTGCATCATGGACTGGTCGCCCTGGTGCTCGGCTACCCATTGTCGATCTCCCTGTCCGGCGTACTCCATCGCAGCATGCTGCTGCTGGGCGCCGGGCCCAGTGCGGGGCAGCTGACCATGTGGGCAGTGTATCCCATCTGGATGAGCGCGATGGCGCTCGTCTTCATGGTGCGCAGCCGGCGCGCGTGCTGGGCCTGGCTGGTGGGCGCCAACCTGTTCGCCGCCGCGGCCTTCCGCGCGCTGGCGATGCTTGCCGGGAGCGCCGCATGAAGGCCGGCACACTGCGCACGTACAAGGTCGTGCATACCTGGGTCGGCATTCTGAGCGGCGTAATGCTGTTCATTGCCTTCTACGCCGGCGCCTGGACCATGTTCAAGCCGGAAGCGGGGCGCTGGGCCCAGGCGCCTGCCACTGCGCAGCAGCGCGTCACCTCGCCCATCGATCCGCTGGCGCAGGCGTTCTTTGCCACGCGGGACAAGGCGATCGGCAGCGCGCTGCTGGTGCTCGATCCGGCCCGCCCCGGCTACGGCCACATCGAGTATGCCGACGCGCACGGCGCCGTCCAGCGCGTCACCCAGGACGCGGCGGGTCGCCTGCGCACCACCGCCGCGCAGACCGGGCCGGCCGGCGAGTTCGTCGACGCCGTGCACCGCAACGGCGGCCTGCCCATGGCGGTGGAAATCTCCGAACCCATTATCGGGCTGGTCGCCTTGCTGTACGCGCTGGCGCTGGTGTCCGGCATCGTCGTGCTGCTGCCGTCGCTGTTGAAAGACTTGCTGGTGCTGCGCATCACGGCCAACGTCAAGCGCTTCTGGCTCGATGCGCATAACCTGATCGGCATCACCAGCCTGCCGTTTCACCTGGCCATCGCCGTGACCACGGCCGGTTTTTGTTTGCACGACTGGGTGTACGACACCCAGGATGCCACCATCCACGCCATCGGCGAGGCGGCCGCGCCGCCACGCGCCAGGGGGCCGGCCGCGACCTCGGCCAGCTGGGTGGCGCCATCGGCGCTGCTGGCCACAGCGGCCGCCCGTTCCGCTACCTTCACGCCGGTCGACCTGCATTACCGCGGCCTGAATTCGCCCAGGCCCTCCGTCAACATGGGCGGCACCGATAGCACCGGCCACACCCGCAGCCCCCGTGCCGGCTACATGAACTTCAACCCGGTGACAGGGGCCATACACCGCGGCGTCAATCTGCAGCCGGGCGCCCAGAACAACTGGGAAGCGACCCTCGCCGCCATCTTTGCGCTGCACTTCGGCAGCTACGGCGGGTTGCCGGTGCGCTTCGCGTATGCCGTCATGGGTGTGCTGGGCGCGGTGCTGTTCTACACCGGGAACCTGCTGTGGATCGAGTCGCGCCTGCGCAAGGACCGCCAGGCCCGCGGCGCGCTGGCGCAGCCGCGCCACGTGCGCGTGGTGGCCGCGCTGACGGTCGGCCTGTGTCTGGGCGCGCTGATCGGATTGCCATTGGGGCTGGTGGCCATGCGCTGGCAGGATGCCATGCAGGTCGGCAGTCACGCCATCGGGATCGCGCTGTTCAATGCTGCGCTGGGTGGTGCGACCGTGCTGGCGTTGATCAAGGGCGCGGGCTGGGCCGGGTACCGGTTGGCGCTGGCGGCGGCACTCGCCAGCCTGCTCGTTCCCGCGACCGGCTTGCTGGGCGTGCTGCTGCCCGACGTTTCCGTGGCCAAGCCGTATCTGGCGGACTATCTGTGGATCGATGGATTCGGTCTGCTTGCCGGCATCGTGCTGCTATGGCTGTGGCGGCGCGCGCTGCGGCGTGCCCGCGCCGGCGCTGTGCAAAGCGTCTGGCATGAACCGCAAGAGGCCAAGGCAGGGCAAGAGCACCGGGCAGGGCAAGAGTCAGGGCAAGGGCAGGGCGTGGCGGCGCGCGCCGCAAGCGTGCCTTGCGATCGTCAGGCTGGCTAATGCCTAATAGCTCAGTGCAGCGCCGTCAGCGCGGGCGAAGGCGCCGAGCCGGCGTCACGGCGCATCCGCAGCAGCTCGGTCAGCTGCGGCACCGCCATCGGGCGGGCAAAGTAGTAACCCTGCACGATGTCGCACCCGGCCTGGCGCAGGAAGGCCACCTGTTCGGCGGTCTCCACGCCCTCGGCCACCACCGTCAGGCCCAGGCTGTGGGCCATGGCGATGATGGCCGTGGCGATCGGCTCGCCGTCGCCCGGCACGTCGCCGACGAAACTGCGGTCGATCTTGAGCTGGTCGATGGGGAAGCGCTTCAGGTACGACATCGATGAATAGCCGGTGCCAAAGTCGTCGATCGACAGATGGATGCCGGCTGCCTGGAAGCCGTGCAGCAGGTCCAGGTTGGCGTTGACGTTATCCATCAACACCCCCTCGGTGATTTCCAGCTCCAGCAGGCGCGCGGGCAACCCCGTCTCGGCCAGGATCGCTTCGATGTCGCCCATCAGCGAACCGTCGCGGGTCTGGCGCGCCGACAGGTTCACGGCCACGTGTTCGATGGTGTCGAGCAGCCCGTCGGCGCGCCATGCGGCGGCCTGGCGGCAGGCGCTTTGCAGCACCCAGCGCCCCAGTTCGACGATGATGCCGCTTTCCTCGGCCACGGGAATGAATTCGGCCGGGCTGACATGGCCCAGTTCCGCACAGTGCCAGCGCGCCAGCGCCTCGACGCCGACAATGGCGCCGCTGCGCAGGTCGATCTGCGGCTGGTAATGCAGCTGCAGCTCGCCCTTGCCGAGCGCGCGGCGCAGGTTCGCTTCCAGCTTCAGGCGCATCTGGGCCCGCTGCTCCATCGCCGGCTGGAACACCTCGAAGGCATTCTTGCCCTGGTTTTTGGCGTGGTACATGGCCGTGTCGGCGCTGCGCGTGAGGGTGCGCGCGTCGCGCGCATCGCGCGGGTACACCGACACGCCGATGCTGGCGCTGACATACAGCTGGTGGTTTTCCAGCGCGAAGGGCGCCGCCAGCGCGGCCAGGATCTTGTTGGCCACGCTGGCGACTTCATTCTCGTCCTCGCCCGGCTCGACGATGATGACGAATTCGTCGCCGCCGATGCGGCAGATGATGTCGTCGATGCGTAGCGTCTGCACCAGCCGCTGCGCCACCAGCTTGAGCAGGGCGTCGCCGCAGTCGTGGCCCAGGGTGTCGTTGACGACCTTGAAGTTGTCCAGGTCGAGCAGCAGCAGGCCGACGGCGGTCTCGCAGCGGTCGGCTTTTTCCAGCGCGAAGGCGAGGCGCTCGTTGAATTCATTGCGGTTGGGGAGCAGGGTGACTGCATCGACATGGGCCAGGAAGTGCAGGTGCGCTTCGGCGCGGCGCACCGCGCGGCGCATCGACGACACCAGCGCGTAGGCCAGCACCAGCGAGCACAGGGCGATGACGATGGTCAAACCAGCGTAGGTGAGCAGGCGCGAAAACAGCTGGTCCAGCGTGGCGCGGATCAGCACATAGCCGATGCGCTCATTGTTCACTTGCACCGGCTCGGCGACATTCACATGATCCCAGGCGAATTCGTGGCCGGCGTTGACCAGCGCGGTGGCGGGCGGCGCCAGGCGCGCGGCGCCGTCGCGACTGTAACTGGCCAGCACCGCGCCGCCGTCGTCGAAAATGGCCGCGCTGATCACGCTGGGCGAGACGGCCAGGCCGGACAGGGTCTCTTCGCCGGCCTGCTTGTCGCGAAACAGCAGCGCCGCGCTGCTGTTGTTGCCGATGATGCGGGCCTGCACCTGCAGGTCGTCGGCCAGCGCGCCGCGCAGGGCCAGGAACTGGATGGCGATCAGCGCCAGGCTGGCCACCAGCAGGGCGGCGCCGGCGGTGAGGATATTCGCCAGCGCCATCTTTTTCCCGAGCAGGCGCGGGCGTCCCGGCGGCAGCGCAGGCAGGGGCGCGGTCATTGCACGCTCCTGGCCAGGCGCAGCAGCTTGGAACTGAGGGTCAGCCGCGCGGCGCGGGCCGCGCCCAGGTCGACGTCGAAGCCGATGCGCTGTTCTTCGATCGACATGGCGATGACGGCGCCGTCGGTGCCGATGGCGCGGCCATCGGCCACGGTCAGCACATTGGCGCCGCCCAGGTCGCGCTTCAACTGGCTCCAGCGCTCGCGGTCGGCGCGATCGAGCACCAGCACGTGGCAGCTGCGCAGGGCGGCCGCCGAGGCGCGCACGGCCACGCGGTGACCGTTGACCATCTTGTCGTTGAGCTGCGCGAGCGAGGCGAACCGGGGGCTGGCCGCACTGGCGCACAGGCTGATCGGCGCGCCGCCGGCAAGCACCTCCTGCGGCCATTCGGTGAACACGGCGAAGTTGAACACGAAGGCCGCTTTCAGGTCGCTCTCGGCGACCGGTTCTGGCGCGGCGCCCGCGGCCGGCGCGCCCGCGCAGGCGAGCAGCAACAGCCAGGCGCGCGCGCACTGGCCGATGGCGCCGGCGCGTTTAAAACGCATAGGTCAGGCGCACGCGCAGGCGGCGTCCGTCCTGGAACAGCGCGGTCTGCGCATGTTCGGTCGAACCGGGATCGGCATAGCGCCGGTCCAGCAGGTTGTAGATACCCAGCGCGACCTCGGTGCGCGGCCACAGGCGCGTGGCGGTCAGGTTGGCGTTGACCAGCCAGTAAGCGCCGGCGCTGCCGGTCAGGGTGCGCCGCGCGCCCACGTACTGCTGCTCGATGGCCGCGCGCAGGCCGCTGGCGCCCAGCGGGGTGCTGTAATTGAGCTTGGCCAGGTGGACCGGGGCGTTGATCTGCTGCCCGGGCGCGTCCGGCCCCAGCTTGACCCGGCTGACGCTGGTGCGCAGGTGCGCGCCGCCGCGCCAGGTGCGTTCGTATTCCAGCTCCACGCCGCGCGCGTCGAGCGCCGTGGCGTTGTCGAAGCGGGTGACGTCGGTGGCGGCGTCCAGCGTTTGCGTGATCAGGCCGGCCACGTCGACGCGAAACGCCGTCGCCGTCATGCGCGACTGCGCGCCGAAGCGGTGCGACAGCGTCAGTTCGCTGGAGCGCACATGTTCGCGGCCCAGATTGGGGTTGGCGTTCTGGCCACTCTGGCCGGCGAAGGCGTAGTACAGCTCATAGCTGTTGGGCGCGCGGAAGGCCGAGCCGCGGATCGCCTTGATGGTGGTGTCGGGCGCGAGCTGGTAGATCAGCGCGGCGCGCGGACTGAACACGCCGCGCATGTTGCTGTTGCGGTCGTAGCGCAAGCCCAGGTTGACCAGCAGCGCGTCGCCCAGGGCGATTTCGTCCTGCACGTACACGCCGCTGCGGCGGCCCTTGTTGTTGGCGTCCAGGTAGCTGACGTAAGGCTCGACATCGAAGCTGTACTGGTGCAGGCGGTAGTCGTTCTGCAGATCCAGGCCGGCCAGGATGGTGTGGCCGGCGAAGCGCGTGCTCACCATCGACAGCTCGGCACCCCACCAGTGGGCCGCGCTGCCGTCGTGATTGAGCGTGCGCGCGGCGTTGTCGATGACATAGTCGCCGCTGGAGTCGTAGTTGCCGAAGAACAGACGGGCGGTGCCCTGCTCGGCCGCGCCGATCCGGTCGCGCACGACGGCGTTCACGTACGTCTGGCGATCCACGGTGCGCGAGCGCGGATCGTTGAAGGGCTGTCCGAACGAGGCGGTCGGCACACCCTTGATGCGTTCGGCATGGATCAGCGCCAGGTTCAGGCGGCCGCGCGTGGCGCTGGCGAAGACGCGCCGGGTGCGTTCGTAGTCCAGGCCCTCGGCCACGCCATGGTTCTGGCGGGCGTTGTCGTATTCGGGGAAGTACAGATCGCGCCCGGCGCTGCGGTAGCTGCTGGCCGAGATCAGATAGCTGCCGCCGCTGTCGCGCCAGGCGTGGGTCAGGCCGGCCTTGCGGGTGCGCGCGCTGCCCACTTCCACGGCGGCCGTGGTGCCGGCATGGTCGGCGGCTTGTTTGGTGATCACATTGATCACGCCGAAGAACGCGTTGGAGCCGTAGATCGACGAGCCCGGGCCCGGCACGAACTCGATCCGCTCGATCATGTCCAGGTCGAGCGGGAATTCCATGCCGACCGGGGCCTGGTCGTAGACGCTGTCGTTGATGCGGTTGCCATCGACCTGCAGCAGGAAGCGGGTGTTGTAGTCGCCCGGGCGCATGAAGCCCCGTTCGCCCAGGTAGCTGTAATTGCGGTCGTAGCTGACATACATGCCGCGCACGCTGCGGGCAATGTCGCCCAGCGTGCGCCAGCCATAGTCGCGGATGTCGGCCGCCGTGATCACGGTGACGGTGGCGGGCGCGCTGCTGGCTTTCTGAACGAACTTGGAGGCGCTGTACACCTCCATCGAGAGCAGCTGCTCGAAGGGCACGGTGGTCAGATCCTGCGGCTGGGCGGCACTAACGGCGCCGTGGAGCGCCAGGATCGCGGGCAGGCAAGTGCGCCGTAACGGAGATATTAAAAAATTGGCAATCGTGATGTCGTTCATTGATGGATTGCGTCACTTATTGACGCACATCAACATATTGGCAGTTCAGGCCCCGCTTGTATAGTAAAACTGGTCAGCGTTTTAACAATTTATGCAACGGCGTTGCTGCGGCCACACCACCAGGCGTCGGCGATGCTGGCCACCCAGCACAGCACCATGACCCCCAGCGCCATATCCATGCGCGCGCTGCCGCCGTGCTGCTCCAGCTGGGCGGCGATGGCGACCGGGTCCAGCGCCATGGTGCCGTTGCTGATCTGATCGACCATGGGCATGACGCGCTCGAGCATCTGGCTGATGAAGTAATACGCGCAGGCGGCGGCCGGAATCGCGAACAGGCAGGCGCGGGCGCGCCGCCGCAGGAACACCTGGCCGGCGCCGGGGAACACCAAGGCCGACAGCAGCGCGGCGGAAACAGAACGGGACATAGGAACTCCTGGGCACATTGGCGTGCCGGTTAAGCGGCGCTTTGATATAGCGCAATTGCCGCATTGCGCTACAGCGTAAATTAGCCCATGCGCTACAGCAAGGTTTCGCGAAGCAATGCGATATCACAATGCCAGTGCGCGCGGCAGGCGCTCGCATGATACGACAAGCGCTGCCCAGGCCCCGATTCACCTTGAAGGAGTTGACCATGACGCCGTTGTTTTTGACGCCATCGCCCCCGGCACCCGAGGGACCGCAGCCCAGGGGCCCCCAGCCCGCCTGCCACGGCTCTGCCAGACGCGCCGTACCGGGCCGGCTGGCGCGCGCGCTTGCCCTGGCCGGTTTGCTGGGCGTGCCCGCGCTGGCGCCGGCCGAGACGGCGCCTGAGCCGACCCAGAAGGCGGCTGTGGCCATGGCCGAACGGGGCGCCCAGTTCGTGCGTCAGAATGGCAAGGAAGAGATGATACGGCGCATCAACAGCAAGTCGCCTGAATTTAACAACGGCGCGCTGTATCTGGCCATGCGTGACCTGCGCGGCATCACCATCGCCCATCCCACCGTGGCGCTGATCGGCAAGAATTTGCTGGAGGTGCCCGACGCGGACGGCAAGCTGTTCCGCCACGAGATGGTGGCGCTGGCCAACGGTCGCGGCAAGGGCTGGGTCGATTACAAGTTCAAGAACCCGGCCAGCGGCAAGGTCGAGGCCAAGACCACCTACGTGCTGCGGGTCGGCGATATCGCCCTCGAAGCCGGCGTCTACAAGCGCTGAGCCATGCTGGCCCGCCTCAAGATCGGACCCAAGCTGCTGCTGGCGCCGGCGGCCGTGCTGGTGCTGCTGATCCTCTCGTCCAGCGTCGCTTACTACGCCATGGTGCGTCAGAACCAGGCCTTTGAAACCATCGTGCATGAACGGGCGGCGCGCATCCGCGACGCCACCGAACTGGTGGCCGAAGTGCGCCAGGTGCATGCCGGCGCCTACCAGCTGCTAACGTGGCTGGGCGCCAGCTTCGCCGAACAGCGCGTGGCGGCGCTGGAGCGCGATATCGTGCGCCGCAACGGCGGCATCGGCGCGCGTTTCGCGGCGCTGGCGCAGGCCAGCCGCGGCAGCGCGCGCGAACTCGCGCTGCTGCAGCGCTCGCGCGCCGCCTACCTGCACTACCGGCAGAGCGTGCTTGATGTGCTGGAGCTCTCGCGCGCCGACTATTCGATGAGCGCGAATGCCATGTCCAAGGCCGAGCGCAGCTTCGATCAGGTCGAGGCGGCACTGGGCGAACTGGCCGCGCTGGAGCAGCACCTGTCCGAGCAGGCCAGCAACCGCGCCCAGGCCGACTTTCTGGCGCTGTCGGTGTGGATGCCGGTGATGGTGGCGCTGTCGGTGGTGGTGTCGCTGCTGATCACGATGGTGGTGCGGCGGGCGCTGTTGGCCGAGGTGGCCGGGATCGGCCAGGCCGCCAGCGACTTGGGGCGGGGCGACCTGACGGTGGCGCGGCGCGCCTATGGCCGCGACGAGATCGCCGACACCTCGCGCGCGCTCGACACCAGCATCCGCAACCTGAATACGTCGCTGAAGTCGATCCGCGCCTCGGCGCGCGCGATCGACAGCGCTTCGCGCGACAGTGCCGAGGCGGCCGGCCGGCTGGCCGAGCTGCCGGCAGCGCCCGTGGGAGCGGTGCTCACGCGCGTGAAGGCGCGCTCGCGCCGCGTCACCGACCTGGCCGGGGTGCTTGGCAAGCTGGCGACTCAGGCCAATCTGCTGGCGCTGAATGCGGCTGCCGAACGGGGCGAGCATGAGCTGGCGCAGCGCATGCGCGATCTGGCGCTGCGTTCGGCCGCAGCCGCCGGCGAGATCGGCGAGCTGGCGGCGCAGTCGATCGCCGAGGTGGAAGCGGGCGGCGTGGCGCGGATGAAGGTGGCCACGGCTGCGAGCGATCCGGTGGTGACGCCGTTCGAGAAGATGAGCCGGGATAGCTGCGCGCTGGTGCAGGAGGCCGCGGCAGCCGCGCGCGGGCTGCAGGATCAGGCGTTGGCGCTGTCCAAGGCGGTGAGCATCTTCAAGCTGGATGACACGGCGCCCGCGATGGGGCCGCAGCAGGCGCTTGATGGCGTGCGGGAGGAGTTGGAGGGGGCGGGGGCGCGGCCGGTGGCGGCGGCGGAAGGCGCGGTACCGACGCCGGAAATGCTGGACGGACCGGACATCCCGCCGATCAACCGCTCGCACTTGAAGCTGGCGTCGACGAATGTCTGAGGGGGTGCGACAGGACGCAACGCTTGTACGGGACGACGAGTTGAAACACGACTAGTTCGTCGAACGTAAAACCGTCGTACCCGCGCAGGCGGGTATCCATAGCACTGTTGAGCAGTGTTGGTGCGTGCACTGTCCCGCTGCTGCACGTGGGTGCTATGCGTCCCCGCCTGCGCGGGGACGGTTGTTCGGCAAACTAAGCCAGCGATTTCGCAGTTGTTCAATCACCTTAACTGCGTCGGCGCATCGTTACTCGCCATCGCTGGCTTGTCTCTCACTTGTCGCTTACTCGTAGTCGCTGATCGGCGCGCAGCCGCAGAACAGGTTACGGTCGCCATACACGTTATCGGCGCGGCCCACCGGCGGCCAGTACTTCTGCTTGCGCAGCGAAGCCACCGGGAAGGCCGCCACTTCGCGGCTGTACTTGTGCTGCCAGTCGTCGGCGGTGACCACTTCGGCCGTGTGCGGCGCGCCCTTGAGCGGGTTGTCCATGCGGTCGTACTCGCCACGCTCGACCTTGACGATTTCGGCGTGAATGGCAATCATCGCGTCGATGAAACGGTCGATCTCGATCTTCGATTCGCTCTCGGTCGGCTCGATCATCAGCGTGCCCGGCACCGGGAAGCTCATGGTCGGCGCGTGGAAGCCGAAGTCCATCAGGCGCTTGGCCACGTCTTCATTGGTGATGCCGGTCGCGTCGGTGAGCGGACGCAGGTCGAGGATGCACTCGTGCGCCACCAGGCCGTCGTGGCCCGTGTACAGCACCGGATAGTGCGGCGCCAGCCGGCGCGCGATGTAGTTCGCCGCCAGGATTGCCGTCTCGGTGGCGGCGGTCAGACCTTCGCCGCCCATCATGGCGATGTACATCCATGAAATCGGCAGAATGCTGGCCGAGCCGTACGGCGCCGCGCTGACCGCGCCGATGCCCGCTTCGTCGCGGGTGTAGCCGCTCGAACGCTGGTTCGGCAGGAACCTGGCCAGGTGCGCGCCCACGCCGATCGGGCCCACGCCCGGTCCGCCGCCGCCGTGCGGAATGCAGAACGTCTTGTGCAGATTCAGGTGGCTGACATCGCCGCCGAACGCGCCCGGCGCGGCCACGCCCACCAGGGCGTTCATGTTGGCGCCATCGATATACACCTGGCCGCCGTGCGAATGAATGATCTCGCACAGCTCGTCGATGCCTTCTTCGAACACGCCGTGGGTCGACGGGTAGGTCACCATCACGCAGGCCAGATTGGCGCTGTGCTGCTCGGCCTTGGCCTTCAGGTCGGCCAGGTCGACGTTGCCGTTGTCGTCGCAGGCGGTCACGACCACCTTCATGCCGACCATGTTGGCCGAGGCCGGGTTGGTGCCGTGCGCCGACGAAGGGATCAGGCAGATGTTGCGGTGGCCTTCGCCGCGCGACTCGTGGTACGCCTGAATCACCAAGAGACCCGCGTATTCGCCCTGCGAGCCGGCGTTCGGCTGCAGCGACACGGCGGCGTAGCCGGTCAGCGCGCACAGCATGGCTTCGAGCTGGTCGATCATTTCGCGGTAGCCCACGGTCTGCGCATCGGGCGCGAACGGGTGGATGTTGGAGAACTCGGGCCACGTCACCGGGATCATTTCGCTGGTGGCGTTGAGCTTCATGGTGCAGGAACCGAGCGGGATCATGGTGCGGTCCAGCGCCAGGTCCTTGTCGGCCAGGCTGCGCAGGTAGCGCAACATCTCGTGCTCGGCGTGATAGCGGTGAAAGGTCGGGTGGGTCAGGTACTTGCTGGTGCGGGCCAACTGCTCCGGAAAGGCGTTCTGCGCCTCCGCTTCGATGCGCTCGAACTCGGCCGCGTCGAAATCGGCTGCGGTGCTCGCGCCGGCGCCGCCCTGGGCGAAGATCGTCCACAAGGTGGCGATGTCGTCGCGGCCCGTGGTTTCATCCAGCGACAGACCGATATGGCCGGCGTCGATGCGGCGCAGATTGACGCCCTTGGCCACGGCCGCCGCGTGCAGTGCGTCGGCGCGGTCGGTCTTGATGGTCAGCGTGTCGAAGTAGGTCTGGTTGACCAGCTCGTAGCCCAGGCCGGTGAGCTTGGCGGCCAGGATGCCGGTGTAGCGGTGCACGCGCTGGGCGATCTGCGCCAGGCCCGCAGGACCGTGGTAGACGGCGTACATCGACGCCATCACGGCCAGCAGCACCTGCGCGGTGCAGATGTTGGAGGTGGCTTTTTCGCGGCGGATGTGCTGCTCGCGCGTCTGCAGGGCCAGGCGGTAGGCCTTGTTGCCCTGGGCGTCGATGGTCACGCCCACCAGGCGGCCGGCCATGCTGCGCTTGAATTCGTCGCGCGTGGCCAGGTAGCCCGCGTGCGGGCCGCCGAAGCCGAGCGGCACGCCGAAGCGCTGGCTGTTACCGACGACGACATCGGCGCCCCATTCGCCCGGAGGCGTGAGCACCGTCAGCGCCAGCAGGTCGGCGGCGGCGATCACCATGGCGCCGGCAGCGTGCAGCTTTTCCACCGCGGCGCGGTAGTCGCGCACGTCGCCGTTCACGCCGGGATACTGCAGCAGCACGCCGAAGCAGGCGTCGCTGATGTTGCCGATCTCGGTGGCGGCCACGCTGCGCACTTCGACGCCGATCGGGCGGGCGCGCGTTTCGATCACTTCGCGCGTTTGCGGCAGCACGTCGTCGGCCACATAGAACACGTTCGAGCTGGATTTACCCACGCGCTGGATCAGCGTCATGGCCTCGGCGGCGGCGGTGCCTTCGTCGAGCATCGACGAGTTGGCGATGCCCATGCCGGTCAGGTCGGTGATCATCTGCTGGAAGTTCAGGATCGCTTCCAGGCGTCCCTGCGAGATCTCCGGCTGGTACGGGGTGTAGGCGGTGTACCAGGCTGGATTTTCAAAGATATTACGCAGCACCACGCCCGGCGTGTAGCTGTTGTAGTAGCCCTGGCCGATCATCGACTTCATGACCTGATTCTGCGCGGCGATGGCTTTGAGCTTGGCCAGCGCGGCCTGCTCGGGCAGCGGATCGAAGAACTGGCCCAGTTCCAGCTTGCTTTTCTTGCGGATGTTCGGCGGCACGATCGCATCGATCAGCGCCGCGCGCGACGGATAACCGAGCGTCGACAGCATGGCCGCCTGTTCGGAGTCGGAAGGGCCGATGTGGCGGGCAATGAAAGC
>CALRYE020000186.1:0-12134 GCA_943372275.1 Janthinobacterium lividum
TAGGATCGTCAGCTGCAAAAATACCTGGGACGGTCCATATTTCGCCGCTTTCTCGGTCAATAGCTCGCTATTGACACTGCGAAATCGTCAAAATCTGGCCTCGCCCAGCTATTTTTTCGCTCTGACTCCCTCAGTCCGACAGGCTGCTAGTGCTGCGTCCTTAATAGCAGGGAGCGTGCCAACGCGAATGCGGCGTGCAAGTGCTTGATTCTGCTGGCGAAGGATGGGCGGCGCGTGTGCCGGACGCCGCAGACGATGGTGATTTGGCAGCAGCGGTGCAGGCCTCCTGCTGCGCGCACAGCAGCCCGCCGCGCCCGCAGGTAGCGGCGTTTGAGGGGATTTGCCCGCGCTTTCAAGGTGTTAGGCGCGCCGCGTCTCGGTGGCATGAAGCTTGCTGAATGAGAGGCGACGGCAGTCCCGCCACAATCACTTGCGCTTATCGGAGAACCGCATGGCTACTACACTCATTCACCACAATATCAAGAGCCTGCTGGGCAGGCTGCCTATCACGCTGGCGCTGCTGGCCGCCGGCGCGGCGCTGCTGACGCAGGTGCCGGCGCAGGCCCACCATGCCTTCGCCGCGGAGTTCGACGCGGCCCAGCCGCTGGACCTGAAGGGCAAGGTCACTAAGGCCAAGTGGGTCAACCCGCACAGCTGGCTGTACTTCGACGTGACCGGGCCCGATGGCAAGGTCACCAACTGGGGCGTGGAGTTCGGCGCCCCCAACGCGCTGGCCAACAAGGGCCTGGCCAAGAAGGATCTGAAGCCGGGCGACGAAGTGCATATCAAGGGCTACAAGTCCAAGAACGGCGAGGCCTATGGCTACAGCGTGTACGTCACGCTGGCCGACGGACGCACCTTCCAGACCGGCGGCGCGCAGGATGCGCCGGTGGCCGCTGCGCGATGAAAGGGCTGGCTTTGAACGCATCACTGAAACCTGTACGCATTGCAGCCTTGCTGGTACTGGCGCTGTGCGCCAATGGCGCGGCGCTGGCGGCCGACGGCAAAATACCGCGCGCGGCCAATGGCAAGCCGGATTTTTCCGGCATCTGGCAAACCACCAGCGCCGCCGACTACGACCTCGAACCGCATTCGGCGCGGCGCGACGCGCCGCCGTCGGCCGGCATCGTCGTCGAAGGCAAGATCCCTTACCTGCCGGCCGCGCTGGCGCAAAAGCAGAAGAACTTCGCCGCCCGCGAGACGGCCGACCCGCGTCTGAAGGGCTGGACCCTGGGCACGCCGCGCGCCGTGTATTACCCGGAGCCGTTCCAGATCTTCCAGCGCGGGCGCGATTTGACGCTGGTTCATCAGTTCGGCCATTCGGTGCGCACCATCCACACCAACGGCACGGCGCATCCGAAGGGCGAGCCGAACGAATTCTGGCTGGGCGACTCGCGCGGCAAATGGGAAGGCGACACCCTGGTGGTGGACGTGAAGGACTTTACCGAAGAGACCTGGCTGGACCGGGCCGGGAACTATCACAGCGACCAGCTGCATGTGGTCGAGCGCTGGAAGTTTTTGGATGCGAACACGATCGAGTACAAGGCGCGCCTTGAAGACCCGAAGGTGTTCAGCGCACCATGGAACATCAGCGCGATCCTGCATCGCCATCGCGAGAAGAACTTCCAGCTGATCGAAGACTACCGCTTCACGCTTGACTACGACCAGTACTACCCCGCGCAAAAACCTGCGCAGACCAAGTGACTGTCAGCAGAAAACCAGCAGAGACCAGCATGAGAACAATACGATCCAAGGAAGCTATGAAGAGCATCACAACAAGGCGCAGGAGCGCGGTGGCCGGCGCGCTGGCTGGCGTGTTCGCCGCACTGGCGCTGGTGCCGCAGACAGCGGGCGCGCAGGCCATCGAGACCGGCCCCGGCACCGAGCGCATTGCGTTCGAGCCGACCTTCACCAAGGTCGCTTCGGGCAAGTGGACCGGCAAGCGCCACAAGGACGGCCAGCCCGATGTGGAGGGCCACTGGTCCAACTCGGTGGCCAATCACAATAACTGGACCGACCCCCAGGGCGGCATTCCGGGCGACCCGACCCCGCCGCGCAAACCGCTGGGACCGCGCGAGCAGCGCGCGCCCAGCCGCGTGAGCGATCCCGTGGACGGCCAGGTGCCGTTCCAGCCGTGGGCGCGCGAGAAACAGCAGGAATTCCTGAAGAACTTCCACAACCCGACCAAGCCGGAATACATCGAGCCGCTGGCGCGCTGTGCTCCAGGCGGCGTGCCCAAGTCGCTGATCTGGCACGGCTACGAGATCCGCCAGTATCCGGGCTACGTGGTGTTCCTGTTTAACTCGGGCACGCGCATCATCCACCTCGATAACAAGCCCCATCTGCCGGCCAATATCAAGCTGTGGAATGCCGACTCGCGCGGGCGCTGGGAAGGCAATACGCTGGTGGTCGACGTGACCAACAATAACGGCAAGGCCATGTTCGGGCGCACCGGCGAATTCGCCAGCGAGAATGTCCACATCAAGGAGCGCTACATCTTCGCCAACGACGGCAAGAACTATACGTACGAGGCGGAGTTCGACGATCCGACGGTCTACACGCGCAAGTGGACGGCGACCATTCCGGCGCGCCGCCGCACCGAAGTCAACGCGGCCGATGGCTGGCACTACGAGGTGGCGGTCAATGAGGCGGGCGGCAAGCCGGTGGTGGAGCGCTATGAGCGCATCTGCACCGAGAACAACATCGGCTTCGGTAACGTCGCGGTCACGCCCAAGAAATAAGGGCGCATCGCATCCAGAGTAATGTGGGTGGTTTTTCCCTCGCCGGTCACACGGCGGGGGCTTTTTTTTGGGCGCTGGGTTTATGCTGAACTGCGTTTGGTGACTGCTCGTGCGGTGACTGCTCGTGCGGGGCCTTACTTCGGCGGGGCGATGGGGGCGGGCCACTTGGCCGATGGTTCCTTGGCGTTCGGGTACCAGTAGACGCTGTGGCAGCTTTCGCAGGCCTGGTCGATTTTTCCGCCCGCAGCCAGCAGCCTGACCGGGTCCTTGGCATCGATGGCGACGACCGCTTCGGCCGCGGCTTGCTGCAGCGCGCGCGCGGCGGCATCGAACCCGGCGCGCGCGCCATCGATGGCCGCCTTGACCTGGGCTGGGTTGGAGACTCCGGCCACGCCGGCGTCTTCGGTGTCTTTGCCGGCATGCGTGACGGCGCGGCCCGGTATCGTCAGCAGGTCGCCCGCCTCCTGCAAGGCGATGGCGTGGTTGCGCACGGTTTGCCATTCCTTGGCGGTGCGCGGCTGGTGCTCTTCGATGCCGTTGGCGGTGGTCTCGCTGCTGACCGACTCCCACAAGGCGTCGGCGGACGGGTCGACGATCGAGACCATCAGGTCCTGGATCGAGGCGCCCAGCTTGAAGGCGGGCTGGGTGGGTGGTGGCGGTGTCTGGGGTGCGCGGCTGCAGCCGGCGAGCAGTACGAAGGCGAACGGAAGCGCGAAGCGATCGATTGTTTTCATGGCAGGGTTTTGTAGTTGACTGGTTTCAAATGCACCGGCCGTGCATCGCTTGACGGCCTATGCGCATGAGAGGAAGCTAGGCATATGGACCAACGTATCGACATGCTGGAGCGGGACGTTAGCGAGCTCAAGACCGAGATCGCCGTGATACGTGGCGACTATTCGAAGCGTGAAAACCTGAAGGGGTTGGAGGAACGAGTCGCTTCGGTCGATGCACGGCTGACTGTTATCGAAGCGCGCATGACAGCACTTGAATCCAAGTTCAGCGCTCTGGAGAGCAGAATGGCGGCCTTCGAGGTCAGGCTGGTCGTTTTGGAGCGTGAGCTTGGCAGACTGCGCGATGAGATCACGACCGTTGTCGATTTGTTGCGTCAGCACAGCGAGAGCTTGGCAGTCATCGAAACTGGAGTTGCTCAGATCCAAGCCACATATGTCACGAAGGCCGAACTGGACGCACAACTGAAGGCAGAACTGTCCAAGTTGGAAGCTCGTATGAAAACATGGGCGATTGCCAGCGTCCTCACTACCATCACAGCGATAACCGGCATTCAGCTTGCCATTGCAACCCTGATCCGCTAACGCAACAGTCCACCATCGCCAGCGGCCACGATTACTCGCGGCCGCCAGTAGGCATCAATTACTTCTTGCCCGGATTGTAGATCTGGTCGAACACACCGCCGTCGGCGAAGTGGGCCTTCTGGGTTTTGGCCCAGTTGCCGGTCACTTCATCGATCTTGAACAGCTTGACCTTCGGATACTGCGCCGCGTACTTGGTCACATACTTCGCCACCACTGGGCGGTAGTAGTTCTTGGCAGCGATTTCCTGGCCTTCGTCGCTGTACAAGTATTGCAGGTAGGCTTCGGCCACCTTGCGGGTGCCGCGCTTGTCGGCCACCTTGTCGACTAGCGCCACTGGCGGCTCGGCCAGAATACTGACCGACGGTGCGACGATCTCGACCTTGTCCGGGCCCAGTTCCTTGATCGCCAGCAGGGCTTCGTTCTCCCACGCCAGCAACACGTCGCCGATACCGCGTTCAACGAAGGTGGTGGTCGCGCCACGGGCGCCCGAGTCCAGCACCGGCACGTTGCGGAATACCTTGGTGACGAATTCCTTGGCGCTGGCGTCGGTGCCGCCCGGCAGTTTCAAGGCATAGCCGTAAGCGGCCAGGTAGTTCCAGCGCGCGCCGCCCGAGGTTTTCGGATTCGGCGTGATGACCGAGATGCCCGGCTTGACGATGTCGGCCCAGTCCTTGATGCCCTTCGGATTGCCTTTACGGACCAGGAACACGATGGTCGAGGTGTAGGGCGAGCTGTTCTGGGTCAGGCGTTTCTGCCAGGTCGGGGCGATCAGGCCGCGCTCGGCGATGGCGTCGATGTCATAGGCCAGCGCCAGGGTGACCACGTCAGCTTCCAGACCGTCGATCACGGTACGGGCTTGCTTGCCGGAGCCGCCGTGCGACTGCTTGACGGTGACGTTGTCGCCGGTTTTGGCTTTCCATTGCTTGGCAAAGGCGGCATTGAATTCCTGATACAGCTCGCGGGTAGGGTCGTACGACACGTTGAGCAGGGTGACATCGGCGGCGGAAGCGGCGGAAGTCAGCAGGGTCATCGCCAGCAGGGACAGGACTTTTTTCGTGGACATCTGGAACACTCTTTCGTCGGTGTTATTGGAAGCATTCAGATTAACGGGGAAGGGCGCGGAAACGAACGAATTAAATCGTGTATCCATAGTTGATTTTTTTATGCACGGAAATTAATCGGCCTGATCCGTCACGTTGATTGATCAAGCGCAAACGCCGCAACGGGCAAGTCACCGATGGTGGAGGGCAGAGCTTGGCCTAAATCAAGTTGTTTATACAAACTTAATAACGTTATAATTTAATAAAATTACAAGGAAAACCTGTCGCCATGCGCAACAAAAAGCTGGTTAAAGCCGCCATTGCCGGCGTCGTCGCTCTGGGCTTGCTGGGCGCCTGGCGCGTGCTGGGGTGGCAGGGCATGGGCCCGGTGGCCAGCCTGGGGCTGGATCTGGCCCAACCGGACGCGCTGATCGTCACGCGCAGCCTGTCGAGCCTGCCGCGCGATTTGTTGACCATTCCGCTGGCCCGCGCCGTGCTGCGCGAGGAATTCCTGTTTTACTACGAGCAGAACGAGGACCGCCTTGGCTTGCAGGGCAGCCTGCGCCGCATTGCCTACGAGCATGAACTGGGCTGGGGCGACCAGCTGATCCGCTCGGTGCTGGACCAGCCGGCCGACGTGGCGGTATGGCGCGACGCGGACGGCTCGCTCAAGCACTACGCCATCGCCGTCACGCGCAGCAGCTTTACGCGCCTGCTGGAGGAAGCGGCCAAGGTGGCGCTCAAGGACAGCCAGCTGACCCGCGCCGGCCAGCTCAAGGTCGATGGTGAGACCGTCTACGTGTATGCGCTGGCCTATGCCCACAAGCGCACCATGCTGGTCGCCGCCGCCGGCAAGCGCATGGTGATCCTGTCGCATCCGGGCATGCTGTATGGCGGCGAGGACGGCACCGACAGCGATGAAGCCACCCGCGCCGCGGTCGCGGCCATGCTCTCGGCCGACAGCGGCAAACAGCAGCAGCTGCGGCGCCGCTTCCAGCTCAGTGCCGATGGCGCGGCCCACAGCGTGGCCGTCAAGGCCGATGTGCTGTCGCTGCGCTACCAGCCGTTCTTCGGCGCGCTGTCGGCGCTGCGCTTCGACTTCAGCAAAGGCAGCTGGGACACGCGCGCGCTGATCGACGGCGCCAAGCTGGCGGGCGGCGGCTACGACACAAGCGCCCTGTGGTCGGCGCTGCCGCACGATCCGGCTGCCTGCTTCGCCGTGCCGGCCGACTGGAACGCCCTGACCCCGGTGCTCGAACGCCTGGACGGCGCCGCGGCGGTTCCCGTCGCGCCGCTGGCCGGACAAATGACCGGGCCGGCGGCCGCATGCTGGTATGGCAGCTCGCGTCTTTATACCCCGCTGTTCGTGGCCACCCGCAAGCCCGGCGCCAACAACGACGCGGTGCTCGAAGCGCTGTTTGGCGCGGCGCTGGGCAGCAAGGGCGCCAGCGCGGTGACCAAAAAGGCCGTGGGCAACGGCGCCAGCTATAGCCGCAGCGTCGATACCCTGATCGGCAAGCAGACGCCCACGCTGGGCGTGAGCGGCGACACGGTGGTGTTTTCCAGCGATCCGGCGCTGGTGGCGCAGTCGCTGGCCGTGCTGCGCAAACAGGGCGCGGCGGCCAGCGACACGCTCACCGACGCGAAACGCACCGTGGGCCTGATCGCGCCGCGCGCGCTGGCCACGCTGATCGGCAAGGAAGCGTTCGACACGCTGCCGACAGCCGAAGAGCCGGTGCTGCGCGCCGCCGCCGACGCCCACCTGGTGCCGCGATTGGAAGCGCTGAAAAAATTCCCGACTTACCGCATGCTGCTCAAGGGCGTGCCGGCGACGGGCGCCAGCTGGCAGCGCATCGAATGGCAGGCCGCTACCAAATGACGCCGCTACGCCGCCGCTGCGTGCTGGCGCTGTGCGCCGGTATGGCGCTGCCCTGGACGGCGCCTTGGGTGCTGCCGTCGGCCCACGCGCTGGTACCGGGCGCGCCCGCGCTACCCGCGGTGCGCCTGACGCGCTCCCAGAGCCGGGCCTTTCGCGCCTGGATGCTGCGCATCGTCAGCGTGCAGCTGGAACGGGGGCCTTCGCCGCGCTGGCAGCACCGCGACTGCGCGGGCCTGGTGCGCTTTGCCGTCAATGAAGCGCTGGCCGTGCACGACGCGCGCTGGCTGCGCGCCAACGGCATCGGCACCGACCGGCGCCTGCCGCCGGAACTGGAGCTGGACGCGGCGCAGGCGGCCATGCGCAACCGCTGGGTGCAAGGCGAGGGCATTGTCGGGCCGTACGTGTCGGCGCTGGCGCTGGTGCAGCACAACAGCCGCTTCGTGGCGCGCGAAGTCAATCAGGCCGAAGCGGGCGACCTGCTGTTTTTCGATCAGGGCGACGCCCAGCATCTGATGGTCTGGATGGGCGCGCGCATCGCATATCACACCGGCACCGTGGCGCCCAACGACAACGGCCTGCGCACGGTAGGTGTTCAACAACTTAACAACTGGAAGGACACGCGGTGGCAACCAGCGGTCGACAATCCCAACTTCGCCGGCGTATTCCGGCTGACTTTTCTTACCTGACCTGGCGCGCGCTGGTGCTGGCCGTGCCCATGGTGGTGGCGGCCCTCACGGTGCTGGCGGCGCTGTCGCTGCCGTCGGTGGCGACAGCGCAGCAAACCGAGCGCAGTGGCTACAGCACCTTCAAGGGCGAGCCGTTTTTCCTGCTGTCCGATGCCGCCTACGGCAGCGCGGACACGGCGCAGGTGCGCCTGGAGGTCCCGGGCCGCAACATGGGCGCGACCCAGCTGAAAGCCTATTCCGGCGCCGACATCGTGGTGTACCGGGTGCCGCAGCCGCTGGAGTTCCTGAAAAAGCAGCCCAATCTGCACCGCATCCAGGTCGCCGGCAACTACCGCGGCGAAGGGCTGGCCAATACCCTGGCCTATCTGTGGGACCGCTGGTGGAAGCAGTCGCGCTACATCTGGCGCAAGCTGTTTTCCAGCGAAGCGCGGCTGGCCGTGACCAGCACCCACACGGAACTGGCCACCAACGGCGCGGCCATGACGCGTCCCTCCGAATTCCGCAATCACCCGCAATACCAGCCGCTGAAAGGCTTCGAGCTGGTGGACCGCTTCCGCTATCCGATCTGGCAGGCCAAGCCGATTGCGCCGCCCAAGGGCGTCAAGCTGGATGGCTCGAGCAGCGAGTTTGTCGAGGCCAAGGCGGGCAACCTGATGATCCCGATCGGCAAGCGCAAGCCCGGCTTGTACCTGGTGGAAGCGATCATCGGCGAACACCGCGCCACCACGCTGGTGTTCGTGGCCGACACCATGGGCGTGACCAAGGTCTCGGCCCAGCAGATGCTGGTGTGGGCGGCGCGGCGCGACAATGGGGCCGCCGTGGCCGGCGTAAACGTGGCCTGGACCGACGGCACCGGCGTGCTGCAGTCGGGCATTACCGGCGCGGACGGCGTGGCGTCGTTCGAACGGGGCAGCCCGGAGCACACCTACGTGATGGGCGAAGACCGCGACGGCGGCGTGTTCGTGTCCGAGAATTTTTACTACGACAGTGAAATCTATAACACCAAGATTTACGCCGTCACCGACCGCCCGCTGTACCGGCCGGGCGATGAAGTCAACGTCAAGCTGCTGGCACGCGAGTTCGTGTCGGCGCGCCTGTCCAAGGCGGCCGCGGCCGCTCCCATCGACCTGGTGGTGCTGGACCCGAACGGCACGCCGCTGCTGACGCAGTCGCTGCAGCTGAACCCGGAAGCGGGCGCCGACACGCGCTTTCGCTTGCCCGAATCGGCCACTGCGGGCGGCTACGAGCTGCGCCTGACCTACCAGGGCGACCAGTACGGCGCCGCCTTCCGCGTGGCCGAGTATGTCAAGCCGCACTTCGAAATCAACGTGCTGCCGTCGAAGGCGGAGTTCAAGACGGGCGAAGCGGTCAAGGGCAGGATCGAGATGCGCTACCCGGACGGCAAACCGGTCAAGCATGCGCGCGTGTCGTTCACGCTGCGCGCGCAAAAAAATACCATGGTCGAGGGAGAGCTGCGCTACACGGGGCTGTTCCCGGTCGAACTGAAGAAGATGGAGCTGGTAGCCGACGGCGACGGCGACGTCGATTTCGACCTGCCGCCGGCGACCGAGCCGTCGCGCTACATCCTGACCGTGCTGGCCACCGATGGCGCGGCTTACCGGGTCAAGGCAACCCGCGAACTGATGATCGAACGCTCGGCCAGCGTGTACCGCCTGAAGGCGGCGCGGCAGTTTTCAGCGCCCGGCGAGAGCGTGCAGTTCCAGATCGCGCCGCAGGGCCAGATCACGGTCAGGCCTAGCCGCTGGGAGCTGGTGCAGCTGGAGAAGCAGACCAAGACCGGCGGCGCGATTGCGCCGGGCAGCACCGCGCTGCCGATGAAGTTCGCCGAGTCGGGGTCCTATCAACTGAGCCTGCGCGACGAGGCGGGCAACCTGTTAGGCGCGACCGCGCACTGGGTCAGCGGCGCAGGCGTCAAGGCGGTCCCGGGCAGTATCGAGATCGTGATGGACAAGGAACGCTACGCGGCAGGCGAGACGGCGGATGTGCTGATCACCTTCGCCGAACCGGTGGAGCAGGCCTTGCTGACGCTCGAGCGCGACAAGGTCGAGCAGGTCGGCCTGTTGTCCAAAGGCGCCGGCTGGATCGCGCCCAAGCGCGTGGCGCCCAACCAGTGGCGCGCGCGCATCCCCGTCAAGGCCGACTACGGACCGAACATCACGTTCTCGGTGGCGTACACGCGCAAGGGCGACTTCGTGTTCCAGAACGCCGGCCTGCAGGTGATCGAGCCGCGTATCGCGCTGGCGTTCAAGACCGACAAGGACGTCTATAAACCGGGTGAGACGATCACGCTCGACGTGCTGGCGCAGCTGGAAGGCAAGCCGGTATCCACGCTGGTGACACTGGGCGTGGTCGACGAGATGATCTATGTGCTGCAGCCGGAAATCGCGCCGGACATTGGCGATTTCTTTTATCATCCGCGCCGCAACAACGTGCGCACCACCGCCAGCCTGTCGTTCATCAGCTACGACATGGCGCAGGGCCGCAGCAGCGCCGTGCCGGCCCGCCACAACTACAACGAACGGGGCGTCAAGGTGCTGGAACGACCGCGGCGCGACAACATCGACACCGCGCTGTGGGCGCCGTCGCTCAGGACCGCGGCCGACGGGCGCGTGCGGGTCACCTTCGTGATGCCCGATTCGCTCACGCGCTGGCGCATCACCGGTCGCGCCTTCGATGCCGAGGGCCGGGTGGGGCAGCGCACCGCGCACGTGCGCTCCGAGAAAAACTTCTACGCCAAGTGGACCTCGCCCGACTGGCTGCGCGTGGGCGACGCGCCAATGGCATCGATCGCCGTGTTCAACCAGACCGCCGCCGAGCAGGCGCTGGAAGTGACGCTCACTGGCGGCGCCAAGGTGCAGACCCAGAAGCTGACGGCCAAACGCGGCGTGAACTACGTACAGTTCCCGCTGGCCGCCGCGAACGCGCCGCTGCGCCTGGAAGTGCGCCAGGGCGCCGCCGTGGTCGACACGCTCGACACGCTGGTGCGCGCGCAGCCGGTGGCGTGGGACAGCCCCCGCTCGCTGGCGCTGCCGCTGACTGGCGCCACCGCGCCATTGAGCCTGCCGGCCGATGCGCGCGAGGTGCGGGTGTCGTTCGCCAGCAGCGCCGGCGCGCACTTCGCCCGCATCGCCGACGATCTGATCGCCTACCCATACGGCTGCGTGGAGCAGACCGCCAGCCGCCTGATCCCGCTGGCGCTGGGTGTCACCCATCTGGGTGCGCAGTCCGGGCGCGAGCAGGAGCGCCTGCAAAACACCCTGCAGTCGCAGCGCCTGCGCCTGGTGGGCATGGCCGGTCCCAACGCCGTATTTGGCTGGTGGGGCGACGCCACCGGCGGCAGCGCGTTGATGACGGCGTATGCCTACTATGCCGACTGGTACGCGGCGCGTGCGCTCAAGATCGCGCTGCCGCCGGAGCACTGGAACAACCTGCTGGCCGTGTACGGCGAGCGCGGGTTGAAAGAACCTTTGCTGCACCGGGCGCTGGTGCTGTGGATGGCGCAGGAAATGGGCTTGCCCGTCAAGACGCTGGTGGCCGGCCTTGCCGACGATGTGGCGCGTGTGGCTGGGAACGCGGGCGGCAAGGCCGCTGCGCGCCTGCCTGCCAGCAGCGAGATTCTGGCCGACGGCGGCGACAGCCATGCACTGGCTGTCGCGCTGGCGGCTCATCTGGCAAAGCAGAATGGGGTGCTGGCGGCGGAACCTGCCGATGCGCCCGCAAGCAGCGCGCCGGACGCCGCCGTGGCGCAGCTGCGCGCCAATCCATCGCCGTTGTCGCAAGCGTTGCTGATGCTGCGCGGCGACCTGCCGGCCGCACAGGCCGACAGTGTGCTGGGCCGGGTGCGCGCCGACATGCCGACGCTGGACCGCGCATTGACACTGGTGTGGGTGCAGAAGGCCCTGGGCGGCACGCCGGCGCCGGCCACGCCGGCCGTGGCGCTGGCCGGCGCCTGGCAGAAGGGCGCGACCAGCCTGGGTCAGGCCGTGTGGCGCTGGACCGATGCCAAGACCCTGCCGACCGCGCTGCAGCTGGAGCAGGCCGTGCCTGCCGGCACGCAGGCCGTGGTGCAGTATGTCAGCCGGGCGGCGGAGACTCACACGCTGCCGGTGGTGCTGGAGCGGCGCATCCTGCGCATGAAGGCGGCGGGCGCCAATTTCAGCACGGAGCTGGTCAAGCCGGGCCAGGCGCTCAGCAGCGACGAGCTTTATCTGGACGAGATCACGCTGCGTCCCGCAGCGGGCAGCACGCACCGTTATGGTTTGCTGGAAGTGCCGCTGCCGCCCGGCGCCTGGGTCGAAAGCGGCACCTGGGGCATTGCCATGGCGGGCGACAAGCCGGCCCCGCTGGAGGCGGCGCGCCATGAAGCGCGGCGCGACGGCTACGTGGTGCCGGTCGATCCGCTCACGGGCGAAATCAAGGTGCGCCATCTGCTGCGCTTTGCCCAGAAGGGCAGC
>CALRYE020000187.1:0-12096 GCA_943372275.1 Janthinobacterium lividum
TGGGGGTCGCACAGGCGCCCGGAGCGTCCGCGCCCGACCACGTCGGGGCACACCACCCGGTACTGGTCGGACATGGCGCGCGCCAGTGCGTCGAAGTCGTCGCCCACGCGGGTGACGCCGTGCACGCACAGCAGCACGCGCGGATTGGCCGGGTCGCCCCACTCCTTGTACGCCATGCGATGCAAGCCAGCCGGCGACAGGCACTGGACGGATGAGAGTCTTGCTTCGTTCATGTCAACCTCGGTTCGTTCAAATACGCGCCTGTCCGTCGCCAAGCGCGAATCTGTGTTTCAATCTTTGCTGTGCGTATTTGGCAGCATTTCACCAGCGTTTAGAATTCTACATCATCGCCCCCTAACCTTCCCCTCTGAGGACACAATGAAAACTAGTTTGTTAAGCGGCAAAACGGCTCTGGTTACCGGCTCGACCTCGGGTATCGGCCTGGGCATGGCCCGCTCGCTGGCCCAGGAAGGCGCCAATATCGTCTTCAACGGTTTCGGCGACGCCCAGCAAATCGAAAAGCTGTACCTGGAAATCGGTCAGGAATTTGGCGTGCAGACCGCTTACCACAACGCCGACATGTCCAAGCCGGCCGAGATCGAAGCCATGATGAAGTTTGCCGATGACAAATTTGGCGGCGTCGACATTCTGGTCAACAACGCCGGCATCCAGCACGTAGCCAATATCGAAGACTTCCCGGCTGACAAGTGGGACGCCATCATCGCCATTAACCTGACCAGCGCTTTCCACACCACGCGCCTGGCGCTGCCGGGCATGAAGGCCAAGAACTGGGGCCGCATCATCAACCTGGCGTCGGTGCACGGGCTGGTGGGCTCGGCGCAGAAGTCGGCGTACGTGGCGGCCAAGCACGGCCTGGTCGGCTTTACCAAGGTCACGGCGCTGGAAACGGCGCACACGGGCGTGACCTGCAACGCCATCTGCCCGGGCTTCGTGCTCACGCCGCTGGTGCAAAAGCAGGTCGACGACCGCGCCGTCAAAGATGGCGTCAGCAACGAGGAAGCGAAAAAGTCGCTGCTGTCGGAAAAGCAGCCGTCCGGCGAATTCGTCACGCCCGAGGAGCTGGGCGCGCTGGCCGTGTTCCTGTGCGGCCCGGCCGGCGGCCAGGTGCGCGGCGTGGCATGGAACATGGACGGCGGCTGGACCGCGCAGTAAGCAGCGGCAGGAAAGCGGCGCCAAAGCGGCGCGGTGACAGGGCGGGCGCAACAGCGTCCGCCCTTTTTCATTCCCTCATGGAAAGCACCGTCCGCCCCGTCCGGCCGGCGCGTTATTGCTTTTGGAAATGTCCGGTATGCCGCTATGACGCGCGTGACCCGCGCACTGCGGATATCCACAATGGCGCCGTGATGTCGATCAGTTCATGCTTCGCCCATAAACCGATCCCTCACGGAGACTGCCATGAAAAAACCGTTCTACAAAGTACTGTATATCCAGGTGCTGTTCGCCATTGCCCTGGGCATTTTGCTCGGTGTGTTCTACCCGAAACTGGGCGTGGACATGAAGCCGCTGGGCGACGGCTTCATCAAGCTGATCAAGATGATCATCGCGCCCGTCATCTTCTGTACCGTGGTCGCCGGTATCGCCGGCATGCAGGACATGAAGAAACTCGGCCGCGTCGGCGGCAAGGCGCTGCTGTACTTCGAGGTGGTCTCCACCGTGGCGCTGGCCATCGGCCTGATCGTCGCCAACGTGATGCGTCCGGGCGACGGCTTCAATGCCGACCCGGCCACGCTGGACACCAAGGCCATCGCCGAATACACGGTAAAAGCCAAGGCCCAGACCACCACCGACTTCCTGCTCAACATTATTCCGAACACGGCCGTCGATGCCTTCGCCAAGGGCGACATCCTGCAAGTACTGCTGTTCGCGATCCTGTTCGGCTTTGCGCTGTCGCTGCTGGGCGAGCGTGGCCGTCCGGTGACCAAGCTGATCGACGACTTGTCGCATGTGATCTTCGGCGTGGTGGGCATCATCATGAAAGCGGCGCCCATCGGTGCCTTCGGCGCCATGGCATTTACCATCGGTAAATTCGGCCTGGCTTCGCTGCTGCCCCTGATGAAGCTGATGGGCTCGTTCTATCTGACCTGCGCGCTGTTCGTGTTCGTCGTGCTGGGCCTGATCGCCCGCTTCACCGGCTTTTCGATCTTCCGCTTCATTTCCTACATCAAGGAAGAACTGCTGATCGTGCTGGGCACCAGCTCCTCGGAAAGCGCCCTGCCCGCCCTGATGCGCAAGCTCGAAAAACTGGGTTGCTCCAAGCCGGTGGTCGGCCTGGTCGTGCCGACCGGCTACTCGTTCAACCTGGACGGCACCAACATCTACATGACCATGGCGGCCCTGTTCGTGGCGCAGGCTTGCAACGTCGACCTGACGCTTGGCCAGCAGCTGACCATTCTGGGTGTGGCGATGCTCACTTCCAAGGGTGCCTCGGGCATTACCGGCGCCGGCTTCATCACGCTGGCGGCAACGCTGGCCGTGGTGCCGACCGTGCCAGTGGCCGGCATGGCGCTGATCCTCGGTATCGACCGCTTCATGAGCGAGTGCCGCGCCCTGACCAACTTCGTCGGCAACGGCGTGGCCACGGTGGTGGTGTCGGCCTGGGAAAACGAGCTGGACCGCGACAAGCTCAAGGCCGAGCTGGCCCATCCGACCCACCTGGAAGATGACAAGGAAATGTTCCCGGAGCCGAAGGATACGCCTGCCGTGGCAATCTGATCCGATTCACAGGCAGCCGTCAGGCAAGCGCCTGGTGGCTGTTTCCTGAACCGCCAGCTATTTGGCAATCCTGAAAATCACATCCACCGGCTGCGCCAGTTTCAAACTGTTGATCATCAACAGGCTGGCGCGGTCGGTTTCCACCCCGCCGCGGCTCGGTGCGTAGCTGCGGGAGTCAACCGCCGCCATCCCCATGGCGCGGCTGACGTTCTTCAAGTCTCCGCTGGTCACCCCCGCCACCTCGCCCACCTTGCGTCCGAACCCGGCCATCAGCCCGGTTGCCTTGCGGCGCGCATCCTTGACCGCATCGGCCAGAAGCTCCATCTCGATCTTCTGGCGCTCGCTGGTGTCGAACGCCACCCCAAAGCCATCCAGATTCGGCATGTTCAGCAACGCCGACACGACGTCGCGCCAGTTGGTCAGCGAGCGCATGACGATGTGCACCGAGCACTTGACCTGATAGATCTCGGCGCCCGGCTGGGCGGGCGGGTCCTGCTTGCGCAGCTCCCTGCGCACGTCGCGCACTTCCAAATCGGTGATGGCCAGGCCGCGCTGCTCCAGCATCGCGCGGATTTCGGCCAGCCGGCTGTCGACCACAGCGCGGGCCTGTTCCGGCGCAGCATCGAAGGCCACGATCTCGAAATCGATCTCGCCAACGTCCGGCACCACATTGCTCACAGCAATTCCGCTGACATGCACGAACGGGTACGCCGGCAAGTCGGCGGCCCTGGCCAGCCACATGGTCCACATCAGAAACGCACCCAATAAATATTGTTTGAACATACACGTCCTTTCTAGACAGTTTTGTCTAGTCTAGCGCCAAACGACCGGCTCGCACAATGAAAATAGCATAAATAATTAAGTAGACAAGAAGGTCTACCTGTCATAAGCTGATGGCACACAGAACCCGGAGCCATCCATGATCCATCCCCCCAAACCCACCGCGGCCGAGCTGGATCTGCTGCAAGTGCTGTGGCCGCTCGGCGCGGCCACCGCCAAGCAAGTCCATCAAGCCATGCTGGCCGAGCGGCCCGACGTGACGTACGCCACCGTGCTGCGCCTGATGCAGATCATGCACACCAAGGGGCTGCTGATTCGTGACGAATCGGCACGCTCGCACGTTTATGCACCGGCGCAGGCGCAAGACTCGCTGCAAACCAATCTGCTCAAAGACCTGATCCAGAAGGCGTTCTCCGGCTCGGCCAAGGCGCTGGTGCTGGCCGCGCTGAAAAGTGGCATTTCGAAAAAAGAACGCGACGAAATCGAACAATTACTCAAGGAGGACGACCAATGAATTCGTACCTGATCGACAGTATCGGCTGGACGTTGCTGCATTTCACCTGGCAGGGCTTGCTCATCGGATGCAGCACCGCGGTGTTGCTCATGTTGCTGCGTAACGCGCATCCAAGGCTGCGCTACCACGTCGGCTGCCTCGCCCTGCTGGCCTGCGTGTTGTGGCCGGCGGCGAGCCTGGTCAACCGACTGGGCGCCGCCGCGGATGCCGCTCCGGCCGCCCGCTTCAATGGTCAGTTCACGGTCGCGCCCGCCGCTGGGTCGGTCGAGAGCATCACCGATTTCCTCCAGTCGCAACTGCTGGTGATCGTCGCGTTATGGGCACTGTGTGCGCTCGTCATGGCGGTGCGCATGGCCATGGGCCTGGCTTGGGTGCGGCGCAGCAGTGCCGGCACCGGAATCGACCCGGTATGGCAGACCCGCGCCAATCACATGGCCGAGCGCCTGGGCATTGCGCGCGCAGTGGCCGTGCGCGTCGTCGACGACCTGTCGACGCCCGTCACCGCCGGCTGGCTGCGTCCGGTCGTGCTGCTGCCCGCTTCGCTGGTGACCGGCATGCCGGCCGAGTTGCTGGGCGCCCTGCTGGCCCATGAGATGGCGCACATCCGCCGCGCGGACTACCTGGTCAACCTGGGTCAGAACGTGATCGAGGCGCTGCTGTTCTATCATCCGGCCGTGTGGTGGATTTCGGGCCAGGTTCGCGCCGAGCGCGAGCAGCTGGCCGACGAGCTGGCCGCACAGCACCTGGCCGAGCCGCGCCAGCTGGCGCACGCCCTGTCGGAACTGGCGCGCCTGCAAGGTGGGCAGTCGACGTGTTCAACGGCGCAGCTGGCACAGGCGGCCCATGGCGGTGACCTGGTGGCGCGCGTGCGTCGTCTGGTGCGGCCGGGCCGGCAGGCGCTCAACTGGAGCGCGGCGCTACCGGTGGTGGTGCTGGCCGCTGGCTGCCTGGCCTTGGTGGCCCATGCCGCGGACGCGCAGGCGGCCCCCAAGCACAAACATGCTGTGGCGGACTTCGACTCCTGCAAGAAGCCGATGTACCCCGCTGCGTCATTGCAAGCCGGACATACCGGCACGGTGACGCTGGCCTTCGAAATCGGCCCCGACGGCAAGGTCGTCGACAGCCGCGTGCATCGCTCCAGCGGCCACACTGCGCTCGATGAAGCGGCGCGCGCGGGCATCAGCCTGTGCACGTTCAAGCCGGCGCGCGTCAACGGCAAGCCGGTGCGCGAGTGGATGAAGATGCAGTATGTGTGGCTACTGAACTAAGCCGCTGTGACAGGTCGACTCACGTCGGCGTTCGACTCACGTCGGCGTTCGAGCCCGCGCCACGGCCGCAGCGGGCTCAGTGGCGCGGGATGCAGGATGTGAACACCGTCCCGCTGTCGTCCGAGCGCACGTTCAACGTGCCGTTATGGGCGCTGCAAATTTCCCGCGCGATGTACAAACCCAGTCCCAGACTGGTGCGCGGACGCGCGTCGTCGGGTTGCTGCGACAGCTGCACAAACGACGAGAACAGCGTGGGCAGCGCATCCGGGGCGATCGGCGGCCCCTGATTGATCACCTCGATACAGATGGTGTCCTGGCGGCCGGTGGCGCGGATGATGACCGGCTCGTTGCGCGCGCCGTACTGCGCCGCGTTGTTCAGTAGATTGGTGAACACCTGCTGCAGGCGCGGATGGTCGAACGAGCCGATCAATTCTCCACTGGACTCCAGCACGAACTGCGACTGCGGATGGGCCGCGCTGGCGTCTTCGATCGACCACTGGCATACCTCCAGAATATCGCAGTTGGCGCGCACGATGGGAATGCCGTCGCCCAGCTGGGTGCGGGCCAGCTCCAGCAGATCGTTGACCATGCCGTTCATGGTCGCGGCGCTGCGCTTGACGCGCATGCCGATCTGCTGGGTCTGGTCGTCGCCCACCCCGGCGCGGGTCAGGAACGAGCCCGCCATCGCGGTCGCCGCCAGCGGGCTGCGCAGGTCGTGCCCCAGCACGGCCAAAAAGGTGTCGCGGGTCTGGTTGGCTTTGTCGGAATAGGCCACGGCCGCCTCGGCCAGCGACTGGTCGATGGCTTCGTTAAAGCGCATCATGTCCTTGGTCGTCACCTGGTTGGCGTCGACGCTTTGCTCGCCCCATAACTGCAGCACGCTGGCGCGCAAGGCGCGGTATTCCGCGATCAGCTGCAGCAGAGAAAATCCGCTGGCGTGGCGCAGCCGCCCATGAATCGAGGAGGCGCTTTCGGCGTCGGCTTCGCGCTCGCTCAAGCCCTTGGATTTCTGTTCGGTCTCTTCGACCGATTCGTGCAGCCGGATATCGAGGGCGATGTATTCCAGAATCTGCTTGGCATGGTCGCGCAACTCCTTGCTCGACATCTTGTCGGCCACGGCGCCGAAGGTGGCCGCGAAGGCTTCCCATTCGATCAGGATCGCGTCCATGTTTCTGGTGATAAAAGCGGAGATGTCCATGCCGGGTCCCTTTGTCGTAATGACAATCATACCAGCCGAGCTGGAAGGGTCACAGCCCGGTACAGCGCAGCGCGCATGGGTAGGCCGTCAGCGCAACATTATATGCATCGCAAAATTTCTTGACAATAATATCGGCACCTCCTAAAGTGATATCACTTTGATGTCTAACCTGAAGGAGATCTGGAATGAATGCAGCGCACATTCGCCGTGAAACGGCGTTTTCATCCACCAACGGCTACCTCGCCCTGGTGGTCGGCCTGGCCTTGCTGATCGTAGCCGTGTTCACCTTCAAGACGGCGTTCGCCACCGAGGAAGCGCTGTTTCATCTGCTTGCCGCCGTCGGCGTCGGCGGCACCGGCATCTTCAGCCTCATCGGCCTGTACATGCTGCAACCAAATGAAAGCGCCATCCTGACCCTGTTCGGCAAATACGTGGGCACTGACCGCAGCGAAGGCTTGCGCTGGGCCTTTCCGCTGTACAGCAAACGCCGCCTGTCGCTGCGCGCACGCAACTTCAACGCGCCCACGCTGAAGGTCAACGACAAGCGCGGCAATCCCGTGGAAATCAGCGCCGCCGTGGTGTGGCGGGTGCGCGACACGGCGCAGGCTATCTTTGAAGTGGACGACTTCGAGCGTTACGTGTCGATTCAGGCCGAAGCGGCGCTGCGCCATCTGGCTTCGCAGTATGCCTACGACGAAGGCGAAGACTTGCCGGAAGGCGAAACCACGCTGCGCGCCGGCATGGATATCGTGGCCGAAGCGTTGAAAGTGGAACTGCAGGCACGGTTTGAAGCGGCCGGTGTGGAAGTGCTCGACGCCAAGTTGACCCACCTGGCCTATGCCGCGGAAATTGCCCAGGTGATGCTGCGCCGCCAGCAGGCCGAAGCCATCATCAGCGCCCGCAGCAAGATCGTGCACGGCGCCGTGAGCATGGTGGAGTCGGCCCTGAAAGCGCTGGCCGAACGCGACATCGTGGAGCTGGACGCCGAGCGCAAGGCGGCCATGGTCAGCAACCTGCTGGTGGTATTGTGCTCGGATAAAGAAACCCAGCCGATCATCAACGCGGGCACCCTCTACAACTAGCGGTCGAACAGCATGGCAAGTCCTGGAAAAAAAGCTTATCCGTTACGGATCGACCCGGCGCTGTGGGAACAGCTGCAGCGCCTGGCCGCGCGCGACCTGCGCAGCGTGAACGCGGAGATCGAGTTCCTGCTGCGCGAGGGGCTGGCCAAGCGCGGAATCAGGATCAAGGATGCGGCTGCGGGTGGGGCCAACGAGGCCGACGACTAGCTGCGGCCTTCCGGATGTTCACCGTCGTCGAGCAGCATGTCCTCGAAGAAGGCGCCGAAACGCCGCTGCGGATCGAGCAGATGGATCTCCAGTATCCAGCGCATCGCCGACGGGGTGGCCTCATACTCGGCAAGCGAGCCCCGATGGATCACCGCATGGGGAAAGTCGGACACGCGATGGCCGGGCAGCTCGGGATTGAGCTCCCAGCCCATCTCGTGTGCGCGGCGCGCTGCAAGCTCGTATAACGCACTGCCGGAAAGACGCTGCTGCTGCCACACCCGACGCACCTCGTGAAACAGCCGCTCGGCATCGCGCGCGCAGCGTTGGTATTCCGGATGGCTGCCGACCGTGAACGCCGCGCCACCGTCGCCTTCCCAGTCGTCCACGCGTGGCGCGATGTCGATAAAAAAGATGTCGTCGTCGGCGAGCACCACGCCTGGGACGGACGTCAGCTTCATGGGAATGATGGTGTTGCGACCGAAGCGCACCCGAGTCGGATGCCAGCTGAGGGCGTGCCCTTGCTCCGCGATCACCTGCTTTGCCATAACAACGGCCTCCTCTTCCACCATGCCCGGGCGGATCTGCGCCGCGATGGCGGCAATCGCCTTGCGCGTTTCGCTGCGCGCACGCAGCATGCCTTCGACGGAAAACGCCGGCCCCACGCGTTCTGCCACATTGTCCATATCAACCGCTTCGCGCATGAAAAACTCCTGGTCTGTCTGATTGAAAAGATCATTTTCCCGCGCGTAGCGTTCACGGCGAGCGCATAACGCGCTGCAATCCCGCCAAAGATGACGCAATTTCAGCCAAGCAACGATCGCCGCTGCGGCAAATCAGTGCTGCCGCGATATAGTTCGCGCTATCCAAGGAGACTCATTTGCCCAGTATTGCGTTCCTAATCTGTCCCGGCGTGCAAGCACTCGACCTGACCGGACCCATGGACGTGTTTGCGGAAGCAAACCGCTTTCTGCTGCCAGCCCAGCACTATCGAATGAAGGTGCTCGGCACCGAGCCTGGCCTGCTGCGCTGCTCGAACCGGCTGGCTATCCACCCGGACGGCTGGTACGGCGACGAGCAAGGAGCGTTTGATTTGCTCATGGTTGCCGGCGGGCCGGAGCTGCCGCAGCGCGCCCGTGATGGGGCGCTGTGCCAATGGTTGCGCACCATGAAAGCACGCACGGCGCGCATCGCTTCGGTCTGTAACGGCGCCTTCCTGCTGGCCCACGCGGGCCTGCTCGATGGGCGTCAGGCCACCACGCATTGGAACGATGTGTCCAAGCTGGTGGCGCGTTTTCCGCTGATCACGGTGGCGCCGGACCGGCTGTTCGTCAAGGATGAAAACGTCTACACGTCGGCGGGCGTTACCGCCGGTATCGATTTGTCATTGCATCTGCTGTACGAAGACCATGGTGCCCAGCTCACGCTCAACGTGGCCAAGCGGCTTGTGGTATTCACCCAGCGCAGCGGTGGCCAATCGCAATTCAGTCCGTTCCTGACGCCGTATGCCGGAAAGACTACCGACCAGAGTCCGTCCCAGCAAGAGGTGCTGCACTACGTGATGGGCAATCTGGATGGCGATCTATCGGTACGCTGCCTGGCAAAGGTGGCCGCCATGAGCGAACGCAATTTCGCCCGCGTGTTTATGCGCGAAGTCGGCGTGACACCGGGCGACTTTGTCGAACGCGCCCGCATCGACGCGGCGCGGGCGCTGCTCGAAGGCGATCAGGCGCCGCTCAAGACCGTCGCCCACCGCTGCGGCTTTGGCAGTGCGGCGCGTATGCGCGCCGCATTCGTCAAGCACCTGAGCCTCTCCGCGGGCCAATACCGACAGCACTTCGGGGCGTACAGCCGCGCAACGCATGACGTGAAAGAGCAGGTGCTATCAACAAATCTCGACTGATTAAGTATCAACCGACACGACTTCCACCGAACTCAATATCGAATCTCTGCACATCGACGATAGTATTCTCTTTTTGCTAGTCTATTTTATGCAAGCAAAATACATTCGGCGCCTCCCACTTCCAAACTCAACCAAATTCGTCGACGTCGAAGTGCGAACGGAATCGATGGAAGATGCCGAGACATGGCATGGAGTCGTCCAGCCACACATAAAGCCACCGGAGCGCTTGGGCGTTAATTGGGACTGGCCTGCTCTGTATCGTCAATGGCACGGGGTGGAAACACGCCTCAAAGCTATGAACTAGGACATGATGGACGTTTGGGACTTCACGCGGCGAAGGACGGTAGCGTTTCACTATATTGCAAGTATCGTGATCATGTCAGAATGGCAGCACTTCGTGAGCATGCTGTACTGACATTTGCCCGTATGGTTAAGGGTGGTAACGACGGAAGATACTTTTGGGCCGATCCAAAGCTAGCTCAATCACTTTCCAACAGCCCGGATTACTTACGGTAGGAGTACGCCATGGAACAGAAGCCAAAGAGCATGTCGTTGACGACGACGGTCTCAGTTATCGTTCCTGTCATGGAGAATAATCGGCAGAACTCATTACTGTCGGTGCCGGAGGAAGCCGCTGCCGACTACGTCGCTCGTGCCTTTAGCACGCTCCCTCATGAAGCTTATACGTCGGTTGCGCAACAACTACATAACCTAAGAAGTAACAACCTGGCGGCACCTTGGCTGCTTTCATCGAGTGCTGACGCGGCCGTTCGACCAAGAATCAAATGGCAGCTTGTTGAACCTAATTCACTACCGGTCGCCAACCCCGATGATGACGCCAGGTGTACCGACGTGCCGTTGACAACCGGTGACTTTAGTCAAGAACTGCACGAACTGGAAAGCATCGTTTACGCTGGCAACCTACCTATTGAAGACAGGACTGTACTGCCGCCCGCCTTCAAACCTTCGTTTCGGACTTGGCCCCAAGACAAGAAGAGAGAGCCTTACGATATGTGAGGCCTGCGCGCGGACCCCGTTGGTAACGGCTGCCATGACTGACTTATCCCCGCATGATCTCGCGAGCTATCGCATCGAGCGGCACACTACGCTCCACCCCACCCCGCCGCACCGCCTCCTTCGGCATGCCATAGACCACGCAACTCGCCTCATCCTGCGCCATGGTGCGCGCCCCGGCCGCGCGCATTTCGGCCATACCCGCCGCGCCGTCGTCGCCCATCCCCGTCATGATCACGCCGCAGGCACTGGCCCCGGCGAACCGCGCCACGGAGCGGAACAGCACGTCGACTGAAGGACGGTGGCGGTTCACCAGCGGCCCGTCGATGACGTCCACCGTGAAGCGCTCGCCTTGGCGGCGCAGCAGCATGTGTTTGCCGCCCGGCGCAATCAGCGCCTGCCCGCTCAATAGCGGCATGCCCTGCTTCGCTTCCACCACGCGGATGCGGCAGACGCTGTCGAGCCGTTCGGAAAACGCCGCCGTGAATTTTTCCGGCATGTGCTGCACTACCACGATGGGCGGGGCATTGGTGGGCAGCGCGCTGAGCACCACTTCCAGCGCCTGGGTGCCGCCGGTCGAGGTGCCAATGGCAACTATCCGTTCGCCCGCGCTGGTAGCGCGCTCGGATGCTCCGCCCGAGCCGGCCGCCAGCACCGCGTCGGCCGTGAGCTTTTCCACCGGCCGCGGCGCGGCAGGCCGCCGGCCCAGCGCGGCCACGTTGGCGCGCGCCGCCGCCAGCACGGCGCTGATCAGGTCCTCCGACGAGTCGGCCAGAAACGACCTGAGCCCCATCTTGGGTTTCTGGATGGTCGCCACCGCCCCGGCCGCAAGCGCTTCGATGGTGATGCGCGCGCCCGCCTCGGTCAACGTGGAACAGATAATCACCGGCAGCGGGCGCTCGGCCATGATCTTACGAAGGAACGTGATGCCATCCATCTTGGGCATCTCGATGTCGAGCACCACCACGTCGGGCCACGCGCGCTGCATGTGGCCGATGGCCAGGATCGGATCGGCCACCGCGCCCATCACTTCGATGCGCGGATCGGCGCTGAGCACGCCGCCCACCACCTGCCGTACCACGGCCGAATCGTCGACGATCAACACCTTGATGCGTTTCATTCCGCCGCCTTTTCCACCTGGCGCGACCATACATCGCCATTGGCTATATCAAACAGGATCTGGCGGTGGCCCACGCCGAACAGGCTTTCCGACACCACGGGTATGGCATGGGCAGCCAGCAAGGCGCGCGCCGCCGCACCGTTTTTCTCGCCGATGTTGGCGCGGCAGTTAGGCCCGCCGACGGGGCCGCCGACGGGGCCCCCATGGAGGATGCCGTTGGCGCTCTTCAGCCGCCGCCCGGGAAACATATTACCGCCGCCGAAGATCTTGGCCTCGCATT
>CALRYE020000188.1:0-12059 GCA_943372275.1 Janthinobacterium lividum
CGGAAGACCTGGCCGAGGCGACCCACGCGCTGTTGTCGGCGCGCGTGCAGCCGGTGCAGGTAGGGCAGGTCAACGACCGCGTGTTCCTGGTCAATGCCAGCATCGGCCTGTATCCCAAGCTGCTCGAAGAGCGCGAGCGCGACAAGGCGCAGTACGGGCGCAGCCGGCTGGTGGCCTTTGTGTCGGCGCTCAAGACCATCTTCGCCTGGACCGGCAAGCTGCGCATCACGCTGGAAGTGAACGGGACCAGTCAGATCATGAAAACGCCGACGCTGTTCATCGGCAACAATCAGCTGCAGATGGAACAGCTGGGCATCGAACCCATGTCGGCCGCGCTCGAATCGGGCAAGCTGGCCGCGGTGGCGCTCAAACCGGTGGGCCGCCTGGCCATGCTGGGCCTGATACTGCGCGGCGCGGCCGGCACGCTCGGCGACGCCGACGATCTGCTCACGTTCGGCTTCAAGCGCCTGACGGTCAAGCGGCCGGCCTTCCGGGGCCGCAAGATCAAGGTGGCCACCGATGGCGAAGTCATGCACATGGCCATGCCGCTGCACTTCAAGGTGCTGGAAGACCAGCTGCTGCTCCTGAAAAGCGAGCCGGTCACGCCTTTGAGCGCCACCGAAGCGGAATGGGCCTGAGCGCCGGCCGCCTCAGAACACACACATCTTGTTGGCAGCTTCGCGCAGCGAAGCGCGGAAGTCCGGGTGGGCGATGGCGATGAGCGCCTGGGCGCGCTGCTTGGCCGACTTGCCGCGCAGTTGCGCCACGCCGTATTCCGTGACCACGTAATTGATATCGTTCTTGCTGGTGGTGGCATGGGTGCCGGGCGACAGGATCGGCACGATGCGCGACACGCTATCGTTCTTGGCCGTCGACGGCAGCACGATGAACGACTTGCCGCCGCGCGAACGATTGGCCGCCCGCACGAAGTCGACCTGGCCGCCCGTGCCGGAATAGGGCAGGTGGCCGATGCTTTCCGAACCGCACTGGCCCAGCAGGTCCACCTGCAAGCTGGCATTGATCGAGATGAGATTGTCGTTCTGGCCGGCGATGTAGGGATCGTTGGTGAAATTGGACGGATGCATTTCCACCATGGGGTTGTTGTGCATGAAGCGATACAGCTTGGCCGAGCCCAGCGCGAAGGTCGCCACGATCTTGCCCGGCATGAAATTCTTCTTGCGGTTGGTAACGGCCCCGGATGCGACCAGCGTCAGGATGCCGTCGCCCAGCATTTCGGTATGGATGCCCAGGTCGTGCTTGCCGGTCAGCTGCATCACCACGGCGTCGGGAATGCCGCCGTAACCGATCTGCAGGGTCGAGCCGTCGTCGATCATATCGGCCACGTATTTGCCGATCGCCTGCTGGATCGGGCCGATGCTGGGCAAGCCCACTTCCAGCACCGGGTCCGCGCTTTCGACCAGCGCGCTGACCTGCGACACGTGCACGTGGCATTGCCCGTGGGTAAAGGGCACGTTGGGATTGACCTCCAGCACGATGGCGCGCGCCTTTGCCAGCGCCGCCATGGTGTAATCGGTGCCCAGGCTGAGCGCAAAATAGCCATGCTCGTTCATCGGCGAGGCCAGCGAGAACACCACGTCGGCGGGCATCAGACCGCGCTCGATCAGGGTGGGAATCTCGGAAAAATAATTGGGGATGAAGTCGCACCAGCCCCCTTGGCCGGAAGCGCGCGAGGCGCCCCCGAAGAACAGTGCGGCATGGCGCACGTGATGCGCGGTATCCTGATCGAAGTAGCCAAATTTGCGCATCGCCAGAATCTGCGCGACCCGGATGCCGGTGAAGCGCTGGCGCTGGGCCGACAGTTCCGCCAACAGGGCAGGCGGTTCACCCACGCCGGTGGGAACGATGATCATGTCGTGGTCGCGCAGCAACTCGAGGGTCGCGCTTGCGCTGCCCAGTTTGCTGTCGTAAAGCGCCTGTGCCGTCTGCATCTGTGGTCTCCATTGTGTGAGCTGCGTGTTTCAACACCGCGCATGTCATTCATGCTACTCCAGTGGCCCGTTCCGCACAGGGGCCACGTTACAAAGTGTTCCCGGACTGGCGTAGCGCGCTGCCCCGGACAATAATCGATCATCCACCACGCCGAGGTTCGCCATGCCATTCTCCCTCTCCGCCGCGGCCGCCGCCGTGCTACTGGTCAGTGCTGTGACGGCCGCTGCCACCGAGCCGCCGCCGCGCGTTGGCGAGCGCGACCCGCGCGCCGCCACCGCCGGCCAGGTCCAGGACCCCAAACAGAAGCCGGCCAAGGCGCCATCCAAGCCACCGACCCGGCGCCGCTCCGTGCAGATGACGGTGGACGGCATGCCCGCCAGTGCGCCGCCGGCCGTGTACGCACCCACGCTGACGCCCCGTCCGGCGCCGTCACCCATCGTTACCTCACCCTCGGTCGGCCTGGCGCCGCCGGCGCCGGTGATCATGAACAGCTGCGACGGCGGCGGCTGCTTCGGCACCGACGGCAAGCGCTACAACGGCGCCGTCGGCAACGTGCTGATCGGCCCGCAGGGCAGGATGTGTACCAACAATGGCATCACGGTGCAGTGCTGACAGGGGCGCCGCCCTGCTACAATTCGCGTGTGACGTTTACGTAAACGTCAACGAAGTCAGCGTCCAATGATCGTTCATTGTCACTCACCCTCCACGCAGCATTGTTATCAGGGACAGCCATGCAAATTCAAGACAACGTATTCATCATCACCGGCGGCGCCTCGGGCCTGGGTGCGGCCACCGCGCGCATGCTGGCCGGCGCCGGCGCCAAGGTCGTGCTGGCCGATGTGCAGGCCGAGGCCGGCCAGGCCCTGGCCGACGAACTGGGCGGCGTGTTCGTGCGCTGCGACGTCAGCTCCGAAGCCGACGGCCAGGCCGTGGTGGCCGCCGCCGTGGCGCTGGGCACCCTGCGCGGCCTGGTCAACTGCGCCGGCGTGGCCCCGGCCGTCAAGACCGTCGGCAAGGACGGCCCCCATCCGCTCGACGTATTCCAGCGCACCGTCAACATCAATCTGGTCGGCACCTTCAACATGGCGCGCCTGGCGGCCGACGCCATGGCGCGCACCAGCCCGGCCGAGTCGGGCGAACGCGGCGTGATCATCAACACCGCTTCGGTGGCGGCCTACGACGGCCAGATCGGCCAGGTGGCCTACGCCGCCTCCAAGGCGGCCGTGGTGGGCATGACCTTGCCGATGGCGCGCGACCTGGCCCGCAGCGGCGTGCGCGTGATGACCATCGCCCCGGGCATTTTCGAAACCCCCATGCTGATGGGCATGCCGGCCGAAGTGCGCGATGCGCTGGGCAACATGGTGCCGTTCCCGCAGCGCCTGGGCCGTCCCGACGAGTACGCCCAGCTGGCCCGCGCCATCATCGAGAACACCATGCTCAACGGCGAAGCCATCCGCCTGGACGGCGCGATCCGCATGCAGCCGAAGTAATCCGTTTCCTGTAGGATGCTCGAATCGGGCGCGCGGCCTCGGCTGCGCGCTTTTTTTTTGAGCATCCGCTTGCGCGCTGCCGCCTTCCCTTCGGAGTAGTCATGGCCTCATTCAATTTCCTCGTCCGTAAGGCCGTCATGACCGGTGCACTGGCCACGTTGCCCGGTGTCGCGCCCGCCCTGGCGCAGAGTGTGGCCGCGGCGGGCGCGCCCGCCGCGTCCGCCGCACCGGTCATGCCGCTGCGGGCCGCCGGCGACGCCGCCCAGGCCGCGCCGGAAACTACCGTTGCCTACACCGACAAGGCCGGCTGGGCCTCGAAGAAATTCATGGTCTCGGCCGCCAATCCGCTGGCCGCCGAAGCGGGCTACCGGGCGCTCAGGAAGGGCGGCGCGGCGATCGACGCCGCCGTCGCCGTGCAGATGGTGCTGACCCTGGTCGAGCCGCAATCGTCCGGCATCGGCGGCGGCGCCTTCCTGATGCATTACGACGGCAGCCAGGTGCAGGCCTACGACGGCCGCGAAACGGCGCCCGCCAAGGCCGACGAGCGGCTGTTTCAGAACCCCGACGGCACGCCCGTCTCGCGCGCCACCGGCGTGGTGGGCGGGCGCTCGGTGGGTGCGCCGGGCGTGCTGCGCATGCTGGCGCTGGCCCACAAGCAGCATGGCAAACTGCCCTGGAAGAGCCTGTTCGACACGGCCATCCTGCTCTCGGAGCATGGCTTTCCCGTCAGCGTGCGCCTGAACGGCCTGCTCGCGCGCGACCCGTACCTGCGCCGCGACCCGGTCGCCGCCGCCTACTTTTACCAAGCCGATGGCCAGCCCTGGCCGGTCGGCCACGTGCTGAAAAATCCGGCGCTGGCGGCCACCTTGCGCGCCATCGCCAGCGGCGGCGCCGAGGTGTTTTATACGGGCCCGATCGGCGCGGCCATCGCCGCCAAGGTCGCCGCCCACCCCACCAATCCGGGCCTGCTGAGCGCGGCCGATATCCGCGGCTACGCCCCCAAGCTGCGCACGCCGGTCTGCAGCGACTACCGCGCCTACACCGTGTGCGGCATGCCGCCGCCGTCCTCGGGCGGCATCGCCATCGCCCAGATGCTGGGGATCCTGGAAACGCGCGACCTGCGCGCGCTCGCGCCCGTCGACGGGGTGCTGGGCGTGGACGCGGTGCACCTGTTCACCGAAGCGGCGCGGCTGGCGTATGCCGACCGCAACCGCTACGCCGCCGATACCGATTTCGTGCCGTTGCCCGGGCGCGGCGTGCCCAGCCTGATCGACAAGCGCTACCTGGCTCAGCGCGCCGCCCTGATCGGCGACAAGTCGCTCGGCACCGCCCCGGCCGGCACGCCGCCCGGCATGGACGTGGCGTGGGGCACCGACAACGCCATCGAAACGCCGTCGACCTCGCACTTCGTGGTGGTCGACGCCAAGGGCGCCGGCTTGTCCATGACCACGACGGTGGAAGACGCCTTCGGGTCACGCCAGATGGTGGGCGGCTTTATCCTCAACAATCAGCTCACCGATTTCTCGTTCGACTCGGCCGACAAGGATGGTCCGGTGGCCAACCGCGTGCAGCCGGGCAAACGTCCGCGCAGCGCCATGTCGCCCACCATCGTGTTCGAGCGCGCCACCAAAAAGCTGGTGCTGGCGGTCGGCTCGCCCGGCGGTCCGGCCATCATCAATTATGTCGCCAAGACCCTGGTCGGCACCCTGGACTGGGGCCTGAATGTGCAGCAAGCCATCGGCCTGCCCAATTTCGGCAGCCGCAACGGGCCGACCGAGCTGGAAGCGGGGCGTTTCGCGCCCGCCATGGAGGAGGCGCTGCGCGCGCGCGGCCATACAGTGCGCAGCTACGACATGAATTCCGGCCTGCACGGCGTGCAGCGCATGATGATTCACGGCCAGCCGTTCTGGTTCGGCGGCGCCGACCCGCGCCGCGAGGGCGTGGCGCGCGGCGACTGAGGGTGGATCCGGTGCGTGCAGTATGTGAGCGCCTGTGACAATTGAATACATTCCCGCTCTGACGAACTGTTAGCATGTAAGCACTATTGCAGGAGGAGGTCCCCCTGCGCTAAGGTGAAAAGACAGAGCTTCCATGATGAAATTGACACCACTTTTGCTCATTTGCAGCGCGCTGGCAGCGTGCGGCGGCAGCGGCAGCGATGCGCCGGCCCCCGCGCCGACACCCCCGGGCCAGCCGGCTCCGGCCGCGACCATCACCGTGGCCAGTCCCACCACCCGCACCATCGGCGGCGGCAGCGCCATCCCCCTGACGGCGCGCCTGTCCACGGCCGGCACGGTCAGCTGGCAGCTGGCGGCCGGCGCGCCCGGCTCGCTCAGCGCCACCACCGGCGCCAGCGTGCGCTATCTGCCGCCGCCCGCGGCGCTGCTGGCGCCGCTATCGGTCACGGTCACGGCCAGCGGCGATGGCGCCAGCGTGGCGCAGACGCTGCAGCTGACCCCGGAACCGGGCGCGGCCGGCCTGTATCTGCTGCCATGGCGCACTGAAACGGCCCCGACCATGTGGCGGCCGGTGGACGTGGCCGCCGATGTGGCGGGCAATGTGTATGCGCTGCTTGAGACGGACGCCAGCCCCAGCCGCCGCGGAACGCCGCACCTGGTCAAGATCGCCCCCGGCGGGGCGATCACTGCGCTGATCGATGCGAGCACGTGGTTCGCCAAGCCCGCCTCGGCCGAGAACGCGCAGCGCCTGTACTTTACCTCGGGCTTTGCGGCCGACCGGGTGGGCAACCTGTACTTCGCCACGCCGGGCGGCGCCGGCTTCGGCATCGAGCTGGGGCAGCAGGCCAGCATCGGCCCGGCCATCCTGAAGGTGACGCCGGCCGGCGACATGTCCGTGCTGGCGGGCCTCGAAGGTGCTCAGACCGGCGCGCTTACCGATGGCGCCGGCGCCGCGGCGCGCTTTCTGAACCCGGCCATTGTCGGCGTGGATGCGGACGACAATCTGTATGTACTCGACCGAAACGATGTGAAGCGTAAAGTGACGCCGGCCGGTGTCGTCAGCACCATCGGCGCGTTTCCGGCCAGCCTGGGCGCCGACATGAACGGCAACACCTATCGTTTCGACGCCACCCGCCAACTGCTGCTGCGTACCTCGGCCGATGGCGTGGTCAGTCCGGAAACCACGGCGCCCACCTGCGCCGGGACAGTGCCGACCGCGCCACGCACCTGCCTCGGTGCCGGCACGCTCAAGGTGGTGCCGATCGGTGGCGCCTCTTACGTGATCGTGGGGCCGCAAGGGCTGAGCCGGCTGGTATTACCGCACTAAGCGGCGCGCCCGGGTGGCCCGCAGCGCCGGGCGCTTCGCCCCAAAACAACGAAATGCGGTGGCGCTGCGCAATAAGCACGGCAAAACCGGCAAATCGCACCGCTGAAGTTTTGCGCATCGGCACAGACCTGCTAGTCTTGTCGCATGGGAATAGAACATAAAACGGGCTTGATCCTCACCGGCGGCGGCGCGCGCGCGGCCTACCAGGTCGGCGTGCTGCAGGCGATTTCGCAGCTGCTCTGGCAGGAGGCCGGCTGGCGGCCCGCGCGCAATCCCTTCGACATCATCTGCGGCACCTCGGCCGGCGCCATCAACGCGGTGGCGCTGGCTTGCCGCGCCGACAACTTCGGCGAAGGCGTGCAAAAGCTGCTCGATGTGTGGGAAAACTTCACCGTCGAGCAGGTCTACCGCGCCGATTCGCTGGGCGTGCTGCGCTCGGGCGCGCGCTGGCTGTCGCTGCTGTCGTTCGGCTGGCTGCTGCGCAAGTGGCGCGCCGCGCCGCCCGCTTCGCTGCTGGATAACACCCCCTTGATCGGCCTGCTGCACCGCATGCTCGACCTGCCGCGCCTGGATGCGGCCATGGCCGACGGCCTGCTGCACGCCGTGTCGGTGACGGCTTCGTCGTACACGGCGGGCAACCACATCACCTTTTACCAGACCGCCGCCGAGATCGCGCCGTGGGTGCGCATGCAGCGCATCGCCCTGCAGGACCAGATCGGCGTGCAGCATCTGCTGGCCTCGTCGGCGATTCCCTTCATTTTCCCGGCCGTGCCCCTGTACCTGGGCAGCCACCGCGAATACTGCGGCGACGGCTCGATGCGCCAGCTGGCGCCCATTTCCCCGGCCATCCACCTGGGCGCGACCAAGGTGCTGGTGGTGGGGGCGGGGCGCCTGACCGAGCCGCCGCGCGACGACCTGGGCCAGGCCGGCTACCCCAGCCTGGCGCAGATCGCCGGCCACGCCATGTCCTCGATCTTCCTCGACAGCCTGGCGGTGGACATCGAGCGCCTGAACCGCATCAACCTGACCCTGTCGTCGCTGCCGCCCGAGTACCTGCGCCACACCCCGTTGAAACCGGTCGAGCTGCTGGTGATCGCGCCGTCCGAGCGGCTCGATGAAATCGCCGCGCGCCACGTGGCCAGCCTGCCGGCGCCGATTCGCACCATGCTCTCGGGGATCGGCGCGACCGAGACGCGCGGCTCGGCGCTGGCGTCGTACCTGCTGTTCGAATCGAGCTACACGCGCGAGCTGATCGAGATGGGCAAGCGCGACACCTTTGCCCGCAAGGACGACGTGCTGGCGTTTTTCGGTGACTAGCCCGGGGTCTTTGCTTTACACTCTGGCATTACTAAATGGTTAGCATTCACTTTTTATCACGCTTTGCGCACTGCTCGCCGTAGCGGTCGTGCTTGAGCCAACGGACACCCATACATGAATGCCCCGGTCGTTGACGACGACAGCGCCGCGCGCGGCGCGCTGGCCGGGCCGCCGTGACGCTGCGCCTTGTGCCCCTGTCGCTGCGGCTGCTGCTGCTGATCCTGTGCTGTGCGCCGCTGGCGCACAGCCTGGCCGCGCCTGCGCGCACGCTGCGCTTCGAGCAACTCAGCGTCGAGCACGGGCTGGCGCAGGAATCGGTGCTGGCGGTGGCGCAGGACAGCGACGGCTTCATGTGGTTCGGCAGCCAGGCCGGCCTGTCGCGCTTCGACGGCCACCGCGTCAGCGTCTACCGCAACGCCGTGGGCGATGCGCGCAGCCTGGTCAACAACTGGGTGCGCGTGCTGCATGTGGACCGCCACGGGCGCCTGTGGATCGGCACCGACGGCGGCCTTGACCGGTTCGACCCGGCTACCCAGAGCTTCCTGCATTTCGCCCCGGCCGAGGTGGCGCGGCGCGGCAACGGCAATCGCCATGTGCGCGCCATCGCCGGCGACGGCAAGGACGGCCTGTGGGTCGGCACCAGCGACGGCCTGCAGCATTTCGACACCGTCACCGAGCGCTTCCGGGTCTGGCACCACGCGCCGGGCGACAGCGCCAGCCTGGCCGACGACCAGGTCAATGCGCTGGCGGTCGACGCGGGCGGCCGGGTGTGGGTCGGCACCGCGTCGGGCCTGGACAGCATGGCGCCCGGCGCCAAAGGATTCACCCATCACCGGGTCAGTGGCGACGCCGACACCGACGGCAAGTACAACGCCGTGCAGGCGCTGCTGGTGGACGCCGAACAGCAGCTGTGGATCGGCAGCCTGGGCGGGCTGGAGCGCTTCAAGACCGCCGCGCCGGCCCGGCGCGAGCGCATGGGCGCCGCCGCCGGCATCAAGTCCGGCTACGTGACGGTGCTGTACCAGGACCAGGAAGCCAACCTGTGGGCCGGCAGCCATGCCGAGGGCCTGTACCGCTGGCAGCCCAACCTGAACCGCTTCGCCAACTACCGCCACGTGGCCGGCGACAACCACAGCGTGGCCGACAACCAGATCTCGGCGCTGTACCGCGACCGCGTCGGCACCTTCTGGGTCGGCACCTGGTACGCCGGCGTGTCGCGGGTGGACCTGAACAGCGGCGGCTTCGCGCGCATCGTGCGCCAGGCCGACCAGCCCACTTCGCTGTCGGACAACAAGGTGCGCGCGCTGGCCGAGCACAGCGACGGGCGCCTCTGGCTGGGCGCCAACAACGGCCTCAATCTGCTCGACCCGGAGACGGGGGTGTCGACCGTGTATCGCCACGAGCCGGGCAACGCCAACAGCCTGGCCGGGCTGCCCGCCAGCGCCATCGCGCGCGACCGCGACGGCATGCTGTGGATCGGCAGCCACGCCGGCGTGTCGCGCTTCGATCCGGCGCGCGGCACCTTCAGCGCGCGCGTGTTCGGTCTCGGCGACGTCGACAGCAACACCATCCGCGGCATGCTGGCGGACCGCCAGGGCTTGCTGTGGATCGCCTCGCGCGGCGGCCTGCACCGGCTCGACCCGGGCACGGGCGACACCCTGACGTACCGCCACGACCCGGCCGACGGCGCCAGCCTGGCCGACAACGTGGTGCGCCCGCTGCTGGAAGACCGCCGCGGCCAGCTGTGGGTGGGCACCTTCGACGGCCTCGATCTGCTCGACCGCAAGAGCGGCAAGTTCCGCCACTTCCGCCACGACCCCAAGGACCCGGCCAGCCTGTCGCACGACGAAGTGCACTATCTGCTGGAAGACCGCAACGGCACCATCTGGGTCGGCACCGCCGCGGGCCTGAACCGCATGACCATCGACGCGGCCGGGGTGCCGCGCTTTCGCCGCTACACGGTGCGCGACGGACTGGCCGACGACGCGGTGGCGGCCATGCTGGAAGACGCCGACGGCAACCTCTGGGTCAGCACCAATACCGGCATTTCGCGCCTGGATCCCTTATCGGGCCGCTGGCGCAACTACAGCGCCGCCGACGGCACCATCGAAGGGGCCTACTTCGACGGCGCGGCCCTGCGCGGCGCCGACGGCACCCTGTACTTCGGCGGCTTCAACGGCGTCACCGCGTTCAATCCGCGCGCCATCAGCGACAACCTGATCGCCCCGCGCGCCGTCATCACCAGCTTTCAGATCTTCAACCGCCCGGTGCAGCTGGTGCGTCCGGGCCTGCTGAAAGGCCCCGTCGAGCGCGCGCGCGCACTCACGCTCGACGCGGCCGATTCGGTGTTCTCGCTGGAGTTCTCGGCCCTGCATTACGCCGCGCCCCAGCGCAACCTGTTTTCGTACAAGCTCGAAGGCTTCGACGAGAACTGGGTCAGCACCGACGCGGCGCGCCGCTTCGCCACCTACACCAACCTCGACCCGGGCACCTACACGTTCCGCGTGCGCGCCGCCAACAAGGACGGCATCTGGAGCCCGTCCGGCGCGGCGCTGACCATCACCATCCTGCCGCCGTGGTGGAAGACCTGGTGGTTCCGCACCCTGGCCGCGGCGCTGATCCTGGGCGTGGCCTACGCGGCCTACCGGGCCCGCATGTCCGGGCTGCGCCGCCAGAAGGAGCTGCTGGAAGTGCAGGTGCGCCTGCGCACCGAGGAAATCGAACAGCAGAACCGCCTGCTCGAAGCGCAGAAGCGCGAACTGGAAGTGCAGCGGCGCGCCGCCGACAGCCAGCGCGCCGAGGCCGAGCAGCGCCGCGCCGATGCCGAACGCCAGAAGAAGGAAGTCGAGCGCCAGAAGGAAAACGTCGAGACGGCGCACCGCAACATCTCGGTGCTGTCGGAAATCGGCCGCGAACTGACCGCCACGCTGGACATGGAGACCATCATGAGCACCGTCTACCGCCACGTGCATCACCTGATGGATGCGCGCCTGTTCGGCATCGGCTTTTACCGGGCCGAGCAAAACGTGGTGGAGTTCCCGTTCGCGATGGACCAGGGCATCCGCAGCGATGTCTACCAGCGCGCGCTGGACGACCCCAACCAGTTCGCCGTGTGGTGCCTGGAGAACCGGCGCGAGGTGTTCATCAATGACCTCGACAACGAGTACGACAATTACCTGCCCAGCCGCCCCAGCACGCCGCCGGTGCCGGTCAACCGCACCGACGGCTCGGCGCGCTCGGCGCCGGTGGCCATGATGTACGTGCCGCTGATCGTCAAGGACCGCATGATGGGCGTGCTGTGCGTGCAAAGCGTGGAAAAGAACGCCTACCGGCGCGTGCACCTGGACATGCTGCAGACCCTGGCCGCGCACGCCGCCGTGGCGCTGGATAACGCGCGCGCCTACCGCGAGCTGGAAGACACCCAGGCCCGCCTGCTCGAGCAGGAAAAGCGCGTGCGCCAGAACACCGAGGAGCTGGCGCTGGCCAACCGCGCCTTGCAGGAAAACGACGAGCGCCTGCGCCTGGCCAAGCAGAAGGCCGAAGACGCCACGCGCCAGAAGTCGGAATTTTTGGCCAACATGAGCCACGAAATGCGTACCCCGCTGGCCGGCGTAATCGGCATGCTCGGCTTCGCCCTGCGCGACGGCCTGCTGCAGGAATCGACCCGCGAGCAGATCCTGCGCGGCCAGGCCAACGCCCAGTCGCTGCTGACGATCATCAACGACCTGCTGGATTTTTCCAAGATCGAGGCCGGCAAACTGACCATCGAGAACATCGATTTCGCGCTCGGCGCCATGATCGCCAACGTGGTCAGCCTGTTCGACGAGCAGGCCGCCGAGCACAGCGTGGGCTTTACCGTGGAACTGGCCGACGACCTGCCGCGCTTCGTGGTGGGCGACCCGACCCGGCTGCGCCAGGTGCTGGTCAACCTGGTCGGCAACGCCTTCAAGTTCACCAACTCGGGCGAAGTGCGGGTGAAGGTCGAGCCGGTGGCGCGGCGCGCGCCGGCCGCCGGCG
>CALRYE020000189.1:0-11729 GCA_943372275.1 Janthinobacterium lividum
CCATCACCAGCAGGTCGCGCAGATTCGCCAGGATCGCCAGTTCCACCGTATCGAGCGTGCGCGGCTTGGTGTCGATCACGCACAGCGTACCGACCACCTGCCCCGATTGCAGCGCCAGCGGCGCGCCGGCGTAAAAGCGGATGTTGGGCGTGCCGGTGACCAGCGGATTGTCGGCAAAGCGCAGATCGGTCAGCGCGTCGGGAACGATCATCACGCTCGGCTGCAGGATTGCATGCCCACAAAATGAAATATCGCGCGCGGTCGAGCAGGCCGCCAACCCGAAGCGGGCCTTGAACCACTGGCGCTCATGGTCGACCAGGGTGATCAGGCAAATCGGCACGTCGAACTCACTGGCGGCGAATTCGACAATGGTATCGAAACGCTGCTCGGGCGGTGTGTCCAGCAGCAGCAGCTCATACAAGGCTGCCAGGCGCTGCTGCTCGTTCGCGGGAATGGCGGGTGCGATCATGATGGCCTCGGAGTGACTCTCAACGAAACAATAGCACTGGCAAGGTGCCAGTGCGCGCTTTTGCGCGGGACTTTTAGGTTGGTAAGCAAATGTTACGCTTCCTGCAATATATTGCGCTAAGGCATATATTAGCGCCTATGTCCATCCCGATCAACCGCCGCCCGCCCAGCCCGCGCACGCTCGCATGGGTGCCGGTGGCGCTGATCCATCTGGCCCTGTGCGCGCTGTGGCGCGGCAGCGTGCCCGCCGCGCCCCGGATCGATGGCGATGAAGCGGCGATGCAGTGGGTCTGGATCAAGCCGCCGGCCGCCAGTCCTCCGCCCGTGCCCGCCCCCCCTGCCCCCGTCCCCCCGCGGCGCGCAGGCACGCCGGCACAGGCGGCGCCAGCAGCACCAGCCCAGCCGCCCAGTGCCGGCACGCCGGCCGTGCCGCCCGCGTCCCCCGTGCCCGCCGCGCCCACCGCCGAACCTGCCATCACCATCGTCGAAGCCGATCCGTTCGCGCAGAGCGCCCCAGGCGCGGGCGTGCCCAGCGACGCCGCCATCGCCGCCCGCATCCGCGCCCAAAGCCGCCGCGACCTGGGCAAGATCGACCGCGACCTGCGCCGCGAGTCGCCCAGCCAGATTCACGCCCCGGTCAGCACGCCGCAGACCCGGCTGATCGCCGGCCTGAACGACGCCAAGGTGGTGCACTGGAACGAAGCGGCCCAGGTCGAGGAAATTCCCGATGCCACCGGTGGGGGCAGGCGCATCGCCAAGATCAAAACCTTCATGGGCACCTACTGCACCACCCACGATTCGAACCGCAGCGCGGCCGACGGCTTTTCGCCCAACACCAAGGGACCCAAGCTCACTAATTGCCCCAAATAAACACCTTGGGTACGGTAGCGTACAAAGTTTGGCGGACTGTGCGGCGTACACTACGGTTTTAGTTTCGCTGTCCAGTTTCAGCTCCAACCATGCTTTCCATTCTCGAACGCATCGACCCGCACAGTGATCGCATCGATCTGCTGGTTCAGCTGGTCGAGCACCTGCGCCCACGACGCGCACGCGACCGATATCTGGTCGGGGAACGCGTCAAGACGCTGACCCAACTTCTCAAAGGCAATCCCGAACAGACCTCGCGTCTGCGCAGCTACCTGACGCGCCTGCTGGAAAGCCGCCGCCACGCCAGCTTGTACACCGACATCGGCATCCTGTCCAACGACGGCTTCGTCACTGAACTGAAGCGCCGCGCCGCCTACCGCGTGCTGCCTCCCGCGCTGGGCGACGTGTACCTGTCCGACGCCATCGACCAGGTGCTGTACAAGGACACCGACTATCTCTGGATCAACGCCGTGCCGCTGGCCGACTGGCTGGAGCTGTACGACGTGATCACCGAGGTGCCGCCGGCCGCACACACGCTGGCCGCCGATCCGCAACGCACCACACTGCTGGGCATGCTCGAAGCGATCCGCACCCTGTCGTGCCGGGTCTGCGCGCTGGGGCTGGAACCGCGCCTGATCCGGAGCCACGCCGCCATCGAAACCTTCGACTCGCCGTTTCTGATGCAGAACATCGAAACCAACGAGTACCTGGACGGTTACGCGCGCCTGCTGGACGGCCAACCCGGTCCGCCGCCGGAGGATGCACGCCACCTGCTGGTGATGCTGGACCAGTGCGACACGGTGGTGGCCACGGTGCGCAAAAATGCGCTCAGCCAAGGCACCAGCGTGGCCCTGACCTATCTGCTGGTGGCGCTGACCCAGAGCATCGACCGCTTGCGCAAGCTGCTGTTCCTGGTCGACGTCAGCGGCGATCTGCCCAGCGCGCCCACGGTCGATCTGGCGGCGGTGGCCAACCAGGCCACGCCGCCCACGGCGCCGCCGACCACCTTGCGCCGCGCCGGCGCCATCGCCCTGGCGCAGGAACTGATCGAAGCGCACAACAATAAATACACGGTGCACGACCTGGTGGCCGACAACGTCGACCTGCTGGCGCGCAACGTGACGGAAAACGCCAGCCGTACGGGCGAGCATTACATTGCCGACACGCGCCGGGGCCTGGGACGCATGTTCCTGTCGTCGTCGGGCGCCGGCATCGTGGTCGGCTTCATGGCGCTGTGCAAGCTCCTGCTAGGTCACCTGCGTAGCGCGCCGCTGGTGGAGGCCTTCCTGTTCAGCATGAATTACTCGCTGGGTTTCATGCTGATCCACGTGCTGCACTTTACCGTCGCCACCAAGCAGCCGGCCATGACGGCGGCGCGCATCGCCGCCGGGCTGTCCAGCAAGGATGGTCGCCATGTCGACCTCGACAGCACTGCGATTCTGATCAACAAGGTGTTCCGCACCCAGTGCATCGCCGTGCTCGGCAACATTGCCACGGTGATTCCGACCGCCTACGCCATCGCCGTCGGCTATCAGGCGATCACGGGGCACCACCTGGTCACGCCGGTCAAGGCCATGCAGCTGATGCACGACATCGACCCCATCCACAGCCCTGCCCTGTGGTACGCCGCCATCGCCGGCGTGTGCCTGTTCGTTGCCGGCCTGATCTCGGGCTACTACGACAACAAGGCGCTGTACACGGAAATGGCCCAGCGGGTCTACCAGCTGCGCGGGCTGGGCCGCCTGCTGGGCCCGAACCGGCTGCGGCGCTTGTCGCTGTATCTGGAAAACAATCTGGGTGGCCTGATGGGCAATTTTTACTTCGGCATCCTGCTGGGCACCATGGGCACGGTCGGCTATCTGCTGGGCTTGCCATTGGACATACGCCACGTAACTTTCTCGGCAGCCAATTTCGCTACGGCTTTTGTCGGACTCGACCACAATATGAGCTGGGAATTAATTGCCACCTCGGTCGGGGGCTTCCTGTCGATCGGGGCGGTCAACCTGGTGGTCAGTTTCGGCCTGGCGCTGTGGGTGGCGCTGCGCGCGCGCAAGATCCGCTTTGAACATGGCTGGCGCCTGGTCAAAGCCATCGGCCGCCTGTTCCGTTCCGCACCGCTGGACTTTTTCATCGGCCCCAAGGAGCTTGCGTCCGAGGCGGCCGTGGCTGCACCTGCTTCATCGTCGTCACCGTCATCGTCGTCAACACCGTCGTCATCCAGGGGATCGAAATGAGAACACCGCGTATCGCAGCATGGTTAGCCGTCCTGGCCTTCGCCGGGCTTGCAGCCTCGTGCGCCTCCCTGCCGGAGGTCAATTCCGGCGCCGACAGCGTGGCGGCGCGGCCCAACCCGACCGTGCAAACCGCCAAGGGCAAGCTGGCGGCGCGCCAGGCCGCCGCCCTGCTGGCGCGGCGCTGGTCCAAGGCCTCGCCCGACATGAAGGCGCTGGCGGTACTGGAAGAGGCAGCCACCGGCGTGCCCCTGATCGCCGGCAACAAGGTCAGCCTGCTGTTCGACGGTCCCGCCACCATGCGCGAGATGATGGCGGCGGCGGCGGCGGCCAAGAACACCATCAACCTGGAAACCTACATCTTCGATCAGGACCCGGTGGGCCTGCAATTTGCCGACGTGCTGATCGAAAAGCGCAAGCAGGGCTTGATCGTCAACGTGATGTACGACAGCGTGGGTACGCTGGCCACGCCGAGGGAATTCTTCGACCGCATGAAGGCGGCCGGCATCAACATGCTGGCGTTCAACCCCGTCAATCCTGCCGCGCGCGTGGGCAAGTGGGAATTGAACAACCGCGATCACCGCAAGCTGATGGTGGTCGATGGCCACACCGCATTCACGGGCGGCATCAATATCAGCAGCACCTACGCCAACAGTTCCTTCTTCCGTTCCAGCCGCAAGCCGGAAACCACGGATGAAAAGAAAGTCGGCTGGCGCGACACCCATATCAAGATCGAAGGGCCGGCTGTCGCCTCGCTGCAATGGAGTTTCGTAAATAACTGGGTCAACCAGGATGCCGGCGAACTGCCCGAAGCCAATTACTTCCCAACGCTGGCGCCCGTGGGCGACAAGATTGTGCGGGTCCTGGCCACCGAACCGGAACGTGATTCGGAAATTTATAAAGCGTTCATTATCGCGATTCAGGAAGCCAACAAGTCGGTCCACATCACCTCTGCCTATTTCGTGCCCGACCGCCAGTTTGTCGACGCCTTGTGCGATGCCGCCCGCCGCGGCGTGGATGTGCGCCTGGTGCTGCCGGGCGTGACGGATCACGGCCTGGTGTTCCATGCGGGGCGCGCGTTTTACGATGAATTGCTGGCCAGCGGCGTGAAGATTTTCCAGCTGCAGGTGGCGATCCTGCACGCCAAGACGGCGGTGATCGACGGCACCTGGTCGACAGTCGGCTCGGCCAATATCGATCGCCGCAGCTTCCTGCACAATTACGAGTTGAATGTGGTGGTAGTCGATCCGGGCTTCGGACGCGACATGGAAAGCGCCTTCAGCGAAGACTTGCGCGATTCAAAAGAAATCACACGCGAGCAATGGCGCAACCGCCCGTGGTCGGATCGCATCAAGGAATTCGCCGCGCGGCTGACGGAGTACTGGATCTGATCGACTGAACTCCGGATCTGAGACTGAACTCTGGATCTGAGCTCGTACCGGAGCCCTGAATTCATGAGTACGTCTATCAATATTGATGTCCCCGCGAAGGCGGGGACCCATAGCACCTAAGCACAGAAGCACAGCAAACGACAACCGCGCGCCAGGCTCGTATCAAATCCCGGCCGCCATCATTCCATCCATATGCGCGGTCCAGACATCGCCGTTGCGGATAAACGGATCGGTGCGCATCAGCGAAAACCTGTTGCCCACCTCGTCCCAGCCATACCGGTCGACTTCCACGCGCAGCTGATCGACCCGCACCACATTGAATGAATTAACCTCGCCACGGCCCCGCGTGGAGGTGGCAGTACCCGCCTGAATCACCAGCGCCGCATAATCGCTGATCTGATACCGTTCAGAGGTATTGGCGGCATGGCTGGTGTGCATATGCCCGGACAACAGGATATCCACGCCGCAGTCGGCGAAGGTGCGCATGGCCAGCGGCGCGCGGTCGACCAGGTCGTCATCGTCTTCCGTCCTGGGCAGGTCGAACGGATGGTGGGTCACCACGATCCGCACCACATGCTCGCCCAGGGCGTTCAGTTGCGTGCGGATCTGCTCGATCTGCTCCTTGTTGACGCGGCCATCCTTGAACGTGAGCGAGCGGGCCGTATTGACCCCGATGACGGCAATTTCATCGTCGACAAAGCTCGGCTCCAGGTCGTCCGAGATAAAGCGCTTGTAGCGTTTGAGCGGCTGCACAAAACGGCGGAACACGTTATACAGCGAGATATCGTGATTGCCGGGCACGATAATCTGCGGCCCCGGCAAGGTATCCAGGTAAGCCCGCGCCGCTTCGAACTCCTCGCTCTTGGCGCGCTGGGTCAGGTCGCCCGACACCACCAGCACATCGGGTGCGACGCGCTCGATCAATTCGCGCAGGGGGGCCAGCAAAGCATCGTCGACTCTTCCAAAATGCAGGTCGGACAGGTGCACCAATGTACGCATCGTTATTACTCCTTAAACCGGCACCAGTACCCGCAGCGCGCCGGGACGAATCCGGTAGCGCAGCGGTGTCGCCATGATATTGACCTCACCGTCGGTCGCCACGCGCATGTGCGGATGGCGGCTGTCGATTTCCATTTCAGAAGCCAGCAGCACGTCGAAATCGCGCTGCTGCGCCAATCTTCCCAACAAGGCATTGCACGCCAGCCGCAGCAGGCCCAGCCTGCCCGGCCGCTGCGCCACGTACAGGCTGAGGGTACCGCCATCGAGCGCCTTGCGCGCGCCGATCGACAAGCCCGTCATCGTGTATTCGTTATTGCCGATAAAAACAAACGGAGTCCGGCGCGCATGCTCGTCGCCGTCGACCCGCACCCGCACGCTCAGGAACGGATAGCGGCGCAGGGCCGACACGGTGGCCCAGGCGGCCGCGGGCCACTTGCCGCGGCCCAGCCGGCGCTGCTGCTTTTCACGGTCATGCACGATGTCCGGATACAGGCCCAGGCTGGAATTATTCAGGAAAATCTGGTCGTTGACTTCCGCCACATCCACCGCCTTGGGCTGACCCTCGGCGATATTGCGGATCGCTTCGTCCAGCACCAGGGGAATGCCCAGATCCTTGGCGAAGTGATTCAGCGTGCCCAGCGGCAGCACGCCGAACGGCACGCCCGAGCCGGCCACGACCGACGCGACGGCATTGATGGTGCCGTCGCCGCCACCGGCCACGACCACGGCCACGCGGGTGTTCAGCGCAGCCTTGGCCCCGCCGATGATTTCCTCGCCGCCGTTGGCCATGGTGACCTGCGCGTCCAGGCCGTGCCGGGCGAATTTTTCGCGCAGGGAATCGGCCATGTCGTCGGGGTGCCCCGCGCCTGCGCTTGCATTAATGATGACGGCTATCGGTGTCAGGCGAAACTCCTGGTAAATGTGCGCTGCTGGTGCAACTGGTGAACGAATACATCGGAACTAATACATCGAACTGATACTGCGGAACTAATACCGCGGTCGTGGAATCACGGACTGGCGTCGCTGTCGAACTTGTCCAGGCCGCGCCGCTCCTTGCGTCGCCGCAGGGTCGAACTGGCCGTGATGCATACGCTCAGCCATGCCACGCCCTCCGCCATCGCCGCCATCACGTCGCTCAGGTAATGTGCACCCAGATAGACACGGCTGAACGCGACCAGCAAGGCCATGCACGCCGCCGCCAAGAACACCGCGACCCGGCCTGCCGGGCTGCGCAGCTGGCACGCCACGTACGCCGCAATAAAGCCGTAAAACAGCGTGGCGCCCATGGTGTGACCGCTCGGGAAGCTATACTCGGTCAGCACGGTGAGCACGGGGTTGTCGAAGCTGGGGCGCGCGCGCTGATAGATATACTTTAGCAAAACATTAAGAATGACGCCGCCCGCTACGGCGGCGCCCATCGCCAGCAGCCAGTAGTGCTCGCGGCGCCGATACAGCACGATCCCCAGCAAGGCTGTGGCCGCGAGGATGAACCCCGGCGCGTGCGCGTGGGTCACCACCAGCAGTGGTCCGGTCCAGACGGTATCTTTGAAGGTATGGAAATAGCGCGACAGCTGCAGGTCGAGCGCCAGCAGGGCGCCATCGTCGAAGGCCTCGTCGGCGATTTCGCCGAAGATCCAGACCGACAGCGCCATGAGCAGCACACCGGCGGTCAGGTGCAGGCCCAGCTCCTCGTTGGGGGAGAATCGGGCGGCGACGAACTGGTGCGCCCGGGGAAAACGTTGCCTCAACATAAATACAGCCTCATTAGCGAAAATACCACAGGAAGTGGAAAGTACTGTTTATTTGCACAGTACCTGTGGATTTATACAGTGGTTATGCTATTCTTGACTCATCGATCAACGCAAACCCAACAAAGGATTTTGTCATGACCACCTTGAACAGCAATTTCGGCATGGAATACGCACCTACCCCATTCATGATGCGCCTCGGCCGCCGTGAAGTCCTGGTCACGCGTGACTTCCGCAAGCGCTTCTACCCGGTCAACCCGTTTATCGAGTGCGACACGGGCGTCGAGCCGGGCCATGTCGAAGTGCTGCTGATGCGCCGCTGGTTGCTGATCCTGTCCAAGGCGCACTAAGCCGGCGCGCTTACATTAAATATGAATTCGGCGCGTCAATACTAGCAATCGGTTGAAAATCGTTATGGATAGACAAACGATTTTATCAAGGTGAGCTCGCCAGGGGCGCGCATTGGAACCTGGAACACCTGCTGGCGTTCCGACGGGGTGTTCTCGTTAGTGATAATCGCGACCTGGGCAACCGTCAGAGCCCCCGTATCCTCGCCGCTGCCGTAGTAATTGACATAGACGTGGTAGTTGCCCCGTGCAGGCCCGGCACTGGAAAATATCTCTGGCCCGTAGCCGGTGGTGACGTCCACATCGAGGGCGCCGCCGTTGGGCATGACCCGGTTGCCGTACCAGGCGTGGCCGCCATCGGGCGCCACCACGTGCAGGTCCAGGTCGGTGCCGGCGCTATCCCACGACAGCACCACACGCAGGCGGGACTGGGTCTTGCTGCCGTAGGCATCGTAAAACTGGCTGCGCGCGCGGCTTTTGCCGTCAGGCGAACGCACTTCCACATTGTTGGAGCCGCGCCCGAAGCCATAGGGGCGGCCGTAGTGGCCCTGTTCGCTGACCTCCACCGGCATCGCCACACCGTTGACGATCAGGCGCGCAGGCGCCGGTCGGCCTTTGATCTTTGCTGCCCCCGTGATACGTCCACGAATCTGCGCTGTTTCGCTCTGGCCATCCTGAATGCTGACCGAGGCGGCCGGATAATTGACGGGCTGGCTGTACTGTTCTCGCGCGCCGGTGGAGTTGCGCCAACCGCCCCGCGGCGCGTCGATGCTGACCTTGCTTGCCGTGGGCGGCGCCGTGCCCGCCACCGCCGGCACGGCGGTCTGAGCCTGCGGTCGCACCCCGGGCTGCGCTTGCGCCCCGCTCTGCGCTTGAGCCCCGCTCTGCGCTTGCGCACCGCGCTGCGCCTGCGCCCCACTCTGCGCCTGCGCACCGGGCTGAGTTTGCACCCCGGTCTGCGCATGCGCCGCCAGCGCGACGCTGGACAGTGTCACTACCATCAATGCTGCTTTCATTCGCACCCTCACGCTAGTACACAAACGTCTTCACCAGCGTCAGTTCGCCAATGCTGCGCAGCGGAATCACCACGTCTTCGCGCCGTTCGCGCGCTGTATTTTCATTGAACACCAAGGTGACGCGGGTGCTGATGATGGGACGCTGGCGGGTGGACTCATCGAAATGGTAGCCGCTGCCGCCGAAGTTGCCCCAGTAGTTCACCCACACCCGGTACACCCCGCGCAGCGGCGCCGTCATGGCGAAGTTCTCCGGTCCGGGTCCGTCCACGCTGTCCACATCCAGTCCGCCGCCATTGGTCAGCACGGGATGGCCGAAAAATGCATGCTGGCCATCCGGCGTGACCACGTGCAGATCCACTTCGGCCTGGCTGTCGTCCCACGCGCACAGGATGCGGATCTGCGCCTGCGGCCGGGTGCGGTCCGTTTCATAGAACTGCACCCGGCGCGCTTTCTTGCCGTCGTCTGCGCGAATTTCCACGCTGTTCGAGCCGGCGCCGAAACTGTAGCCGCGCGCGAAGCGTCCCGACTCGTCGGTGTACAGCGGCGTCGGATTACCGTTGACCACCAGCTTGTGGCCCGCGCGCGCAGCGCCGGCCTTGTCCACCCGGCCGCGGATCACGCTGCGGTTCACTTGCGCGCCCCGGTCGATCGGTGAAAACGGATAGGCCACGGCCGGCTTGTCGGACTGGTCGACCAGCGCGCCGCGCTTCCATCCGCCCGATGGCGATTCCAGCTCCTGGGCGGCGACGCCGACGTGCAGCGTGCTGCCTGCCGCCACCAGAAGCGCAACCATGCGGGCCAACGCCGCTGCCGGCGCAGAGAATTTCAAGCGGCTCATTGCGGCACCTCCAGCGACAGGTCGTTCAAGCGCCGCGCTAGCTGCTCGACCCAGACTTCATCCTGGCCGCGCGGATGGGCCGCCAGGCCCAGATGCAGAAATTCGTGGGCCAGCGTGATGCGGTCTTCGCGCGTGGACAGCGCGCGCACGAAGATGCGGTTGCGCGACTGCTCCGAGTATGGCGGGCCGCCAGCCAGCGCGCAGATCGCCGGCATGGCCGCCGGCCGCTGATACCCCGGCTCGCTGCGCAATACCCGCTCCCAGCGTGGCACCTGCTGCGCCAGCCACTGCTGCGCCGCCGGCAAACGGGTGCAGCGCAGTCCCACGCCGCCGGCCAGCGTGGTCAGCTCGGCGTTCGGATAGGCGCGCGCCAGGATCTCGTCGAAATAGCGCCCGGCGCGCGCCTGCTGCGCGGCCTGGCGCCATGCCAGCGTGTTCGGCCCGGGCGTGTCGCGGTGATAGCGCACGGCGGGGCTGGTCAGCACCAGCTGGTCGGTCCACTGGGCGATCGCGCGCGCCTTCGGTCCCGGCGGCGTCGGGCTGACCCGCTGGGTCGCGCTGCTGTCGCTGATGCGCTGGCAGCCTTCGCTGCTGGTGGCGTTTTGCTGAAGGTAGGTGCGCGCCGCCACCGCCAGCGCCTTGGCCGCTTCTGCCGGCTGGGCGCTAGCCTCGCGCTCCAGCACCCGCGCCACATAATCGTTGACGCCGAGGCGCCCGCGCACGCGCCCGCGCTGGTCGGCGTCCAATGTCAGTTGCAGTTCGCCGCTGCTGTGCAGCGCCAGCCGCGCGCCGTTGTCGAACTCCACCGCATAGCGTCCCACCAGCGGGCCCTCCCCCGCCGCCACGCCGCCCGAGCCGGTGATGCGCCGGATCGGGTAGCGGGCGAAATAGTCGACCAGCACGCAGCCGGCATCGGCGCCCGCGCTGGCGTTGGGCAGGGCCGCCGCCAGATACGGCGCCCACGCGCGCAGCACTTCACCGCTGGCGTTGGCGCCGCCGAACCACACCGGGGTGCCGTCGGCCAGCCAGCCGGCCGCGCCGCCCAGGCGCTGCGACGGTTTGCCCGGCAGGTGCCAGGTGTAGGTCTTCACGCGCAGACGGCTGCCGAACCAGCGCACGCTCTCGGCGCCGCGCGCGCCCAGCACCACGTGCAGCAGCGCCGCTTCGGCATCGGCCCGGCTGGCCGCCGGCACGCTGGCCAGCGCGCGCAGCAGGCTGTCCAGACGCACCAGCCGCCCCGGCGTCAGGCGCGCGGGATCGGCCAGCCACGCCAGCTCGCCCGTGGGCGGGCGCCCCAGCTGCGCGGTCCAGTAGGCCAGCCAGCCACGGCGCGTCACGCCCAGGCGCGCCGGCACGAAGAACAAGCCGCACGACTGCGCCAGCGCGGCGTCGTGGCCGACCTGTTCGCCCGGCTCGCAGCAGTACACCTCTTCCGGGTCGCGCCCCTGGCAGGTGTAGTCCGGCATGGCCAGCTTGGTGTCGCTGGCGTGGACGTAGACGAACAGCTTCCACACGCTCCCCAGCGGCACCATGCGGCTGCCCTTGAACGGCGCTGCGCGCACGCCGCCGGCGCCATCGAGCTGGCGCAGTTCGATAGCGCCGTTTTTCAGCCACGCCACGTCCAGCGACGCGGCGTGCACCGGCGCGCCCGCGCACAGGCCCGACAGCACCAGCGCAGCGGCGGCAAGGCCAGGCACCCGCATCACTCGACCTTCATCGCGCGGTTGACCTTGCCCGCGCCTTCGAGCGCCTTCTGCTCGGGCTGATACATGCGGTGAAAGCGCGCCGGCGGCAGCACATAGCTGCCCTTCTGGGCAAAGCGCA
>CALRYE020000190.1:0-11700 GCA_943372275.1 Janthinobacterium lividum
GTCCCTTGCGGATCGTCTCCATGATGGTCTCGGCGCTGCCGCCGTACAGCCACACCTTGTCGGTCAGGTTGGGTGCGCCCATGGCCTGGTTGCCGATGCCGCCGGCGCCATGGCAGGCCACGCAGGCGGCGAACTTGTTGTGGCCGATCGCCACCTTGATCGGATCGGCGGTCAGGCCCGACAGGCTCTTGACGTAATGGGCCACGTTCTCGATATCGGTATCCGATCCCACCGCCGCGCCCATGGGCGGCATGACGCCGTTGCGGCCCTTGAGGATGCTGGCCTTGATCACGTCGGGCGTGCCGCCATGCAGCCAGTCCTTGTCGGTCAGGTCGGGAAAGCCCTTGTTGCCGCGCGCGTCCGAACCGTGGCACTGCGAACAGTAGGTCAGGAACAGGCGCTCGCCGATGGCATGCGCCTGCGGATCTGCCGCCACCACCTTGATGTCCTGGCTGGCGTAGCGGGCGAACAGCGGGCCGTAGTCGGCCGTAGCTTTCACCAGCTCCGCCTTGTAGGCGCCGCTGGACTGCCAGTTCAGCTTACCCTTGTAGCTGCCCAGGCCCGGATACAGCACCAGGTACACCAGGGCGAACACGATCGTCAGGTAGAACATCCACATCCACCAGCGCGGCAGCGGCGTGTTCAACTCGGTCAGGTCTTCATCCCAGACGTGGCCGGTGGTGCCGTCGGTCGGCTCGCCCGGCTGCAACTTGTGGGTGGCCTGCGACCACAGCAACAGGCCGCAGCCGGCGATCGACAGCAGCGTGATCACCACCACGAACAGGTCCCAGAAACCGCTGGTAAAGTCAGCCACGGTCGTTCTCCTTTGCGGCGGCGCTGTCGTTCAGCACACCGTCGCCCCGGTTTTCTCCCCAGCCGTCGGCGCCGGCATCGGCGAACGGCAGGTGGGCCGCCTTGTCGAAGTCGGCACGGCCCTTGAGCACGAAGGTCCACAGCAAAATACCCAGAAAGGTCACAAAGCTGATGACCGTCATCACGCTGCTCGCGCGGTCAAATACGTGTTCGATTGCCATGTCAGTTCCTTGTCTTGATCAGTGTGCCCAGCCCTTGCAGGTAGGCGATGAGCGCATCCTGCTCGGTCTTGCCCGCCAGCGCCGCCGGCGCTTCGGCGATCTCCTGGTCGGTGTACGGCACGTTCAGGCGCCGCAGCGCGCGCATCTTCGGGATCACTTCGGCCGGCACCAGCTTGGCCGTGGCCAGCCACGGATACGACGGCATATTCGATTCCGGCACCAGGTCGCGCGGGTTATCCAGGTGGGTGCGGTGCCACTCGTCGCTGTAGCGGCCACCGACGCGCGCCAGGTCCGGGCCGGTACGCTTGGAACCCCACTGGAACGGACGGTCGTAGACGAATTCGCCGGCCACCGAATAATGGCCATAGCGCTCGGTCTCGGCGCGGAACGGACGGATCATCTGCGAGTGGCAGTTGTAGCAGCCTTCGCGCACGTAAATGTCGCGGCCGACCAGGCGCAGCGCCGGGTAGGGCTTCAGGCCGGCGATCGGCTCGGTGGTCGACTTCTGGAAAAACAGCGGGACGATTTCAACCAGCCCGCCGACCGAGATGACCAGCAGGACCAACCCGATCAGCAGCCAGGGATTCTTTTCGATCCATGCGTGTGAAAATTTCATGTAATGCTCCTGAACTGTTAAGCGTGGGCCGGCGCTGGTGCAGCGTGACCCGAACCGTGGACCGGCAGCAGCGCCGGGATGCGGGCATCGCGCGAGACGGTGCCGCGCATGGTCTGCCAGGTGTTGTAGGCCATGATCAGCATGCCCGACAGGTACAGCAGACCACCACCGAAGCGGATCACGTAGTACGGATAGGTGGCCTTGACGCTTTCCACGAAGGTGTATGTCAGGGTGCCGTCGCCGTTCACGGCGCGCCACATCAGGCCCTGCATCACGCCGGCGATCCACATCGAGGCGATGTACAGCACGATGCCGATGGTGGCGACCCAGAAGTGCAGGTCGACCAGGCGCGTGCTCCACATGGCCTGCTTGCCGGCCAGGCGTGGCAGCAGGTAGTAGATCGACCCCATGGTGATAAAGCCGACCCAGCCCAGCGCGCCGGCATGGACGTGGGCGATGCCCCAGTCGGTGTAGTGCGACAGCGCGTTGATGGTCTTGATCGACATCATCGGGCCTTCGAAGGTGGCCATGCCGTAGAACGACAGCGACACGATCATGAACTTGAGGATAGGATCGGTACGCAGCTTGTGCCAGGCGCCCGACAGGGTCATGATCCCGTTGATCATGCCGCCCCACGACGGCGCCAGCAGGATCAGCGAAAACACCATGCCGATCGACTGGGTCCAGTCGGGCAATGCGGTGTAGTGCAGGTGGTGTGGGCCGGCCCACATGTAGGTGAAGATCAGCGCCCAGAAGTGCACGATCGACAGGCGGTACGAGTACACGGGGCGTTCGGCCTGCTTGGGGATGAAGTAGTACACCATGCCCAGGTAGCCGGCGGTGAGGATGAAGCCGACCGCGTTGTGGCCATACCACCACTGGATCATGGCGTCCTGCACGCCCGAGTAAGCCGAATACGACTTCCATGCCGACGCCGGCATCGATGCGCCGTTGACGATGTGGAGCACGGCCACGGCGATGATGTAGGCGCCGAAGAACCAGTTGGCCACGTAGATGTGCTGCACCTTGCGCTTGACGATGGTGCCGAAGAAGACCACCGCGTAGGCCACCCACACCACCGTAATCAGCAGCGTGATGGGCCATTCCAGTTCGGCGTATTCCTTACCGCGCGTGAAGCCCATCGGCAGCGTGACGGCGGCGCCCACCAGCACGGCTTGCCAGCCCCAGAACGTGAAGGCGGCCAGCTTGTCGGAGAACAGCCGTACCTGGCAGGTGCGCTGCACCACGTAGTACGAGGTGGCGAACAGCCCGCAGATGCCGAAGGCGAAGATGACGGCGTTGGTGTGCAGCGGGCGCAAACGCCCGTAGCTAAGCCATGCGATGTCGAAGTTCAGTGCGGGCCAGGCCAGCTGCGCGGCGATGAACACGCCGGCCAGCATGCCGATGACGCCCCACACGACGGTGGCGATCGCGAACTGCCGCACGATCTTGTAGTTGTAGTGTTTAGAACTGTGATCCAAGGCGGAATCCAAAATGCTCTCCTGAGTATGCAACGTTGACAGGAGAAGAGTAGGTTTCTCGACCTTAAAAATCCTTGATGTGAATCAAAAACGCCGGAATGGAAGAAAGTTATGCGTCGTCATCGTGCAGGATGCGCGCACCCGGGCCTTCGAGGTCGTCGAACTGGCCGCTGTCGGACGCGCCGAGGAAAATCCACGCTGCCACCGCGACCAGTATCACGCTCAACGGCACCAGCAGATATAAGGCTTCCACGTCAGTCTCCTATCCGGCGCAGGCGCAGCGCATTGATCACAACCACGGCGGAACTGAGCGACATGCCCGCCGCCGACACCCATGGACTGAGCAGGCCGAACGCCGCCGCCGGTATCGCCAGCGCGTTGTACAGCGACGCCCACACCAGGTTCTGGCGGATCACGCCCAGCGTGCGCGCGGCCGCCGAGGCGCAGGTCGACAGCGACCCCAGCCTGCCCGACAGCAGCACGCAGTCGGCGTGCAGCTGGGCCAGTGCCGAGCCGCCGCCCATGGCGAACGACACGTCGGCGGCGCGCAGCACGGCCGCGTCGTTGATGCCGTCGCCGACCATCGCCACCACCGCGCCCTGCGCCTGCAGCGCCTTGACGAAGTTGAGTTTGTCCGTGGGAAGCTGGTCGCCCAGCGCCTGCAGGATTCCCAGCTCGCCGGCCACGCGCCGGGCCAGCGCGCTGCTGTCGCCGGAGAGCAGGATGACCTGTTTGCCGCGACGCTGAAAATCCTGCACCACCGCCAGCGCATCGCTGCGCAGCGCGTCGGCCAGCGCAAAGCGCGCCAGTGCCTGCTGCCCGTCGCCCAGATAGACATAAGTGGCGTCATCGGGCAACCGCGCTTCACTGTGTGCGGCGCAGGCGAATGCCGCTTTGCCCAGCCGGTAAAGGTGGCCATCGACCAGTCCCTCGACGCCCTGCCCGGCCACGCTGCGCATTGCCAGCGCGGCAGGAATGGACGCGTCCGCGGAGGCAGCGGCGACATCATCGGTCTCGCGATCGCCCCTGAGCGCCTGGGCCAGCGGATGGGCACTGCCCGCCTCCAGCGCGGCGGCCAGCGTTCGGCAGCGCGCTTCATCGAGCCGCGCCAAGGGCGTGACCGAGCGCAGCACCGGTTTGCCGACGGTGAGCGTGCCGGTCTTGTCGAACACCACATGGGTGGCGCGCTGCAGCGTTTCCAGCACCTGCGGCTGCACCGCCAGCACGCCGCGGCGCACCAGCGCGCCGGTGGCGGCGGCCAGCGCGCTGGGCGTTGCCAGCGACAGCGCGCACGGGCACGACACCACCAGCAGCGCAATGGCCACCGGCCAGGCGCGCGAGGCGTCAATCAGTTGCCATGCCCCGAACACCAGCACCGTCAGCACCAGTAGCGCCAGCACGAACCAGGCCGCGACCCGGTCGGCCCACAGGGCCAGGCAAGGCTTGCCGTCGCCGGCCCGCTCGACCAGCTTGACCAGCTGCGCCAGCGTGCTCTCACCGGCCGGCCGTACCACCCGCGCCACGATCGGCTGCGACGCATTGATCGCCCCGCCCTGCACCTGCATGCCAGTAGTGCGCGCCTGTGCGCGGCTTTCGCCCGTCAAGAGCGACAAATCGATCTCGGTCGCGCCCTCGACAATCAGTGCGTCGGCCGCAATCACGGCGCCGGGCGCCACCGAAATGTAGTCGCCCGGTTCCAGCGCACTGGCCGCGACCAGCTCGCCCAGGCGCGATTGCGGATAGCCGGACAAGCGGGTGGCGCCGTCGGGCAGCGCGTGACGCAGCCGTTCCAGCTCGCGCGCGGCCTTGCGGCGCGCCAGCAGTTCCAGGTAGCGGCTTGCCAGCAGCAGAAAAATGAACATCGTCACCGAGTCGAAATAGACTTCGCCGCCGTTGCCGCTGACGGTAGCGAGCACGCTGGCGCCGAAGGCGGCCACGATCCCGATCGCCACCGGAACGTCCATGCCCGGCATGCGCGCGCGCAGCGAGCGCCACGCGCCGCGATAGAACGGCAGGGCCGAATACAGCACGGCGGGCGCCGTCAGCAGCAGCGAGGCCCAGCGCATCAGCGCTACCATGTCGGCATCCATCGCGCCGTCTTCGGCCACGTACGCGGGCAGCGCGTACATCATCACCTGCATCATCGACAGGCCGGCCAAAAACAGCTGGCGGAACAGGGTTTTGCGTTCGCGTTCGATCTGTGCGCCGTGGCGGGCCGGTTCGTACGGGAAGGCGGCATAGCCGATGGCGCGCAGGGCCGCGAGAATATCGCTGACCTTGCTTGCCGCGGTGTCCCACTCCACGTGAAGGCGGCTGGTGGCGACGTTGACAGCGACCGCGCGCATGCCCGGCAAGCGCGCCAGGCGCCGCTCGATCAGCCAGGCGCACGCGGCGCAGCGCATGCCCTCGACCGACAGCACCATGTCGCCGCTGGCGGCGCCATCGTACAGCGCCAGTTCGGGCGGCAGCAGCGCCGCCACTTCAGCCTGATCGGCATACGCGGTGCGGGTGCGGTAGTAATCGACGCAGCCATTGTCGACGATGCCCTGGGCCACGGCGGCGCAACCGGGGCAGCACATGGTTTTCATGGCGCCGTCGATTTCCACGCTCCAGCCGTTGGCGGGCGCCGACGGCAGGCCGCAATGGAAGCACGCCAGCTCCGCGGGTACGGCGCTCATGACAGTCCCGTCATGCACAGCGCATCGAACCATGGCGTCGAGGGCATGAACAGCACGCGCGCCAGCGCCAGCAACGCAAACACCAGCACCACGGCGCCGGCGACGCGGCGCACCGCGAGCTGTTGCAGGGCGCCGCGCACGCGCGCGCCCGCTACCCCCAGCACCATCAGCATGGGCAAGGTGCCCAGCCCAAACGCCAGCATCACCGCCGCGCCGCGCGCAGCCGAGCCGCTCAGCATGGCCGTGGCCAGCACGCTGTAGACCATCCCGCACGGCAGAAATCCCCACACGCCGCCCAGCGCCAGCAGCTTGAACGGCGAGTCGAGCGGCTGCAGGCGCACCGTCAGCGGTTGCAGGCGGCGCCACAGGAACTGGCCGCCCTGCTCGATGCGCGCCACGCCGCGCCAGGCATCCATCAGGTACAGGCCCAGCGCCACCAGCATCAGGTTGGCCAGCCAGTACATGATCATTTGCGCGGTGGCCACCTGCGCCAGCAGGCGCGCGCCGCCGCCGACGCTGCCGGCCAGCGCACCGGCCAGCGTGTAGCTGGCCATGCGCCCGGCGTTATAGGCCAGTACGCGTTCGACATTGCCGGCCCTCGCTGGGCGTGCGGACATCTGCGTCTGCACCCGCACAGGAATGACCGTGCGCGGCTGCGCCGAAAACGCGCTGACCACGCCGCCGCACATGCCCACGCAATGCACGCTGCCGGCCAGGCCCACCAGCAGCACGGGCAGCAGGTTCAGACCAGGCGTCATCAGATCGTCCGCGAGTGGCGCGGCAGGACCGCGTCATGCAGGTAGAGGTCGAACACCATGCACACGTTGCGGATCAACAGACGGCCTTTAGGCGTGACGGTGATCCATTCGGCGCTTACATCGACCAGCCCGTCGGCTTCAAGGGCGGCCAGGCGCAGCAGTTCGGGCGCGAAGTAGTCGCCGAAGGTGATCGGATAGGCCTGCTCGATCGATTCGACCGACAGCTCAAACTGGCACATCAAGGTCTGGATGACCGAGCGCCGCAGCGCGTCGTCCATGCCCAGGCGGCAGCCGCGCGCGATCGGCAGCTCGTTGCGGTCGATCAGGTCGTAATACGATTCGAGCGTCTTGGCATTCTGGCTATACGTGGCGCCGACCGCGCTGATGGCCGACACGCCGCACGCGACCAGGTCCATGTCGGCATGGGTCGAGTAACCCTGGAAGTTGCGGTGCAGCCGGCCCTGGCGCTGCGCCACGGCCAGGTCGTCTTCCGGTTTGGCGAAATGGTCCATGCCGATATAGACGTAGCCGGCGGCGGTGAGGCGCTCGATGCACAGGCCCAGCATGTCCAGGCGCGTTTGCGCATCGGGCAGGTCGGCCTCGTTGATGCGGCGCTGCGGCTTGAACAGCGCCGGCATATGCGCGTAGTTATAGACGGCGATGCGATCGGGCGAGGCGGCGATCACCTTGTCCAGCGTGCGCGTCATGGATGCCACGTTTTGCAGCGGCAGCCCGTAGATCAGGTCGATGCTCACGGATCGGAAGCCCGCCTCGCGCGCCGCGGCGATGATTTCCAGCGTCTGCGCCTCCGGCTGGATGCGGTTCACGGCTGCCTGCACGGCCGGGTCGAAGTCCTGCACGCCCAGGCTGATACGGTTGAAGCCCTGCGCGCGCAGGCTGTGGATGCGCTCCGGGGTGACGCTGCGCGGGTCGATTTCGATCGAGTACTCGCCAACTCTGTCGGGCGCGAAGCTGAACCAGTGGCGCAGGTGCGCCATCAGTTCGCCCATCTGGGCGTCCGACAGGTAGGTCGGGGTGCCGCCGCCGAAGTGCAACTGCTCGATCTGGTTCATCCCGGCCAGCAGCAAACCCTGCATCTCGATTTCGCGCTTGAGGTAGCCGAGGTAGACGGCGGCCTTGTTGCGGTTCTTGGTCACCACCTTGTTGCAGGCGCAGTAGTAGCACACCGTGTCGCAGAACGGAATGTGCAGATACAGCGACAGTGGCTTGGTCGCGCCGCGCAGACGCACCCCGGCCACCGCCTGCAGATAGTCGCGGTAGCCGAAGCTGTCGGCGAACCGGTCGGCGGTGGGATACGAGGTGTAACGCGGGCCGGACTGCGCCAGCTTGCGCAGCAGCGCCGCGTCAAACAGCGGCGCGCCGGGCGCCTGCACCAAGGGGATAATCGTGGAATTCATGCATAGCTCCTGATTCGATGGGGCCAGTGTAGGGATCACACCTCACAAAATCGTTGATCTGCATCAAAAACGCCCGAGCGCGACGGGCCGGTGCCGAATTTGAAGACCGACACCGCCATGGCCAGCGCCGACGCCTGCGCCGCCACATTGGCCGCGGCATTGGCCGACTGCTCCACCAGCGCCGCATTCTGCTGGGTGATGGCGTCGAGCTGCACCACCGCCTGGTTCATCTCCGAGACGCCCTGGCGCTGTTCCAGGCTGGCGCGGCTGATCGCCCCCATGATGACGGCCGCTTCGCGCACCGAGGTGACAACGTCTTCCATGGTGGCGCCGGCCTCCTCTACCTGGCGGTTGCCGTCGCCGACCCGCTGCACCGAGGCGTCGATCAGGTGCTTGATCTCGCGTGCCGCCCCTGCCGAGCGCTGCGCCAGGTTGCGCACTTCGCCCGCCACCACGGCAAAGCCGCGTCCCTGCTCGCCCGCGCGGGCCGCCTCGACGGCCGCGTTCAAGGCCAGAATATTGGTCTGGAAGGCGATGCCGTCGATGATGCCGATGATGTCGACGATGCGTCTGGCCGAATCGCTGATCTGGCCCATGGTCTGGCCGACCTGCCCGACCGACTGCCCGCCGCGCCCGGCGATCTGGGACGCCGCCACCACCAGGTGATCGGCCTGGCGCGCGCTGTCGGCGTTCTGGCCCACGGTGGCGGCGAACTGCGCCATGCTGGCGGCGGTCTGCTCCAGGCTGGCCGCCTGCGCCACGGTGCGCTCGGCCAGATCGGCATTGCCGGCGGCGATTTCATGGCTGGCCGTGTCGATCGCGTCGGCGCCGCTGCGCACGTCGCCGATAATGGCGCGCAGATTGAGCCTGACCTGACGCAGGCCGCGCAGCAGGTCGCCCATATCCCCCACGTTGACCAACGCGCCGCCGCCGTCGCAGCCCATGGCGCTGGACAGGTCGCCTCCTGCCAGCGCCGCGGCGGCGTCGATCGCCTGGCGCAGCGGGGCTACCACGGCCCGGTGCAGCGAACGCCAGCCAGCCAAGGTCACGGCCATGGCCAGCGCGGCCAGCGCGCCGCGCCACGTCGGGCCCGACGCCAGCGCCACCACGCCCAGCAAGGCGGCCACGCTGCCCATGGTAGCGCCCAGCCGCGTGGCGATCGGCAATTGGCCAAGTGCCTGTATGCGCCCGCGCCAGCCGCTGCGGCGCGCCGCACCGTCGACGATGGCCAGATGGTCCGCTTCGCCTGTGCGGAACTGGCGGTACAGCGCCGCCGCGCCCTCGATCTGCGCGCGCGTGGGGCAGGTGCGCACCGACATGTAGCCGCTTACCTGGCCGTTTTCCATCAGGGGCGTGACATTTGCCAGCACCCAGTAAAAGTCGCCGTTGTTGCGGCGGTTCTTAACCATGCCGGTCCAGGCGCGACCCGCCTTCAGGCAGGCCCACATGTCGGCGAAGGCTTCTGGCGGCATGTCGGGATGGCGCACCAGGTTGTGCGGCTTGCCGATCAATTCGTCCGCCTCGAACCCGCTCACCTCGATAAAGCACGGGTTGACGTAGGTGATCAAGCCCTTGCGGTCGGTCTTCGAGACGATCGACTGGCCGGGTTGCAGCTGGTACTCGATGCCGGTGACGGGTAAATTGGTACGCATGGTGGATCTCCTAGTTGCCGCGCGGCATCATGATAATGAGCCGAGTGTAGGAGGTCGACAGCCTTCAAATCCTTGATTTACATCAAATTTGCCCGTCTTGGAGGCACGGATTAACTCAGCGGCAAACGCATATGCGCCGTGCCATCCTCGCGCGCGGGAGTCACTTCGAAGCCCAATCCGCGTGCCATGCGCAGCACCCGGGTGTTTTGCGGCAGCGCTTCGCCGACGATCTCGCGCGTGCCGCGGCTCTTGCAGTAGTCGATCAGGCGGTGCATCAGCAGCTTGCCCAACCCATGCCCTTTCAGGTCCGAGCGCACGGTGACGGCAAATTCGGCCGACACGTTGTCCGGATCGGCCACCACCCGCCCCACCCCCAGCGTTTCGGCCAGGCCGTCGGCGCCCGGCCGCGTGGCGATGAAGGCCATCTCGCGGTCGTAGTCGATCTGCGTGAAGCGCGCCAGCTGCGACGCATTCAGTTCGCGCACCCGCACGAACATCCGGTAGCGCACGTCGTCGGCGCTGAGCGCGTCGAAGAACGCCAGGTGCGCCGGTCCGTCTTCCGGGCGGATCGGGCGCACCGTCAGCGGACGGCCCTCGAACTCGATCACCTGCTCAAGCTCGTGGGGATACGGGCGGATTGCCAGCCGGTCCAGCGTGCTGGCCGACTTGTCGGCGATGGCCACGCGCATGCGCGCGTCCAGCGCGATCACGCCGTCGCTGTCGGCCAGCAGCGGATTGATATCCAGCTCGGCCAGTTCCGGCAGGTCGGCCACCAGCTGCGACACCTGCATCAGCACATTGACGATGGCGTCCATATTGGCCGGCGCGCGGTTGCGGTAGCCGGCCAGCAGGCGCGCCACGCGGGTGCGGCTGATCATGTCGCGCGCCAGCACCACGTTCAGCGGCGGCAGGCCGATGGCGTGATCCGCCGTGACTTCCACTGCGATGCCGCCCTGCCCAAACAGAATCACGGGACCGAAGATCGGATCGGTGGCCACGCCGATGATCAGCTCATGGGCATGGGGACGGCGCACCATGTGCTGCACCGAGAAGCCGTCCACGCGCGCTTCCGGCGCAATCTGCGCCACCCGCTCGAGCATGCGTTCGGCCGCCGCGCGCACGTTCAGGTAGCTGTCCAGGTCCAGCGCCACGCCGCCCACATCGCTCTTGTGGGTGATGTCGCGCGAGACGATCTTGATCGCCACCGGAAAGCCGATCTCGCCGGCTTCCTGCACCGCGTCGTCGACGCTGGCGGCAATGCGTGTTTCGACCACCGGGATGCCGTAGGCCGCCAGCACGGTCTTGGTTTCCGGCTCGCTCAGCACGCGGCGGCCCTCGGCCAGTACACCGGCCACCAGCGCGCGCACCCGGGCGCGGTCGGCCGTCATGTCGCCGAACGCGGCCGGCGGCACCTGCATCAGCAGGTTCTGGTTGCGCCGGTACTGGACGATCTGAAGATAGGCGCTGACGGCTTTTTCCGGCGTGCCGAAGTTGGGAACGCCAGCCTCGGAAAACACCCGGCGCGCATCCTTGACGGCGTCGCCGCCCATCCAGCAGGCCAGGATATTGCGCGACGAAGCCTTGGCCACCGGCGCCAGCGCGCGCGCGATGTCCAGGCTGGCGACGATGGCGGTGGGCGCATGAATCAGCAGCACCGCGTCGGTCTGCGGATCGGCCAGCACGATGTCGAGCACGCGCAGGTAGCGCTCGATCGGTGCGTCGCCGCTGATGTCGACCGGGTTGGCGCGCGACCAGCCGCCCGGCAGCACCGCGTCGAGCTGGCCCAGGGTATCGGCGGACAGGCTGACCATGGCGCCGCCGCCCGACACCACCGCGTCGGTGGCCATCACGCCCGGCCCGCCGCCGTTACTGATGATGGCCAGCCGCTCGCCGAACAGGGGCCGCGCCCGGGCCAGCGTTTCGACGGCGGCGAACAGGTCTTCGGTGCTGAGCACGCGCAGCATGCCGGCGCGCCGGATGGCCGCGTCGTAGACGTCGTCCAGCCCCGCCAGCGCGCCCGTGTGCGAGGCGGCCGCGCGGGCGCCTTCGGCCACCCGGCCGGC
>CALRYE020000191.1:0-11518 GCA_943372275.1 Janthinobacterium lividum
GGCGATCTGGCGGTGGAAGTGGGCAATGCGGCCGTGCCGGCCTTGCAGAAGCGCATGATCCGCATGGCGCGCGAATCCAACAAGCTGGCCATCACGGCCACGCAGATGATGGAATCGATGATTTTCAACGCCGTGCCGACCCGCGCCGAAGTGTCCGACGTGGCCAACGCCGTGCTGGACGGCACCGACGCCGTGATGACGTCGGCCGAGACCGCGTCCGGCAAGTATCCGATCGAAACCGTCGAAATGATGGCGGCGATCTGCGTGGAAGCCGAGCAGTCCGAGTACAACAAGCTCGACGCCGATTTCCTCAACGTGCGCTTCACCCGCATCGACCAGTCGATCGCCTACGGCACCTTGTTCACCGCCCATCACCTGCGCGTGAAAGCCATCGTGGCGCTGACCGAGTCCGGTTCGACGGCACTGTGGATGAGCCGTCACCGCGTCGACACGCCGATCTACGCGCTCACGCCGATCACCACGACCCAGCGTAAAGTGTCGCTGTATCGTAACGTGCGGGCGTATCATCTGCAGCAGCAGGGCGATAGTAGTGCTGTGCTGAAACAAGCAGAAGATTTGATGGTCGCCAAAGGAATCGTCAAGAAGGGTGACATGATCGTGGTCACCTGGGGCGAGCCGATGGGGCAGGTTGGTGGTACCAATGCACTGAAGATTGTTAGAGTCGGTGAGTTCGATTAAGTAGAGTCGTCAGCTCGTTCAAGTAGCGAGCTGGGTAGCGGCAGTATTAGAACCGCTGCCGCTCGAACGTCATCCCCGCGAAAGCGGGGACCCATGGAACCTATGCACATAGTCAGCATGGGTCCCCGCGTTCGCGGGGATGACGTGAGTGGTGGTGATGTTGTACCAGATATCAGGTGCCCGGCTCAGCCGGGATACCCCAACGGCATGAGCGGCTACAGTCGCCGTGCCGTGTTCGCTAGGCGTGCTGCACACCCGCGCTTGCCTCGGACGACCAGGTTTTTCTATTGTTTGGAGTATTACCATGTCCCTCGTATCCATGCGTCAACTGCTGGACCATGCCGCCGAATTCGGCTATGGCCTGCCTGCGTTTAACGTCAATAACCTCGAACAGGTGCAGGCCATCATGGCTGCCGCCGACGCGGTCGGCTCGCCCGTCATCATGCAAGCGTCCGCGGGCGCCCGCAAGTATGCCGGCGAAGCGTTCCTGCGCCACCTGATCGACGCGGCCGTCGAAGCCTACCCGCACATTCCCGTCGTCATGCACCAGGATCACGGCCAGTCGCCAGCGATCTGCATGGGCGCCATCCGTTCCGGTTTCACCTCGGTGATGATGGACGGCTCGCTCGAGGCGGACGGCAAGAGCGTCGCCTCGTACGAGTACAACGTCGACGTGTCGCGCGAAGTGGTCAAGTTCGCCCACTCCATCGGCGTCACGGTGGAAGCCGAACTGGGTGTGCTCGGTTCGCTGGAAACCATGATGGGCGACAAGGAAGACGGCCACGGCGCCGACGGCGCCATGACGCGCGAGCAGTTGCTCACCGACGTGGCCCAGGCCGCCGACTTCGTCCAGCGCACCCAGTGCGACGCGCTGGCGATCGCCATCGGTACCTCGCACGGCGCCTACAAGTTCACCCGCAAGCCGACCGGCGACATCCTCGCCATCGACCGCATCAAGGAAATCCACGCGCGCATCCCCAATACCCACCTGGTGATGCATGGTTCCTCGTCCGTGCCGCAAGAACTGCTGGCCATCATCCGCGAATTCGGCGGTGACATGAAGGAAACCTATGGCGTGCCGGTCGAAGAAATCCAGGAAGGCATCCGTCACGGCGTACGCAAGATCAATATCGACACCGATATCCGTCTGGCCATGACGGCGGCGGTGCGCAAGTATCTGTTCGAAAACCCGTCCAAGTTCGACCCGCGCGACTTCCTGAAGCCGGCCCGTGAAGCGGCCACGGAAGTGTGCAAGGCGCGTTTCCTGTCGTTCGGTTGCGAAGGCCAGGCGGCCCGCATCACGCCGATTCCCCTGGAAAAAATGGCCGAGCGTTACAAGAAGGGCGAACTGGCCCAGGTTGTGAAGTAAAATTCTGTTTTAGAACGGGTTTGTGCGTGTGTGCATGAGCCCGACTCTCTCTCGACCGGTGGACCAGTTGTCAGGTCCGCCGGTTTTTGCATTTCTTTTACCGTCTCCTCCATGAATAGCCTCTACCAATCCTCCATCCGCTCCCTGCCACTGCTGGGCCACGGCAAAGTCCGTGACAACTACGCCGTCGGCGACGACAAGATCCTCATCGTCACCACCGACCGCCTGTCCGCTTTCGACGTCGTGATGAACGAGCCTATCCCCGGCAAGGGCATGGTACTGAACCAGATGAGCGATTTCTGGTTCGCAAAACTGGGCCACATCGTGCCCAACCACCTGACCGGCGTAGCACCGGAATCCGTGGTCGCCCCGGAGGAAGTGGCGCAGGTCAAAGGCCGCGCCGTGGTCGCCAAACGCCTGCAGCCGATCATGGTTGAAGCCGTTGTGCGCGGCTACATCATCGGTTCGGGCTGGAAAGATTACCAGGCTTCGGGCAGCATCTGCGGCGTGCAATTGCCGCAAGGCCTGCGCCAGGCCGACAAGCTGGCCGAGCCGATCTTCACCCCGGCGGCCAAGGCCGATCTGGGCGAGCACGACGAAAATATCAGCTTTGACGACATGCAGCAGCGCATCGGCGCCGAGCTGGCGGAAAAAATCCGCAGCGTCAGCATCGAGCTGTACCGCACCGCGGCCGACTACGCCGCCACCCGCGGCATCATCATCGCCGACACCAAGTTCGAATTCGGCCTCGACCAGGACAATGTGCTGCACCTGATGGACGAAGTGCTCACGGCCGACTCGTCGCGCTTCTGGCCAGCCGATTCGTACGCGCCCGGCATCTCGCCGCCATCGTTCGACAAGCAGTTCGTGCGCGACTATCTGGAAACGCTGACCGAGTGGCCCAAGACGGCCCCGGCGCCAGCGCTGCCAGCGGACGTGATCGAAAAAACCCAGGCCAAGTACTTCGAAGCCATCGAGCGCCTGACGGGCGAGAAAGTCAAGGTCTGACATGGCCGCATCCGATACGCAAGGTCAGTCCGCGCCCGTGGTTGGCGTGATCATGGGGTCGAGCTCGGACTGGGACGTGATGCAGCACGCGGTCGCCATCCTCAAGCAGTTCGGCGTTCCGTTCGAGGCGCAGGTTGTCTCGGCGCACCGCATGCCCGACGAAATGTTCGACTATGCAAGCAGCGCCCGCGCGCGCGGCTTGCGTGCGATCATCGCCGGCGCCGGCGGCGCCGCCCACTTGCCCGGCATGGTGGCCGCCAAGACCATCGTGCCCGTGCTGGGCGTGCCCGTGCCGTCCAAATACCTGCGTGGCGAGGATTCGCTGCTGTCGATCGTGCAGATGCCCAAGGGTATTCCCGTCGCCACCTTCGCCATCGGCGAAGCGGGCGCGGCCAATGCGGCGCTGGCAGCGGTGGCCATTCTCGCCGGCACCGACGAGGGCTTGGCAGCCCAGCTGGAAGCCTTCCGCGTGCAGCAGAGCGCGGCGGCCAAGGCCATGCACCTGCCGCTTGATTGATGAGCGTAACGAGCAAGGAATCAACGCAGTGATGAGAGCGACATGAATGTAGTGAACAGCAATGCAGCAAATGCGGCGGAGCACGCTCCGGTTCTGCCCACGGCCAACCCGCCAACCTGGCTTGGCGTAATGGGCGGCGGCCAGCTGGGCCGCATGTTTGCCCAGGCCGCCCAGAGCATGGGCTATCAGGTTGCCGTGCTGGAGCCGGCCGCCGACTGCCCGGCTGCGCAAGTGGCCCAGCGCCTGATCCACGCCGATTACACCGACGCCGCAGGCCTCGATGCGCTGGCTGCGCAATGCGCCGCCGTCACCACCGAGTTCGAAAACGTGCCTGCCGCCAGCCTGGAACGGCTGGCCGCCAGCGTGTTCGTGGCGCCCGGCGCCACCGGTGTGTCGGTCGCGCAAGACCGCATCGCGGAAAAACGCTTTTTTGTCGACTGCGCGGCCAGGTCCGGCGTGCTGCCGGCGCCGCACAAGGTGATCGCCTCGCAGGCCGATATCGACGCCATCGACGACGACCTGCTGCCCGGCATCCTGAAAACCGTGCGCATGGGCTACGACGGCAAGGGCCAGGTACGGGTCGCTTCGCGCGACGATGTGCGCGCCGCGTTCGAGGCCATGGACCAGGTCACCTGCCTGCTCGAAAAGATGCTGCCGCTGGCTTACGAAGTGTCGGTGCTGACCGCCCGTGGCGCCGATGGCCAGTCGGTGGTGTATCCGATTGCCGAAAACGTCCATCGCGACGGCATCCTGTTCACCACCACCGTGCCCGGCCCCAACGTGGCGGCCGACTGCGCCACCCGCGCCCAGGACGCGGCGCGCGCCATCGTGGCCGAACTGGGCTATGTGGGCGTGCTGTGCATCGAATTCTTCGTGCTGGCCGACGGTACACTGGTGGTCAACGAAATGGCGCCGCGCCCGCACAACAGCGGCCACTACACCATCGACGCCTGCGTCACCAGCCAGTTTGCCCAGCAGGTTCGGGCCATGGCGCGCTTGCCGCTGGGCGATGTGCGCCAGCATTCGCCGTCCGTCATGCTCAATATTCTGGGCGACGTCTGGTTCGACGGCGCCGGCGACACGGTCGTCGAACCGGCCTGGGACCGCATCGGTGCGCTGCCCGGCGCCTGCCTGCACCTGTACGGCAAGGACGACCCGCGCCGCAGCCGCAAGATGGGCCACATCACCTTCGTTGCTCCCACACTGGCAGAGGCGCAGCAACAACTGCACGCGGCCTGCGTGATCCTGGGCATCGCGCCGTGACCACTGCGCTGACCGCGCCTCAGCCGCTGCAAGCCGACATCGACGCGGCCGCCGCGCTGCTGGCCGCCGGCAAGCTGGTCGCCTTCCCGACCGAAACCGTGTACGGCCTGGGCGCGGATGCCGAAAATCCCGATGCCGTGGCGCGCATCTACGCGGCCAAGGGGCGTCCGCAAGACCATCCCGTGATCGTGCACCTGGCCCCCGAAGCCGATCTGGATTACTGGGCCAGCGCCATTCCGTCCGAAGCGCGGCAACTGTCCGATGCCTTCTGGCCGGGGCCGCTGACACTGATCCTCAAGCGCGCCGGCAACATTCCCGATGCCGTTTCCGGTGGCCAGGACACGGTCGGCCTGCGCTGCCCGTCGCATCCCGTGGCGATCGCCTTGCTGCGCAGCTTCAAGGCAGGCAAGGGCGGCATCGCCGCGCCGTCGGCCAACAAGTTCGGCCACGTCAGCCCCACCACCGCACGCCATGTGCACGACGAGTTCGACGCCGACGGCATGGTGGCCGCGGTGCTGGACGGCGGCCAGAGCCAGGTCGGCATCGAGTCGACCATCCTCGACCTGTCGCGCCTGGCCACCCACGGCCCGGTGCTGCTGCGTCCCGGACACATCAGCGCGGCCGCCATCGAGGCGGTGATCGGCCAGGCCCCGGCCGCGCCGGATGCCGCCGCGCCGCGCGCCTCCGGCACGCTCGAATCGCACTACGCGCCGCACACGGCGGTGACCATGCTCGATTCCGCCGACCTGCGCGCCACCTTGGCGCTGCTGCACAGCGGGCGCCGCAAGATCGCCCTGATCCACCATTCCGAGTTGCCCGAGCAAGCCCACGCCGCCGTGCGCCTGCCGCTCACGCCGGACGGTTTTGCCCACGCGCTCTACGCCGCCCTGCGCGACATGGACGTCAGCGGCGCCGACCTGATCCTGGTGGAGGCCCCGCCCCAAGGCCCGGCCTGGCTGGGCGTGAACGACCGCCTGCGCCGCGCCGCGCACGGCTCGACCGGCATCGTGCACGGCCTGCTCAATCGCGCGACGCAGGTCTGAGCGGCGCTACACTGCCGCAATGTGGCACCGAACTGACAGCGCCTTCCGAGTTTCGATGTACAAGCCAGGGGAACACTGGCATATTAACCACATCCGAATAGCACGCCCGTTCGCTAAAAAAAACTATCAGGAGACAACTGCAATGCGTCAAACAAAATTTGCCCTGGCGTTACTGGTCACCGCGGCGCTGGCCGCGTGCGGTGGCAGCGACAGCGGCGACCAGACCCTCAGAGTCAAGTACGGGCAGCAAGTCACGTTCGGCGACAGCCTGTCCGACGTCGGTACCTATCAGGTCGGCGCCATCAAGGCATTGGGCGGCGGCACCTTCACCATCAACGGCGACAACACCGCCAGGGAACCTACACTGACCGGCAAGAACTGGACCCAGCTGATGGCTGCGCAGTTCGGTCTGCCTGCGCCCTGCGCGGCGCAAACGGGGCTGCTGGGCGACCCGGCACTGGGCTTTTCGGTGCCAGTGGTCAAACATGCGGGCTGCTTCAATTACGCCCAGGGTGGTTCGCGCGTCAGCGATCCTATCGGCCCTGGCAACGCCGCCATCGGCGGCGTGACGGGCGCCACCACGGTGCCGCTGACGACGCAGGTGGCCAACCACCTGGCGGTCATGGGCGGCAAGTTCAATGGCGACGAGATCGTCTTCGTCATGGCTGGCGGTAACGATGCGCTGGTCTTGCTGGGCGGCCTGTCCGCTGCCGCCACCGCGGCGGGCACGGCGGAAGGCACCCGGGTCGGCAATCAGACCTTCGTGACCACGCTGGCCACGTCGCTCGGCGCCAGCGCCAGCAACCCGGCGACGGCGGTGCCGGCCATCGCCAGCGCCATGATCGCGGAATCCCAGCGCGCGGGCAGTACCAGCGAGTCGCTGGTGGCCGCCGCCGTGGGCGCAGCCGCTGTGCAGCCGGGCAACCAGGCGGTCGGCGCGCAGGCGGTGTGGGGGCCGCTGGCGCTGCAAGCCAAGGCGGCCGCCGACGCAGCCGGCAAAACGGCGGGCGCCAAGGCCGGCGCCGACTACGCCGCAGCCAATGGTCCGAAACTGGTCAGCGACATGGGCGTGGCCGCCACGCAGCTGGCCACGCTGGTCAAGACCCAGATCGTCGGCAAGGGCGCCACGCATGTGGTTGTCAACAACTTGCCGGATCTGGCCAACTCGCCGGCCGGAAGGGCGTATGACGCCAATACCAGGGCGCTGATCGAGTCCATGGTCAAGTCCTTCAACGACACCTTGCGCACCGGCGTGGCCAATAACGAGGCCATCCTGTACGTCGACCTGTTCGCCATCAGCCGCGACCAGTCCACCAATCCAGGCCCCTATGGCCTGACCAACACGACCATGCCGGCGTGCGGTCCGAACAAGCTGGGCACGACCTCGCTGGTGTGCAACGGCAGCAATCTGAATCCGGGCGACGTGAGCCACTACATGTTTGCCGACGAGGTGCATCCGACGCCGTTCGTGCACACGCTGATTGCCCGTTACGTGTCCGAGCAGATGGTCGTGCGGCGCTGGCTGTAAGCGTGTCGCGTCGCTGTGCCGTCCATGGGGAAAGCAGCAATAGAATGGGAGAAACCATGAAGGCATCCATGAACAAGGTGGCGCAGGCAGCGCTGACGGCAGCTGCCATGACGCTTGCGGCCAGCGTTTCGGCGCAGTCGGCAGGGCAGTGGGCGGTCAAGGCCGGCGTGGGCGAAATCAAGCCGCATGTCGACAGCGGCGATACCACCGCGCCGGCCTTGCCGGGCACCAAGGCCGATGTCGGGCCCGGTACACAGGCGATTTTTTCGGTCGCCTATGGGCTGACCGATCACCTCACGGCGGAGCTGGAACTCGGCTTGCCGTTCCGCCACAAGCTGTATGGCGCGGGCGCCATTGCAGGCACCGGTCAACTGGCCAGCGTCAAGGTGTTGCCGCCCGCGGCCTTGCTGCAATACCGCTTCTTCAAGCCCGATGCGCTGTTCCGTCCGTATGTGGGGGTGGGCGCGGCGTATGCGTATTTTGCCGACGAAACCGGTTCCGGGCAGCTGACCGCCATTACCCAGACCGGCAGCGCGCCCGTCACGTTCTCCATCAAGGGCAAGGTGGCGCCGACCGTGCAAGCCGGGCTGGCGATCAACATCAACGCGCGCTGGTTTGCCGATTTCTCGTACACCAAGTCCCGACTCAAGACGGTGGTGTCGTATTCGACCGGGCAGACCATGGATATCCGCCTCGATCCGTCCTCGGTCAGCATGGGGATCGGCTACAAGTTCTGAGGCCCCGGCACGCAGCGGGACGACGTAAAAAAACCCGCCGCAGCGGGTTTTTTGTTGCCGGGAAGCGGCTTATTGGAACGCCTGAATGCCCGTTTGCGCGCGGCCCAGGATCAGCGCATGGATGTCGTGCGTGCCTTCATAGGTGTTGACCACTTCCAGGTTGACCATGTGGCGGATGATGCCGAACTCGTCGGAGATGCCATTGCCGCCCAACATGTCGCGCGCGACCCGGGCGATGTCCAGCGACTTGCCGCATGAATTGCGCTTCATCATCGAGGTGATTTCCACCGCGGCGGTGCCGTCGTCCTTCATGCGGCCCAGCTGCAGGCAGCCCTGCAGGCCCAGCGTGATCTCGGTCTGCATGTCGGCCAGTTTCTTTTGCACCAGCTGATTGGCGGCCAGCGGACGGCCGAACTGATGACGGTCCAGCACATACTGGCGCGCCGTGTGCCAGCACGATTCGGCCGCGCCCAGGGCGCCCCAGGCGATGCCGTAGCGCGCCGAGTTCAGGCAGGTGAACGGACCCTTCAGGCCGCGCACGTCGGGGAAGGCGTTTTCTTCCGGGCAGAACACGTTATCCATGACGATCTCGCCCGTGACGGAGGCGCGCAGACCGAACTTGCCGTGGATGGCAGGCGCGGACAAGCCCGCCATGCCTTTTTCCAGCACGAAGCCGCGGATGGCGCCTTCATCGTCCTTGGCCCACACCACGAACACATCGGCCACGGGGGAGTTGGTGATCCACATCTTGCTACCGGTAAGCGCGTAGCCGCCCGCCACTTTCTTGGCGCGGGTGATCATGGAACCGGGGTCGGAACCGTGGTTCGGCTCGGTCAGGCCGAAGCAGCCGATCCATTCGCCGGTGGCCAGCTTGGGCAGGTATTTCTGGCGCTGCGCTTCGGTGCCGAATTCAAAGATCGGCACCATCACCAGCGACGACTGCACGCTCATCATCGAGCGGTAGCCGGAATCGATGCGCTCGACTTCGCGGGCGATCAAGCCGTACGCCACATAATTGAGGCCGGGACCACCGTATTGTTCAGGAATCGTCGGCCCCAGCAGGCCCAGCTCGCCCATTTCGCGGAAGATGGACGTGTCCATGCGCTCGTGACGGAAGGCTTCCAGGATGCGCGGCTGCAGCTTGTCCTGGCAGTAAGCGGCAGCGGCATCGCGCACCATGCGCTCGTCGTCGCTCAGCTGATTGTTCAGCAGTAAGGGATCGTCCCAGTGGAACTGGGCCTTGCGCGGTGCTTCGGATCGATTCATGACGGTTCCTGTCTCTTTATTGGATGAGGTCGAACATGGCGCCCCAGTCTCTTGTATAGACTGCTTTGCCGGAATCTGGGATTTTACCGTGTTTGGGTACTACCGAACTGACCGCCGTGGAAAACCAGCGACGCTTGCGGGGCGGCGGCGCAATCTTCCACTTCGCCCACGAAAATCACATGGTCGCCTTCCGGGTAGCGGCTGCGGTTGTGGCATTCGAACCAGGCCGACGCGCCTTTGAGGATGGGCTGGCCAGTGCGCGACAGTTCGAAGTCGACGCCGTCGAACGGATTCTCGGTGCGCTTGGAAAAGCGCTGCGCCAGGTGGGCCTGATCGGCGTTGAGCACGTTGATAACGTAATGCGAGTTGCCGCTGAAGATGGGCAGGCTGTTGGCCGCGTTACCCAAGCTCCACAGCACCAGTGGCGGATCGAGCGACACCGAGTTGAATGAGCTGGCCGTCAAGCCGCGGTAGCTGCCATCGGCCAGGCGCGTGGTGATCACGGTCACGCCGGTGGCGAACTGCGACAAGGCCTGGCGGAACTGCGCGGTGTCAAAATCGCGCTCGGCGGCGCGGGGAGAGCTAGTGTTCATCGTGACCCTGTGTATTTTTACCATTATGCCAAATATTCCGTTTCTTCAGCGCCCCTCTTTTAGGCGCGTGTATCCCCCGTTGCGCATGCGGCCAGGCACACTTTGCGGTAAAGTGAACTGCGGTGAACTACCGTGAACATTACCGATTACAACTGGCGAGGTGTGCAATGACGAACCCTACAGCGCCGCAAGTGGCGATCCTGGGTGGTGGCTGTTTCTGGTGCCTGGAAGCGGTATACCAGGAGGCCCGCGGGGTTATCCAGGTCGAGTCCGGCTACATGGGCGGACACGATGAGCAGCCAAGCTATGAGCAAGTGTGCGCTGGCACGACCGGCCATGCGGAGGTGGTCCGGGTGACGTTCGACCCGGCCGTGATCAGCTACCGGGATATCCTGGAAGTGTTCTTCACCATTCACGACCCGACCACGCTGAATCGCCAGGGCAACGACGTGGGGACCCAGTATCGCTCGGTGATCTTCTTCGATTCACCCGAGCAGGAAGCCACCGCGCGCAAGGTCGTGGCCGAGATGGCCAACGTCTGGGACGCGCCGATCGTGACCCAGCTGCAGCCGGCCGAGACATGGTTCAAGGCCGAGGATTACCATCAGAATTATTTTCGCCAGCATCCCATGCAGGGTTATTGCGCGTTCGTGGTCGCGCCCAAGGTCGCCAAGTTTCGCAAGATGTTTGCGGAGCGGCTGGCGTGATATCAGTTCAACTACGGAAGCCGATGTAAAGAAAAGGTAGGCTAACAAGCATTGCATGTTAAACGTCGCAGTCAGCAAAATACACGCACGCCGTTCAGCTCATCTTCTTCGATAGCGAAGTATTTAGTTGTCAAAGGCGATCCACCATTCCTTTACGGGGGCATGTTGTATGAATCAGAGACATTTGACGCAGCTATGGCAGTGGCCAGCCGTTTTGAGCTTGCTGTTTCTGATTTCCAGCGTAATTTCGATTCAGGGCGGGTCGGATTTTTTGGGAAAGCTGTTCGGTGAAATGACTGCGGATCCTACCAAGAATCTACCTGCGGTCGGGTATTTTGGCGCCATTATCGGCGGGGCGCTCTTTTTCCTCAGCACCTGTCCGCTCACGCTGCATGCGCGCCGCCATGGCGATAGCTGGCACGAACGCATTCCCGTGCTTTTTCTTGAGGATCTTAAGACCTCCAGTTGGGAAGGGAAGATCTATCAAGCAGCGATCCTGTTGGTGTTTTTATTCCTGCCCTCTTACGGGATCATTAAATGCATTCAGGTGGCGGAACAAGGTGAGATGTGCCAGCAAGATCTGTTGATCGCACATAAAGGTAAGGACACGACCCTGTTTGCCGCGCCTCCGGCGATCAAAAGTGAGAAGGGCATGCAGATGCGCCTTCGCAACGATGCGGAAAAAGGCACGAAGTGCACTGACGGCGTCGAAATCGACCCATTGTTTACACCGCTGATGCTGTACGTCCTGCCGTCGTTGGGCGGGCTACTCGGACTGTTTTCGCTCG
>CALRYE020000192.1:0-11469 GCA_943372275.1 Janthinobacterium lividum
ACTTCAAAACCGTCATTCCCGCGCATGCGGGAACCCATGCTGAGCCGGCTTCCATAGTGCTGCATGCTCAGCATGGGTCCCCGCTTTCGCGGGGATGACGGAGCAAATGGCAGCGGTTTTGAAATAAATGCGTGTTCTGCGACACCCTCGCAGGCGGGGAACCATGCTGAGCATGCAGTACTGGAAAAGCTGGCTCAGCGTGGGTCCTCGCCCGCGCGACGACAGTGTTGTTGGAGTGAGTTGGATTAGAGAAGACCGCGTCTTCGACACTCCTGACGATCGGCGGATACCCCCTTCCTACACCCCCAGCGTGGTCTTTTGCAACGCGATCAAATCCGCAATCCCGGCCTGCGCCAGATCCAGCAGGCGGTTCATGCCGGCGCGGTCGAACGCTACGCCTTCGGCCGTTCCCTGCACCTCGATAAAATGCCCCGCCTCGGTCATCACCACATTCATGTCGGTGTCGCAGCCCGAGTCTTCAATATAGTCCAGATCCAGCACCGGCATGCCCTGGTACACGCCCACCGAAATGGCCGCCACGAAGCTCTTGACCGGCACCGCGCCAATGGCCCCGCGCACCACCAGTTTGCTGAACGCGTCATACGCGGCCACCATCGCGCCGGTGATCGACGCGGTGCGCGTGCCGCCATCGGCCTGGATCACGTCGCAATCGAGATGCAAGGTGCGCTCGCCGAACGCTTCCAGATCGAACGCGGCGCGCAGCGAGCGGCCGATCAGGCGCTGGATCTCCTGCGTGCGCCCGGACTGCTTGCCGCGCGCCGCTTCGCGGTCCATGCGCGTATGCGTCGAGCGCGGCAGCATGCCATATTCGGCCGTCAGCCAACCCTGCCCCTTGCCTTTTAAAAAGCCCGGCACCTTGTCTTCGATGCTGGCCGTGCAGATCACCTTGGTGTCGCCGCATTCGATCAGCACCGAGCCTTCCGCATGCTTGGTGTAATCGCGGGTCAGGCGGATCTCGCGCAGCTGTGCAACGCCGCGTCCGCTCGGACGGGTTTCAAATGTCATGGTAAGCCTTGAAGTAAGTGGTAAGTGGAAGCCAGTGTGCGGTCGATTTTCACGCCAGCATGTCACGCATCATTTCAGAATCTGCGACGACTTCTCGATCGCGCCGCGAATCTCCGCAATCGCCTTTTCGATCTCGTCGTCATTGAAGGCATCGTAATCGGCCGCGACGGCCGGCTCCTGCGCACCCTGCCCGCTCTGGATGGTGGTGCTGACCAGATTATCCGGCAGCATCATGGTGGAAATGACCATGCCCATGTCGACCGTTTCCGTCACCGGCGAGAGCGCGTCGCCGCTGCCCTGCCACATGATCGCCAGCGCCGTCGCATTGTCGCTGCGCTCGCCGCCGATGGTCACCGCCGCCGAGATCATGTCCGGGATGGCGCGCGCGATGGTCTGGCTGCTGAGGCGGTGCGCCATGTCGTCGTCCGGCAGCATGGCCCACAGGCCGTCCGAGCACAGCATGAGCACGTCGCCCGCCTGCAAACTGGCCTGGCGCGACACCTCGATCTTGGGCAGCGACGAGGCGCCCACGCAGTTGTACAACTTGTTGCGGTCGGGATGAGTGGCGCGCTCGGCGGGCGTGGCCAGGCCACGGTCGATCAGGTGCTCGATGTGCGAATGGTCGCGCGTGCGCCCCAGCACCTGGCCGCGCCGCAGCCAGTACAGGCGCGAGTCGCCGCAGTGGGCCCAGATCGCGCTGTTGTGCTGGATCAGGCAGGCCACCACGGTGGTGCGCGGCGTCTCGGGCAAGTTGTTTTCGTCGGTATAGCGGTGGATGGCTTCGTGCGCCGCTAAAAAGGCTTCTTCCAGGAAGCGCTCCGGCTTCTTGACGTACGGCGTGGCCTGCTGCTGGAACAGCGTCGACATGGTCTGCATCATGATGGTGGCGGCCATTTCGCCGCGCAGATGGCCACCCATGCCGTCGGCCAGCACCAGCAGCAGCGCGTCGCGGGTGAAGCTGTAACCCATGCGGTCCTGGTTGACCTTGCGCCCGCCGATATGGCTCTCTTGATAGACCGAAAATTGCATAGCGTCTCCTGTCAGCCGTTCTTTTCGGCTTTTTTGCGTCCCAGCCCGCCGAGCTTGTCGGCCAGGGCGCGCCACTGGCCGCCCAGCTTGTCGAAGGCGCCCGGCTCCGGCGCCGCCTGCGGCAGCGGCTGCTGCAACTGCTTCTGCAGCGAAAACACGCTTTGCGGACGGGCCAGCGGATCGAGTTCCAGGCAGCTGCGCACCATGGCGATCAGCTGCGGCGAGAAGGCCCCGTTCAACCTGGCGAAATGCGTGCCCATCTTGTCTTCCAGCTTGCGCTGGTCGGCCGGCTGCGGCGGCTGGCCGGCCATGCAGGCAAACATGGCCGCGCCCACGCTGTAAATATCCGACCATGGCCCCAGCGCGCCGGTTTTCGAATACAGCTCGCTGGGCGCGAAACCGGGCGTGTACATGGGGGTCAGCTTCGGCGTGTCGCTATTGAACGTCTGGCGCGCCGCACCGAAATCGAGCACGATCGGCGTGCCGTCGGTACGCAAATAGATATTCGCCGGTTTTAAATCGAGATGTAATAACTTATTGGCATGCACTTCGCGCAGGCCGCTGCACACGCCCATGAATATCTGGCGGATAAACGCTTCGGACAGGCGGCTGCCCTTGGCGCCGAGCCGGGCAATATGCTCCTGCAGCGAATGGCCCGATTCATAGCCCATCACCATATACACGGTGTCGTTGGCGCGAAAGAAGTTCAGCACCCGCACGACGTTGGGATGGGAGATCAGCGCCAGCGCCCGCCCTTCCTCGAAAAAGCACTTGAGTCCGATGCGGAAAACGGGCAAATTAGGTGGCGTAATCACCGGCACGAGCTCCCCCGGCTGGCGTAACGCCAATGCGCTCGGCAGGTACTCCTTGATGGCGACGGCATTACCGTCCTCGTCATAGGCGAGATATACGATACTGAACCCGCCGGACGCAATTTTCTTTACAATGCGATATCCGGCAATTTCAAGCCCATCGGGCAAGGGTGCGTTGTTTTGTGCAGCCATGAGGGTTCCTTGTAACACGGCGATTGTGTGGATAAATCACAGCTTTGTAAAGAAAAGATAAACACCGGGGACTCCTTTGAGCATTTCTAGCATGACAGGTTACGCAGTTGGCACCAGCGAAAGCGCGGCCGGCACGCTGACGATTGAAATCAAGAGCGTCAATTCGCGCTTTCTTGATTTGCAGTTTCGTATCAACGACGAACTGCGCGCCCTGGAACCGGACCTGCGCGCCGCCATCATGGGCGCCATCACGCGCGGCAAGGTGGAGGCGCGCCTGTCGTTCGGGCGCAAGGTCGCCGGCGGCTCGCAGGCGCTCAACGCCCAGCTGCTGGCCGATCTGGCGCGCCTGCAAACGGAAGTGACGAAGCATTTCATCTCGGCGCCCGTCATGACGGTGGCCGAGCTGCTGCGCTGGCCCGGCGTGATCGAAGAAGCCCAGGTCGGCCAGGAATCGCTGCAGGCCGACGTGGGCGCGCTCACTGCCAGCACGGTGGCCGCGTTCGTCGACAGCCGCCGCCGTGAAGGCGCGGCGCTGGAAGCGATGCTGGTGTCGCGCATCGATGCGATGGATGTGATCGTCAAACGGATCACCCCGCTCATTCCCCAGGTCATTGCGCAGTTCCAGCAAAAGGCCGTGGAACGCATGCAGGACGCGCTCGGGCTGGCCGGTCACGGCACCCCGTCGACCTTGACGCGCCAGGAAGCGTTCGAGCGCATCCGCCAGGAAGTGACGCTCTACGGCATCCGCATCGACGTGTCGGAAGAATTGTCGCGCCTGTCCGCGCACCTGACCGAAACGCGCCACATCCTGAAAAAAGGCGGCCAGGTCGGCAAGCGGCTCGACTTCATGATGCAGGAGCTCAACCGCGAAGCCAACACGCTGGGCGCGAAAGCCTCGGTCAAGGAACTGGCCGACGCCTCGATGGAACTGAAACTGCTGATCGAGCAGATGCGCGAGCAGGTTCAGAACCTGGAATAATTACGAACTACCCGCGCTCTACTCGCAGCAGCCCGCAAGCCTACGCGCCGTCATTCCCGCGCATGCGGAAACCCATAGCACCTCCCCGGATTCGAGGTGGTATGGGTTCCCGCTTGCGCGGGAATGACGGATAAGGGCGTAAAGGGTAAAACGGATGTGCGGGTATGCGGCAACGCACTCAAGCGGCTAATAAGGAAACAACACCATGTCCATCACCCCCGGCTTTTCCGGCAGTCTGTTCGTCGTCGCCGCCCCTTCGGGCGCCGGCAAATCCACCCTGGTCAACGCCTTGCTGGCGCAAGAGCCCGGCATCAAGCTGTCGATCTCGACGACCACGCGCCCGCCCCGACCGGGCGAACAGAACGGCCGCGAATACCACTTCACCACCGCGGAGGACTTCGTCGCGCGCGCCGACAAGGGCGAATTCCTGGAGTGGGCCGAAGTGCACGGCAACTATTACGGCACCTCGCGCGTGATGGTGGAAGATGAAATGAAAACCGGCACCGACATCCTGCTGGAAATCGACTGGCAGGGCGCGCGCCAGGTGCGCAAACAGTTTCCCCAGGCCGCCGGGATCTTCATTTTACCGCCCTCCATTGCCGCACTGGAAGAGCGCCTGAAGAAACGGGGCCAGGACGAACCGCACGTGATCGCCCGCCGCCTGCTGGCCGCCGGCGGCGAGATCGCTCACGCTCCGGAGTTCGAGTATGCTATTATCAATGAAGAGTTCAACGTCGCCTTGTCCGAGATGAGCGCGATTGTCAGAGCGACGCGCAGCCGATTTGCCCAGCAAGCTGCGCGCAACGCCTCGCTATTTGCCCAACTGGGCCTCCACGCGATACAGTCGTAATCACCGGTCAACCCCGGCATACATAGTCAATTAGGAGTAAATATGGCCCGCATTACCATCGAAGATTGCTTGAAAAGTATCCCTAACCGTTTTCAGCTGACCCTGGCCGCAACCTATCGCGCCCGTCAGTTGTTGCAGGGCCACACTCCGAAAGTCGATGCCAAGGACAAGCCAACCGTGGTTGCCCTGCGCGAAATCGCCGCCGGCAAAGTAGGTATTGAAATGCTGAAAAAGGTGCCGATGTAATTGGTACCTAGCCGCTGCACTGCTTGCCTGATCAAGTGTCGACCTGCCAATCCGGCATCCATTCATCACACAGCGGCTGATTGACTTTGCGTATGAATCTGACCACACAGGAATCGACACAGGCAGGCTCGCCCAAGCCGCGCACCCCACGCGCGGCGACCAAGGCGCAGGAAGGTGGCCCACCGGCGCCACCGCCCGTGGCCCCCGGTGTCGCGTCAGTCAGTGCCCTGATGGCCAAGCTGGCCGAATATCTCAGTCCCTCCGAACTTAAAAAGGTCAAGGAAGCCTATCGTTTTTCCGACGAGATGCATCTGGGCCAGGTCCGCAAGTCGGGCGAACCGTACATTTCCCACCCCATCGCCGTCACCGAAATCTGCGCCGACTGGAAGCTGGACGTGCAAGCCATCATGGCCGCACTGCTGCACGACGTCATGGAAGACCAGGACGTTAAAAAGGATGAGCTGATCGAGCGCTTCGGCGCCCCCGTCGCCACCCTCGTCGACGGCCTGTCCAAGCTGGAAAAAATCGAATTCCAGAGTCTGATCGAAGCGCAGGCGGAAAACTTCCGCAAGATGCTGCTGGCCATGGCCTCGGACGTGCGCGTGATTCTCATCAAGCTGGCCGACCGCCTGCACAACATGCGCACGCTCGAGCACATGACGGCCGCCAAGAAGCGCCGCATCGCCGCCGAGACCATGGAAGTGTACGTGCCCATCGCGCACCGCCTGGGCCTGAACAATATTTACCGCGAGCTGCAGGACCTGTCGTTCTCGCACCTGTACCCGCTGCGCTACCGCACCCTGACCAAGGCCGTCAAGGCCGCGCGCGGCAACCGCCGCGAAGTGGTCAAGAAGATCCTCGAATCGGTCAAGAGCACCCTGGCCATGGCCGACCTGGATGCGGAAGTGTACGGCCGCGAAAAAACCCTGTACGGCATCTACAAAAAGATGCGCTTGAAGCGCCTGTCGTTCTCGCAGGTGCTGGACGTGTACGGCTTTCGCGTGGTGGTCGACAGTTTCGCCAACTGTTACGTGGCGCTGGGCACCCTGCACGGGCTGTACAAGCCGATGCCGGGCAAGTTCAAGGATTACATCGCCATCCGCAAGCTCAACGGCTACCAGTCGCTGCACACCACCCTGATCGGCCCCTACGGCACCCCGGTCGAATTCCAGATCCGCACCCAGGAAATGCACCGCACCGCCGAGTCCGGCGTGGCCGCGCACTGGCTGTACAAGAACGGCGAATCGAACCTGTCGGACCTGCAGCAAAAGACCCACGCGTGGCTGCAGTCGCTGCTCGACATCCAGCAGCAGACGGGCGACTCGGCCGAATTCCTGGAACACGTCAAGGTCGACCTGTTCCCCGACTCGGTGTATGTGTTTACGCCCAAGTCCAAGATCATTGCCCTGCCGCGCGGCGCCACGGCGCTCGACTTCGCCTACACCATCCACACCGGCATCGGCGACCACACCGTGTCGGTCAAGATCAACAACGAAACGGCCTCGCTGCGCACCGAATTGCGCAACGGCGACATCGTCGAAATCGTCACCGATCCCCTGTCGCGCCCCAGCCCGACCTGGCTGGCGTTCGTGCGCACCGGCAAAGCCCGCTCGGCGATCCGCCACCACCTGCGCACCATCAACCTGAACGAGTCGGTCGACCTGGGCCGCGAACTGCTGGCGCAGGCGCTCACGGCGCTGAACATCAAGCCCGACCTGCCGCAACCGGCGGTGGACAAACTGCTCAATGAATCGTCGGCCAATTCGATGGACGAGCTGTACGCCGACATCGGCGTGGGCAAGCGCATGGCCGCGCTGGTGGCGCGCCATATCTTCGGCCTGATCGACGACGACCTGGCCAGCGCCCCGTCGGCGCACCACCTGGTGTCGGGCGAACTGGACCCGGTCACCATCTACGGCAGCGAAGGCGTGTCGGTGCAACTGGCGCCGTGCTGCCTGCCAATTCCGGGCGACCAGATCATCGGCCAGCTGCGCCGCGATCAGGGCCTGATCGTGCACACCGTCGACTGCAGCGGCGCCAAGCGCCTGCGCGGCAAGGAACCGGACCGCTGGATCGCCGTGCAATGGGGCGCGGAACTGAACCGACGATTCGACTGTCGCATTCGCCTGCTCATCACCAATGAAAAAGGCATCCTGGCGCGCGTGGCGGCCGAAATCGGCGAGTCCGATGCCAACATCTCCTACGTCGGCATGGACGAAGACCGCGAACACCTGATCACCCTGCTGCGCTTCACCATCCAGATCAAGGACCGCGTCCATCTGGCCCACCTCATCCGCAATCTGCGCCGTGTCTCCGGCGTCACCCGCGTGGAGCGCGAGCGCACTTAAGCCCCGCCGCTGCCTTCCGGCTCTGCTCCGTTGACCCTTCCCGTCCTCGTTTCCCACGCTGCCCCGCCACACGCGGGGCCATTTGGCGGCTTAGAAATTTTTCAGCCAGACCGGGAGTGCTCCTACACCAGCTTTGCGGATAAGCCTATATCGGCGCCGTCCCGATGCGACTACGATGATGAGCCAGACTACCCGCATTAGGAGAATTAGATGCTTACCCGACTCATCACCATGGCCGCGCTCGCCGTTGGCGGCACGTATATCGCAAAGCAAATGAAAAACAGGCGCGCAGGGCAAGACAACTCGTCGGTGCGCGAAACCATCACCGTCAATGTGCCCGTGCGGGTCGCGTACGACCAGTGGACGCAGTTCGAGGAATTCCCATCGTTCATGGACAGCGTGCACGAGATCAAGCAACTTGACGACAAGCGCCTGCACTGGAAAGCCGACGTCATGGGCAAGCTGATCGAATGGGATGCCGAGATCGTCGAGCAGATCCCCGACCAGCGCATCGAATGGCGCAGCACCACCGGCACGCCCAACAGCGGCGTGGTGACGTTCGAATCGCTGTCGGGCGCGCGTACCCGCATCGCGCTGGAAATCCGCTATGAGCCGCAAGATGCGGTCGAGACCATCGGTGACGCGATCGGCGCCGTGCGCATGGAAGCCAAGGCCAACCTGAAGCGCTTCAAGGAAATGATCGAGAAGCGTGGCGGCGAAACGGGCGCCTGGCGTGGCACCATCACCGATCAAGGCAAGTCGGCCATTCACTGACGGGCCCACGGCGAATGGCGCCTATCCGCCGGCCGCGGCGCCTAAGCAACCGCTCCCGGCGGAATGGGAGAATGGCGGCTGGCCAGCAAGCGGTCGAACGCATCGCAAGCGCCCTTGCAGGCGGCGGCCACATCTTGCGGCAGCTGTACATGCGTCTTGAGCGCGGCCACGAACTCGCGCCAGCGTGGCCCCGGTCCGGCATCGCTCTTGAGATAATTGAGCGGATGCGGCGCCAGAGCCTCGGCCAGGCGCTTGTACAGCACGGCGCCGCCCAGCTGCGAGCCTTCGACTACGTAACTCACGCCCCAGCGATAGGCTGCGCTGGCGTCGTCCGGCCATGGCGTTGCGTCCTCGGGCATGACCATGGTGTCGTCGATCAGGAGCAGATCGGCATCGATGCGCGCCGTGCGCGCCACGCCATGCGGGCCGTCGGCGAAGCCGGCCAGCCAGCGCTCCATGGGCGCCAGCCACGCGCGCAGCATCAGCAGATGGTCGCGGTAATCGCTCAGTGTGGGCGCCGGCCCACCCAGCGGCAGATTCGAGTCCAGCACCGTGTGGCGCTGCGCCGTTGCTGCGCGCAATGCTTCCAGCACGTCGGCAGCGTCCGTGCCATTCGCGCCATTCACGCCAGCCACGCCGCCCACCTCGCCCGGCCCGCTCATCGTCTCACCACATGGTGCATGCGGCGCAAGCCCAGCCAGACCATGCCGATCATCACCGGCACCATCGCGCCGGTGGCGATCTCGGGATTGACCGGCAAACCGGCCAGCTTCATGGCCTTGGCCGCATAACTGAACAGTCCGATCGAATAATACGAAATTGCCACCACCGACAAGCCTTCGACCGCCTGCTGCAGGCGCAACTGCTGCGCCGCGCGCTTGTTGAGCGACTCCAGGATGCGGCGGTTCTGCTGCTCCTGCACGATGCCCACGCGGGTGCGCAGCAAGTCGTTGGTGCGGCCGATCCGCTCGGCCATCGCTTCCTGCCGGCGCACCATCGATTCGCACGTGTTCATGGCCGGCGCCAGGCGCCGGTCCATGAATTCGCCGATGGTCGGCACGCCGGGAATGCGCACTTCGCGCAATTCGTCGATGCGCGCCCGCACCAGCTGGTAATACGCCTTGGAGGCGGCGAACCGGTAACTGTTTTCCAGCGCCAGCTTTTCCATGCGCGCGGCCAGCGCCGTGATTTTCTGCAGCAAGGCGCGCTCGTCGCTGGACGCGGCGGCCGCCACTTCTTCGGTCGAATCGGTCATGCCGGCCGACAAGCGCGCCAGCTCCGCTTCGATGGCGTTCAGTACCGGCGCGGCCTGGTGCGCGTGGGGCAGGCCCAGCAGCGCCATCATGCGGTAGGTTTCCACTTCCAGCACCCGCTGCACCAGCCGCCCCGCCTGCTGGAACTGCATGCCCATGTCCTGCACCACCACCCGGCCGAAGCCGTCCGGCGCGATGGCGAAATCGGTCCACACCCGGGCAAAGCCCTGGCTGTCCGAGCCGACCAGCAAGTTGCTGCCGAACGCCTGGCGCATCGCTTCCAGGCTGTCGTCGCTTTTCTGCAGCCACAGGTGGGTGGCCACCATGACCTTGCCGTTAAGCTCCTGCAACCATTCCTGCGGAACGTGGCGCAGCGGCACGTCGTCGAAGGCGCTCTCCAGCGCCAGCTCGGCGCCGTGGTGTTCGGCAAAGGTGTAGGTGCAGAACTCCGTGTGCGACTCCCATTGCACGCGGAAGCTGCCGAAGTCATGGAAGAAATACTTGGCGTCGCCGTGGGGGCCGGACACGCCGAAGTGGCGGCACAGGGACGTCAGCAACTGATGCTGCACCAGCACATGCTCGCCGTCGGTGCTGACATCGCGGATGTACACGGCCAGGTGGGTGATGGTTTCCGGACCGATCAGCCGCAGCGACGGTCGCGAGTGGATTTCAGCGGCCAGCGGCACGCGCAACAAATGATTCAGACTGGTGTTAACTATCGCCATCGACAACTCGCTTCAAGATAAAAATTAGGCTTCTTCGACGGGCGCCGGGTAACTCACGCTGAGCACGTCGAGCTCCTCGGTGCCCAGCGGCGTCTGCAAGGTGATGGTGTCGCCCTCGCGCGCCTTGGTCAGCGCCCGCGCCACCGGCGAGACCCAGCTGATCTTGCCGTTGAGCGGGTCCAGCTCGTCGATGCCGACGATGGTCACCGTGTGCTCGTCGCCCGCCGAATTGGCATAGGTCACGGTCGCGCCGAAGAAAATCTGTTCGTTGCCATGATGGACACTCGGATCGACCACGGCCGCCGAGTCCATGCGCTTGGTTAAAAAGCGGATGCGCCGGTCGATTTCGCGCAACCGCTTCTTGCCGTAGATATAGTCGCCATTTTCCGAGCGGTCGCCGTTGGACGCGGCCCAGTGCACGATGCGCACCACCTCGGGCCGGTCGACATCGATCAGCTGCAGCAGTTCATCCTTGATGCGCTGGTAACCGGCCGGCGTGATGTAGTTCTTGGCGCCGGCAGGGATGGCCTGCGCCAGCGCCAACGCTTCGGCGTCGTCGTCATCGTTGTCCGACTCTTTGACAAATGCTTTATTCATCACGGTATTGTAACGGCTAGTCCGGTACGCGTGTCCGTGATACCAAGGCAGGCCGCGCGACCCGAATCGCGTATCGGATCGCGTATGATTGTTGAACGAGATAAACCATGCGCCCGCCCACACCCCACCCCGCCAAGCTCCGCACCACCCTGCTCACGCCGCTGATCTACGTCGCGGCGCTGCTGCTGTTGCTGGAAGAGTGGTTCTGGCGCGCCGGTCTGCGCGCGCTGGCGGCCATGGCCGCATGGCCGGCGATGCATCTGCTGGAACGGCGCATCCGCCGCCTGCGCCCCTACCCGGCCCTGTGCATCTTCATGCTGCCTTCCGTGATGCTGTTTCCCGTCAAGCTACTGGCGCTGGTCGCCATCACCCAGGGCCATGCGATTGCCGGCGTGTGCGTCATCATCGTGACCAAGCTGGGCGGCGCGGCCATGGTGGCGCGCCTGTACACCCTGACCCGGCCGACCCTGGTGACCTTGCCCTGGTTCGAGCGCTGGCACGACCGGTTCGTCGTGTTCAAGCGGCACTGGGTCGGGCGCCTGAAGGATACCCGGCCCTATCGCCATGGCAGCCACCACGCGCGCCGCCTGCACGGCGCCTCGCGCACCCTGCTGGCGCGGCTGCGCCCCGACGACTCC
>CALRYE020000193.1:0-11446 GCA_943372275.1 Janthinobacterium lividum
CCAGCGCGCGCAGTTGGGCGCGCGCCGGCGCGGCCCCCAGCAGGCGCCCGATCGCCGCGGCCGCGCCGGCGGCGCCGAACACCACCGGCGTACCGCAGGCCAGCGCATCGTGCGCCGTCAGCGGCGCCGCCCCCGCATGGCGCGGCAACAGGTACACCGAGGCGGCCGCCACGGCGCTGGCCAGCATGGCGCTGTCGGCGCGCAGCGCGCCGGCCAGGATCACGCCGGGCGCCGCGCGCAGCCGGCGCAGATAAGCATCCTGGCCGCGCGCCGCGCCCACCAGCACCAGCGGCAGGCCGAGGCCCGCCAGCGCGTGGGCCATGCCCAGCTGGTCCAGGTAGGGACAAAGGGGACCGGCCATCAGCACGAACGGCCCCTGGATGCCGCTGTGCTGGCGAAACAGCGTCTCGCTGGCGCCGAAAAACTGCGCCCCGATGCCGCTGTTGATCAGGCGCACCTTGGCCGGATCGACGGGAAAGCCGGCCGTCAGCGCCGCCTTCTCGCCCGCGCCGCAGGCCAACACGCGGGCGGCCAGCTGCAGCGCGCGCCGGGTCTGGGCGTAACCGCTCTGCCCGCTCCAGGCGCCGGGTGCGCGCAGGCGCCGCTCGTCCGGGCGCACCGGGGCGCCGCGGGCGCCGTCCCAGCCGCTGGAAACGAGGGGACTGAGCACCACGGGCACCCCCAGCGCCGCGGCCGCTTCGACGATGGCGTGATTGCCGTGGGTGGCCGAAAACACGTGAATCAGGTCGTAGCGGGCCAGGCGCGCACCCGCGTCCAGCAGCTCGACCTGCAGCGCGTGCTGCAGCCGGGGCGATCCGGGCCGCGCCGCGCCACCGGCGCTGCGCAACGCCAGCAGCGCGCCGATGGTGTCGCGCACCTGGCGCTGCACGGCCGCATCGCGGCGAAACAGCATGGGATAACCGACCAGCCCGATACGCATGCGCTACTCCCAGAAAGTTGGCCGGCGCCGGTGGCCCGGACGGCGCGCCCGGGCCACCGGCCATGAGCACGCTCAACAGGCACCGGCCCGTGCTGCACTAGTATTGCCTGAAGCAAAGAATTCAGTGTAACGGCGGGCGACCGCCCTTCATTGACAAGCATCAACAAGCGCCCGCCGCGCCCGGCACCGGCGGCCGCCAACCGGACCGCGCGCCCGGCAACCATCGATCCGCAACCGCACCAACGCCCGTTCATGCCCATGCAAATGCCCCTGTCGATCCTGATCTACCAGCGCGTCGTGGCCCAGCCCGACCCGCTGTTCCCCGAGTGGGTGGAAGCGCGCCGCTTCGAACAGCACCTGCGCCTGCTCACGCGCTGGTTCAACGTGCTGCCGCTGGCGGTGGCGGCGCGCCGGCTGCGCGCGCGCACCCTGCCCAGCCGCGCTGCCTGCATCACCTTCGACGACGGCTACGCCGAAAGCGCCGACGTGGCCCTGCCGCTGTTGCAGCGCTACGGCGTGCCGGCCACGTTCTTCGTCGCCGGCGGTTATCTGGACGGCGGCTGCCTGTGGCGTGACCGGGTTATCGACATGGTGCGCGCCGCGCCCGGCGCGCGCCTGAACCTGGGCCGCAGCGGCTTCGGCAGCTATGACATCGGCTGCCCGGTGCGGCGCCGCGCCGTGATCGATATGCTGATCGCCACCCTGGGCGAACTGGCCGATGGCGAACGCCAGCTGCGCGTGTCCAGCATGGCGGCGCCGCCGCGCCCGCTGATGCTGGGCCCCGACCAGCTGCTGGCCCTGCACCGGGCCGGCATGGACATCGGCGCGCACACGGCCAGCAACGTGGTGCTGGCCGCCATCTCCAACGCCGCCGCCCGCGCCGAGATCGCCGAGAGCCGCAGCCGCCTGGAAAACCTGATCCAGGCGCGCGTGAGCCTGTTTGCCTATCCCAGCGGCCAGCCGGGACGCGACTTCGAACAGCGCCATGCCAACATGCTGCGTTCGCAAGGCTTCGAAGCGGCGGTGACGTCGGCCTGGGGCGCGGCGCGCCCGACCACGGACCCGTTCGCGCTGCCCCGCTTCACGCCCTGGGACCGCAGCAGCAGCGGCTTTTTGCTGCGCATGGGCAGCAACCTGTTCAGCCCAACGGCTTGATGGCCAGCACCAGCGTTTCGCGGCTGGCCACGTGGGCGCACAGGCGCAGCGGCGGCACCGCGCACAGCAGGGCCATGGCGGCCCGGGTGCCCGGCGCGCGCGCCTTGTTGCGGCGCGCCAGGTCGAAGCGGTCGAGCACGCGCAGGCCCGCCGCCGCCAGATGGCGGCGCAGGCTGTAATAGGTGAACGGGTGGCGCGGGCGCGGCGCTCCCGGATACAGCCGGTTGCCGGTGGACAGGTACAGCACCCCGCCCGGTTTCAGCACCCGCACCAGCTCGGCCAGGCAGGCGCGCCAGTCGGCCGCGTCGTCCAGCAGGCGCGCGCCGATGCACACATCCATGCTCTGGTCGGGCCATGGCAGGGCGGCCGCCTGCGCCACCTCGACGGCGATCTCCAGGCCGGCATGGCCGGCGCGCTTGCGCGCCAGCGCCACCAGGGCCGCGTTGTCGTCGGCCCCGTGCACTTCATGGCCGCGTTCGGCCCACAGGCGGCAACCGGTGCCGTCGCCGCAGCCCACTTCGGCCACCCTAAGGGGGCCGGAGGGATTGCCCAGCGCGGCCATCACGTGCAGCCGCACGGCGGCGGCGCGCTGGCGTGCCGCGCCGCCGCCGCCTTCGCTCTGATAATAGCGCTGGAAGTGCAGCTGCGAATCGGCGCCGCCGCGCCCGTCCTCGCCGCCCGGTGGCCGCACTATGCTCATCGCGCCGCGTCGGCCAGCTGCGCGTGCACGGCGCGGGCGCCAGGGGGCAACACGGCGGCCAGCGGCGCTGGCGGCTGCGTCGGCGCCGCCGCTGCGCATTGGGCCGCCGGTACCGGACCGGGCGCCGCATCGGCTTGCTGCTGCAGCGCCCGCGCCAGCGCGGCGCGGTCGATGGCGCCGCTGGCATCGCGCGGCAGGGCGCCCGGCCACAGCAGCACGCGCGCGGGAACCATGTAGGGCGGCAGCTTGGCGCGGCAGGCCGCCTGCAGCACGCTGCCGGCCAGCTCGCAGCCGGGCTGGGCCCGCGCCACCAGCACCACGCTGTGGCCCAGCACCGCGTGCGGCAGGCCCAGCACGGCCAGCTCGGCCACCATGCCGGTGGCGCGCACCACATCCTCCACTTCGCGCGGGCTGATGCGGTAGCCGCCGCTGGCGATCAGTTCATCGCCGCGCCCCACATAATACAGATAACCTTCGTCGTCCATGCGCACCAGGTCGCCCGACCACAGCACCGGCGCCGGGCCTTCACCGCCTTCCCTTGCGCCGCCTTCCGTTACGCAGCCTTCCCTTACGCCGCCTTCCATTGCCCCGCCCTCCCCCGGGCCATGCTGGTCGCGCGCCGCGGCCGGCCGCATCGCCGTCCCGTTCCAGTAGCCGGCCGGCACCAGCGCGCCGCGCTGCACCAGTTCGCCCGGTTCGTTGGCGGCGCAGCGGCGCCCGTCCGGCGCCAGCACCAGCACCTCGGCGCCCGGTACCGCCTTGCCGATCGAGCCGGGCCGCACGGCCGCCTGGTCCGGCGCCAGGTAGGTCGAGCGGCAGGCGTCGGCGCTGCCATGCATCAGGTAGATCGCCGCGCCCGGCAAGCGCGCGCGCAAAGTCAGCACCGTTTCAGCCGGCAAGGTGCCGCTGGAGTTGGTCAGGTAGCGCAGGCGCTGGGCGCCGCGCCAGTCGAGCGCGGCCAGCTGTATCCATTGCGATGGCACCGCCGCCAGCCCGGTGATGCGCTCGGTTTCGACCGTCTCCACGATGTCGCGCGTCAGCAATGGGTTACTCAGCACCACAGCCGCCCCGCTGGCAAAGCTGCTGGTCAGCTGCGCCAGCCCGTATTCGCCCGACAGCGGCAGCACGGCCAGGATGCGGTCGTGCGCGCCGGCGCCCACGCAGGCGGCCAGGCTGCGCGCCCCGGCCACCAGGTTGTCGTGCGTCAGCACCCGCGCCCTGGCCGGCCCGGCGCAGTCGGCGCTGTACAGCAATGCCGCCATGGCGCCGGCGCCGGCGTGGTGCGGCGCATGCTCCGCGGCGGCAGCCAGGATCGCGTTCCAGCCCAGCACCGGCAGCTGCGGCAGGCCGGCCAGCCCGGCGCCGCCGTCGCCGGTCTGCAGCACCGCCCGCAATTGCGGGCAGGCCGCCAGCGCCAGGTCCAGCGCGGCCAGGCGCGCAGGCGACGTCACCAGGATGCTGGCGCCGCTGTCGCGCAGGATGTGGCCCACCTGGTCGGGACGCAGCAGCGGATCGATGGGCACGAACACGCCGCCGGCGGCGGCCGCGCCGAACAGGGCCAGCACGGCTTCCTCGCGCTTTTCCAGGAACACCGCCACCCGCCCCTGCGGCGGCAGACCCAGCTCCAGCAGCGCGCAGGCGGCGCGCCGCACCGCGTCATGCAGCTGCCCATAGGTGAGCTGACGGTCGGCATGGCGCAGCGCCAGCGCGGCCGGACTGCGCGCGGCGCTGGCGCCGATCACTTCGTGGATGAGCTCAGACATGGCGTCCTCAGAAATATCGTTGCGGGAAGATTTCATCATTGAAAAAATTCGGGGCGGTGGCTTTGATATTTCTCAACCATTGCATCGTCACCAACGCTTGCGTGCGCTCTTGCTTGAGCTTGTGCAAGCTCAACATGATTCGATTTTTGGGGGTGTCTAATTGATACGGTTCCCAGTAAAGCGCAGGGCCCGGGAACCGGCATCAACGCCCACCGTCAAGCAGCGTTGCGAACACCCAAAAAAAACCGTGTTCGTGGAGGAGACCCTAATTCATGAATGCCCCGCTTTTACCGACGCCCCACGTGGAGCCGTTTTTCTTCGATGCCGAGCCGGGCACCCGCTTCAGCCTGTACCACGCGCCCAACCCGCACGTTCCGGCGCGCGGCGCCATGCTGTATGTGCATCCGTTCGCCGAGGAACTCAATGCCACCCGGCGCATGGCGCAGCTGCAGGCGCGCCGCTTCGCCGGTCTGGGCTACGCCGTGCTGCAGATCGACCTGTTCGGCTGCGGCGACAGCTGCGGCGACTTCAACGCCGCGCGCTGGGACCAGTGGCGGCGCGACCTGCTGGTGGCCTATGCCTGGCTGAGCGAGCGCAGCACCGGTCCCATGCGCCTGTGGGGGTTGCGCCTGGGCGGCTTGCTGGCGCTCGACTTCGCCAGCAGCGAGCGTGCGCTGACGGCCGATCTGGGCGGCATCGTCCTGTGGCAGCCGCTGCTGCACGGGCGCACCTGCATCAACCAGTTCCTGCGTCAGCGCCTGGTGCAGGAACAGCGTCTGGCCACGCCCGGCGCGCCGCGCTCCACGGCGGCGCTGCGCACCCACCTGCTGGCGCACGGCACGCTGGAAGTGTGCGGCTACGAAGTGTCCGCCGCCCTGGCCCAGGCCATCGACGCCATCGACGCGGCCCAGTTGCAGCCGCCGCCGTGTACCGTGCACTGGTTCGCCAGCGGCGCCGACAGCCCAGCCGTGTCCAGCCGGCTGCGGGCCAGCGCCGCCCGCCTGGCCGAGCGCTGGGCCGGCGGCGGCGCCACGCTGGAGCTGCACCTGCTGACCGGCGTGCCATTCTGGAACAGTGCCGAGCAAAACGAATGCGCCGCCCTGCTCGACGCCACCAGCGCCGTGTTTGCCGGCGGCGCGGGCGCCGGTCCCGCTGCCGCTCCTCCGGCGTGGCCCGGCCCCCAACCCTCGCCGCCTGCGGCCCGGCCATCATGAAATACGATCAGCGCGCGCTCGGTTTCAGCTGCCAGGGCTGCCGCCTGGTCGGCATCGTCGACGTGCCCGAGCGGCCCTTGCCCCGTGGCGTGCTGGTGCTTACGGGCGGGCCCCAGTACCGGGTCGGCGGACACCGCCAGTTCACCTTGCTGGCGCGCATGCTGGCCCCGCGCGGCATCCCCGTCATGCGCTTCGATTACCGCGGCATGGGCGACAGCGAGGGCGAACCGCGCCGCTACGACAACATCGACGCCGACGTGCGCGCCGCCATGAAAGAATTTTTCCTGCAGATCCCCGAAATGACGGAAATCGTCATTTGGGGGCTGGACGACGCGGCCACGGCCGCGGCGCTGTACGCCCACACCGATCCCCAGGTCACCGGTCTGGTGTTGCTCAATCCGTGGGTGCGCGACCCCGACAGTGCCCGCCCCAGCCTGCTGCCCCACCTGCGCGCCCGCTTCGGCGAGCTGGGCTTCTGGCGCAAGATCGCCGGCGCCACCAGCCGCGACAGCAACGGCGCGGCCACCATGAGCGAACAGGTGCGCGCCAACCTGCGCGCCGTGGCCCTCGACGGCGGCGTGCCCTTGCAGCAGCGCATCGTGGCAGGCCTCAGCTGCTTTACCGGCCACACGCTGGTGGTGCTGGGCGGGGCCGATCCGCTGGCGCAGGAATTCGCCGATCTGCTCGACAAACACGACACCCGCTGCCGCCGCGTCACCATCGCCGGCGCCAACCACAGTTTCGCCAGCCGCGAGTGGCGCGACGAAGTGGCCGAGACCAGCGCCAACTGGATCATGTCGTGGTGACGTCCGGGCCTCGAGGGCGGCGGTCATGGCGCCGCGCAGTCAAGCGTGGTTTCATGCCGCGCCGGCGCTGCGGATGCCGTGATGATGCATCAGGTCGTACAGCGTAGGCCGGCTCACGCCCAGCATTTCGGCCGCGCGCACGATGCAGCCATCGGTGCGCGCCAGCGCCATGACCATCACCTTGTACTCGGCCGCGTCGCGCACCTGGCGCAGGTTGATCGGTTCGACAAATTCGCTGGCGGCCGGCAGCCCCAGGTCGCGCGCGCAGATTTGCGTGCCTTCGGCCATGATCACGGCGCGCTTGATGCAGTTTTCCAGCTCGCGCACATTGCCTGGCCAGTCATAATTTTCAATGGCGATCAGCGCGTCTTCGCAGAACGCCATGGCGCTGCGCCCTTCCTTGTCGCAGAAGCGGTTCTTGAAATGGTGCGCCAGCAGCACGGCGTCGCCCACCCGAAGACGCAGCGGCGGAATGGCCAGCACGATTTCCGTCAGCCGGTAATACAAGTCCTCGCGAAAACGCCCGTCGCGCACCAGTTGCTTCAAATCCTGATGGGTAGCGCAGACAATGCGCGCATCGATGGCGATCTCGGTACGCCCGCCGATGCGCTCGATCACCCGCTCCTGGATAAAACGCAGCAGCTTGGCCTGCAAGCCCATCGCCATGTCGCCGATTTCGTCGAGAAAAAAGGTGCCGCCCTGGGCCATTTCGATTTTGCCCAGCGTTTGCTGGCCGGCCCCTGTGAAGGCGCCCTTTTCATGGCCGAACAGTTCGCTTTCCAGCAAATCCTCGGGAATCGCCGCGCAGTTGATCGCCACGAAGCGGTTGTGCTGGCGCGGGCTCAGGTCGTGCAGGCCGCGCGCGAAGCGTTCCTTGCCGCTGCCCGAATCGCCTTGCAGCATCACCGTCGCGCCCGAGCCAGCCAGTTTTTCCACCGTGCGGCACAGTTTCAGCATGGCCGGATCGCGCGTGACGATGCCCGCCAGGGGCGAATCGGCCTGAATCTGCACCATGCGGCGGTTTTCCTGCTGCATCGCATGCAAATGAAAGGCCCGCTCGATCACTAGTTTCAACAGCTCCGGGTCGCACGGCTTCTGATGAAAGTCGTAAGCGCCCATGCCGATCGCCTTCAGTGCATTGCTGCGCTCCTGATTGCCCGACAACACGATCACCTTGGTATCGGGCGCGTCGGCCAGCAGCTGCTGCAAGATGGCCAGCCCTTCGCTGGCGCCGTCCGGATCGGGCGGCAGGCCCAGGTCCATGGTCACCACGGCGGGACGATGGCGGCGCACGAGCGCCAGCGCCGTGTCGCGGTCGTCGGCCAGCAGCACGTCGTAACCGTCCAGCGACCAGCGCAGCTGCTTTTGCAAGCCCTTGTCGTCCTCGACCACGAGTATCTTCTTCTTTGCCATTGTCGTTCTCCTTGAAATGGTGCGCGGGCCCCGATCAGCGGCTGCCTTTGCCGAGCAACACCACCTGCACGGTGTCGATCAGGATCAGCAAATCCAGGAACAGGCTGTTGTTCTTGACGTAGTACAAGTCGTATTGCAGCTTTTGCACGGCATCCTCGACCGACGCGCCGTACTGGTAGCGCACCTGCGCCAGCCCCGTGATGCCGGGCTTGATGGTATGGCGCACGTTGTAGTAGGGAATTTGCGTGGCCAGCTGGTCGACGAAAAACGCGCGCTCAGGGCGCGGTCCGACAAAGCTCATGTCGCCTTTGAACACGTTGAGCATCTGCGGCAGCTCGTCGATGCGCAGCAGGCGGATGATGCGGCCCGTGCGCGTGACCCGGCTGTCGTTGGCGGCGGCCCACGTGGGCGTGCCGTCGCGCTCGGCATCGCAGCGCATGGAGCGGAATTTCAATACGCGAAACGCCGTGCCATCGCGCCCCACCCGCTCCTGCTGGTAGAACACGGGCCCGCGGTCTTCCAGGCGGATGGCGGCGGCGGTGATCAGCATGAGCGGCAGCGTGATCAGCGTGATCAGGCCGCTGGCCAGCAAGTCGAAGCCGCGCTTGACGAAGGCGCGCCAGAAGCTCTGGTCGAAGCCGCCGCCGAAAATCAGGTAGGACGGCTGCAGCGAATCGAGGCGGATCTGGCACGCTTCGCGCTCGAAAAACGTGGCCGCGTCGATGATGCGCACGCCGCCCAGCGCGCAGGCGAGCAGCTGGCTGACGGGAAAGGCGCTGTTGCGCCGGTTGCCGACGGTGACGACGATCTCGCTGATTTCGTATTTCTTGGCCATGTGCAGCAGCGATTCGCCCATCGGCAACAGATACGACTCCGGCACGCAGCTCGCTTCGCCCGCCATGCTGATGGCGCCGACCACCTTGAACTGGTGAAAGCCATTCTTGCTGAAGGCCAGATCCAGGCACTCGCGCGCCATCGCGCCGCTGCCGATGAACAGCAGGCGCGCTTCCAGGAACGCCGACTCGGCCGACTTGAACACCACCAGGCGCGTGAGCACCACGCCGGTGGCGCCCAAGGCGAAGATAATGGTCGACACCCCGCGCCCGAAATAGATTTCAGGGCGCACGGCGATCAGCGCCGACAGCAGCGCGAAGCCCAGCGCAAACGATGGCATGATGCGTATCAAGGTCGTGCGCAAGCCTTCGCGCGCGCTATGCTGGTACATGCCCAACGCGCTCATGGAAAACACGATTACCAGCGCGAACGTCAGCGACGACAGGTACAGGTTGTCCGCTCGAAAGTGTCCGCTGGCGTCGGAAAACCACAACGCCGAGGCCACGCTGGCCGAACCGAGCAGCATCGCCAGCTCCAGCAGCAGCAGGATGAACGCCATCTTTGACACATAGTGATTGAAAATGCGGATCACTGTTCCTCCACTAGGGCTATGCCTCAACGGCCACGTCATGGCAGCGACACGCGCCAATGGCTCAACCATGGTCGCTGAAAGATGAGCAATAAGCATTGACTGTGGACAAGCACACCCTGTCAACCAAGCGTTCACCCAAGCAAATGACAAATAGACTATAGTGATGCCTCTGTACAAAACCTTGCCCCCACCATGAAATTTGACGTTGCAATTGTCGGCAGCGGCCTGGCCGGACTCTCGGTCGCCCTGCATCTGGCGCAAACGCGCACCGTAGCCATCATCTCCAAGCGCGCGTTACTCGACGGCGCCAGCAACTGGGCCCAGGGCGGCATCGCCGCCGTGCTCGATTCGGGCGACAGCGTCGAAGAGCATGTCAGCGATACGCTGATCGCCGGCGGCGGCCTGTGCGACGAGACGGCCACCCGCTACATCGTCGAACATGGCCGCGAAGCGATCGAGTGGCTGATCGACCAGGGCGTGCCGTTCACCCGCGACGAGACGGCCGAAATGGGCTTTCACCTGACCCGCGAAGGCGGTCACAGCCAGCGCCGCATCATTCACGCGGCCGACGCCACCGGCCACGCGGTGCAGGTCACGCTGGAAGAAAAGGTGCGCGCCCACCCGAACATCACCCTGTTCGAGCAGCACTGCGCCATCGACGTGATCACGTCCGACAAGCTGGGCGACAAAATCCACAGCGGCGTGCCGCATCCGAAATCGCAGCCGCGCTGCTACGGCCTGTACGTGCAGGATGAAAAGTCCGGCAAGGTGCTCACGTTCGAAACCGAGCACACCGTGCTGTGCACGGGCGGCGCCGGCAAGACCTACCTGTACACCACCAATCCCGACACGGCCACCGGCGACGGCATTGCCATGGCCTGGCGTGCCGGCTGCCGCGTGTCGAACATGGAATTCATCCAGTTCCACCCGACCTGCCTGTACCACCCGTACGCCAAGTCGTTCCTGATCACCGAAGCCATCCGCGGCGAAGGCGGCCTGCTCAAGCTGCCGATGGAAGCGGGCGCGGCCGCCGGCACGCGCTTCATGCCGGTGCACGACGAACGGGGCGAGCTGGCCCCGCGCGACGTGGTCGCCCGCGCCATCGACTTCGAGATGAAAAAGCGCGGCCTGGACTATGTCAATCTGGACATCAGCCACAAGACGCCGGAATTCCTGCTGGAGCACTTCCCGACCATTTATGCGCGCTGCCTGGAGCTGGGCATCGACATCAGCCGCGAGCCGATTCCGGTGGTGCCGGCCGTGCACTTCACCTGCGGCGGCGTGGTCACCGACCTGGCCGGCCGCACCGATGTGCCGGGCCTGTACGCGGTGGGCGAAACCGCCTGCACCGGGCTGCACGGCGCCAACCGGCTGGCCAGCAATTCGCTGCTCGAATGCCTGGTGATCGGGCGCGCCTGCGCCCACGAAATCGCCGCCATGCCGAAAGCCGACACCCCGGCCCTGCCGGCCTGGGACGAAAGCCGCGTCACCAACGCCGACGAAGAAGTCGTCATCGCCCACAACTGGGACGAACTGCGCCGCTTCATGTGGAACTATGTCGGCATCGTGCGCACCACCAAGCGCCTGGAGCGGGCCCAGCACCGCATAGCCCTGCTCAAGGAAGAAATCGACGAGTACTACCGCAACTTCCGCATCACCCACGATCTGCTCGAGCTACGCAATCTGGTCGATGTGGCGTCGCTGATCGTCAACAGCGCATTGTCGCGCCACGAAAGCCGCGGCCTGCACTTTTCCCGCGACTATCCGAATACGCTGCCCAAAGCCTTGCCGAGCGTACTCACGCCCCCGCGCCGCCGCTAGCATCCAGTCTGCTTGATGAACCAGAAGCTGTCGCCGTCCACCATCGGCTTGCTGACCCTGGCCCCGCTGCTATGGGCCGGCAACGCCATCGTGGGCCGGCTGGTGCGCGACGCCGTGCCGCCCATGACCCTGAACCTGCTGCGCTGGAGCATCGCCCTGCTGATCCTGCTGCCGCTGGGCCGGCGCGTGTTCGCCCCCGAAGCGCAAT
>CALRYE020000194.1:0-11137 GCA_943372275.1 Janthinobacterium lividum
TGGCGCTGGCCTGCTACCTGGTCTGGCTCGACCTGATGCCCACCTCGGAGCTGGGCTGGTGGCGCGTGGGCGAGGCGGGCGACGCCTTCGCCTTCAAGAACCACATCACGGTGGGCATTCTGCTGGGCTTTTCGGCGGCGCTGTCGATCCTGTTCGCCGTGCGCGCCGGCGCCGCGCGCGCCTGCGCGCTGTGGTCCCTGGCCGGCCTGCTGTTCACCATCCCGATCATCTTTCTCGGCCAGGGCCGCACCGGCTACATCGCCCTGTTCATCGGCCTGGCCTGCGTGTGCCTGCTGCGCATGCATACCCGCCCGCGCATGGCCACGCTGGCCGTGGCCGGCCTGGTCGGCCTGTTCGCCGTGTTCTACAACACCAGCGACAATTTCAAGCTGCGCACCGACGAGATGGTCACGGAAATCCGCACCAACAAGGAACGCTCTCCCAACGGCGTGCGCCTGTCGTTCATGCAGGAAGGCTGGCGCATGGCGGTCGCCAACCCGCTCATCGGCCAGGGCACCGGCTCGTTCGCCGAAGCGTACGCGCCCACCGCGCGGCGGGTGTGGGCCGGCGTGCCGGAAATGGCCGACGCCCGCCATCAGCCGCACAGCGAGTTCGTGCTGGTGGCGGTGCAGCTCGGCCTGGTGGGCCTGGTGGTGTACTTCGCCATGCTCGGCTCGCTGATGGTGCCCGCGGCCGGCGCGCGCACCCTGGAGGGCGACGCCCTGGCCGTGCTGGGGGCGGTATACATCATCACCTCGGCGTTCAACAGCCTGCTGTGGGATACCACTGAAGCGTACTGGTTCCTGATGCTCGCGCCGTGCCTGTACGCCGGCGCTGTGCGGGCGCGCCAGGCCATGCGCGTGCACGGACCGAACGCATGACCATGCGCGCGGACACGCTGATCACCGTCATCGTCTCGACCTACAACCGGCCCGACGCGCTCAGCGCCGTGCTGCGCGCCTGCTTCGCCCAGACCGATCGCCACTTCGAGATCATCGTCACCGACGACGGCTCGGACGGCGCCACCGCGGCCTGCATCGACCAGCTGCGCCCGTTGTGCCCCGTGCAGCTGGAGCACGTGTGGCAGCCGGATGCCGGCTACCGCCTGGCCATGGCGCGCAACCGCGCCATCCTGCGCGCGCGCGGCCAGTATATTTTGCTGCTCGACGGCGACTGCATACCGCAACCGGGCCACGTGGCCACGCACCGCAAGCTGGCGCAGCCAGGCTTCATGGTCACCGGCAGCCGGGTGCTGCTCAGCCGCGACTTCACCGGCCAGGTGCTGGCGCAGGCAATCGACGTCAATGCCCTGGGCACGCTGGACAAGCTGCGACTGCGCGCGCGCGGCGATATCAACAAGGTGGCCCAGCTGCTGTTCACCCTGCCCGACCTGGGCCGCGTGCGCAAGCGCTTCAGCTACCGGCGCATCAAGGGCTGCAACCTGGGCGCCTGGCGCGCCGACCTGGAACGGGTCAACGGCTTCGACGAAAGTTTCAAGGGCTGGGGCCACGAAGACGCCGATCTGGTGCTGCGCCTGTATCACGCCGGGGTGCTGCGCAAGGATGGCGCGTATGCCACCGAAGTGATGCACCTGTGGCATCCGGACGCCCAGCGCGACCAGGCCGAGAGCAACAAGTCGGTGGTGCTGCAGCGCGCCCTCGAACGCACCACCCAGGCCGCGCAGGGACTGCGCGAGCATCCGGCCCGCGCCGCCGCCGCGCCGCCCGAAGCCGGCTAGCCCGTGCCTTCCAGCAGCGCCTGATACAGCGCGAAATAGGAAGCGGCGGCCTTGCCCCAGGTGTACTGGGCGGCGTGGGCGCGCATGGCGCCGGCGCGGTCGCGCGCGTGAAAGTCGCGCAAGCCCCGCTCCAGCGTGTCGGCCATGTCGTCGGGCGCGAAGCTGCCGAAATAATAGGCCGCGTCGCCGCCGATCTCGGGCAGCGACGTCAGGGCCGAACAGAACACCGGCCGGCCGTGATGCATCGCCTCGATCACCGGCAGGCCGAAGCCTTCGGCCTGCGAGGGAAACACGAATGCCTCGCAATTAGCGTAGTACCAGTCCTTGTCGTGCTGGCTGACGGGCCCGGTGACGTGCACCCGCTCGCTCACGCCATGGGCCAGCGCAGCGGCCACGATGCGCTGCCGGTACTCTTCCTTGACGACGCCGGCGATGATCAGGGTGCGCGCGTTGCCGCGCAATAGCGGCACCAATACATGAAAGTTCTTTTTCGGGCACACCATCCCCACGGTGAACAGGAACGGGCCGTCCGGCACCAGGGCCGGCTGGTGGCCGGCCGGCGCGCAGGTGTGGTCGGTGCCGTTATAGATCACCGAGATCTTGCCGCGCGCTTCAGGAAACACCCGTTCGATGTCGCCTGCCACGAACTGCGAAATGGCCACCACCTTGTCGACGCCGGCGATCTTGCGGCCCATGGCGCGCAGGCGCTTGGCCAGTTTGGGACTGTCGGCGGGCAGCTCGTGGATCTGGTTCAGGTCATGCACCGTCATCACGGTTTTGGCCGAGACGCGCTGCGGCCCGAAACGGCAGTACTGGTCGGCGAAGTGGACCAGGTCGTAGCGGCGGCCGGCGGGGAAATGCAGCCGGTGCAGGGCATTGTGGCGCAGGTAGCCGATGCCCGGCCCGAAACAGCCGGCCTGCGGCGGATAGACATAGGCGCTGAGGGCGTAGCGGCCGCCATTCTGGCGCAGCAGCTCGCGCACCAGGCTGTTGCCGAAGGTGTGCAGCCCCGTATTCGCGTGGCGCATCGAGTCGAGCGTGATGAGCAGCGAAGCTGTCACAGCACGGCCCGGGCTGGCGCGGCCAGCGCCGCCTTGGCGTGCCACTGCAGCACCACCGCCGCCACCTGCTGCGCCGAGATGGCGCGCATGCAGGCGCACTGCTCCACGCCCGTGCAGCTGGCGCACTGCGGCGCGCCGACCATCGATTGCGCCTGCGCGCCCAGCGCGCCCCAGCGGGCCGGGTCGATTGGTTTGATCGGCGGGAACAGGCCGAGCGTGGGTCGGCCCAGCGCAGCGGCCATGTGCAGGGGTCCCGTGCCGCTGGCGATGACGCCGTCGGCCGCGCCGATCAGCGCGCACAGGCCGGCCAGATCGAAGCGGCCGCACAGATTCACCACGTTGGGCATGGCCAGCAGCGCCGCCGCATCGCGCGCCAGCAGCGCGCCTTCGGCCGGCCCGCCGGTGATCCACAAGCGCATGCCGGGCTGCGCCTGCAGCAGGAGGGCCAGCTCGGTGTAGCGCTCCAGCGGCCATTCGCGCCCGTTGCCATTCGACTTGGGATGCAGGATCAGATTGAACGGGGCTTGTTCGCGCAGCAGCGCGACCTCGGCGTCGGGCGGCGCGACGAGGCCATACAGGGGCGGAATCTGCGCCAGCGTGGGGGCGTACTCGATGCCCAGGGGGCGCAGCAGGGCGAAGTTCAGCTGCGCTTCGTGCAGGGGCGAGCGCACCCGGCTGAAGTGCGCCAGGCGGTTGCAGGTGAACCAGTGATACAGGCGATGGCTGGTGCCGACCCGGTTGGCGATGCCGGCGCGGCGCGCCGCGCGCGCCAGGCGCCGGTCGGGGAAGGCGAAGATCACCGTGTCGTAGCCGCCGGCGGCGATCAGGGCGGCCGGGTCGCCGCCGCTGTCGTTGCCGGTTTTATCGTTGTCCCTCTGGCTGTCGATGCCGATCACCCGGTCCACGAACGCGCACTGGCGCACCACCGGGGCGGCGTAGCTGCGGCACATGAAGTCGATGCGCACGTTGGGGAACAGCTGCTTGAGGTAGCCGGCCAGCGGCAGCGTCAAGACAACGTCGCCGATGTTGTCGGTGCGGCAGATCAGGACATGGGACAGCTGTATCGGCATGGGCTCAGCTCCGGACCGTGCCGCCCGGCTAGACTTGAAACATTCATTATAGTGGATGCCCAACCAGCTCTCGTCAATACCGGGGTCTTGCGTGAACGCTGCGTGGGCGCCGCGCAGCCGCGGCCACCCTGCCCCTGTATAATGCCAGCGTGGCGCACGGATGGCGCTTTCGCCTCCGGCAATACTCACCGCACAGGGAAGAGTTGGAACAGATATGAGCCTGACCCTCAGCATCATCGTGGTGGCCTATAACGTTCAGAACCATATAGGCGAATGCCTGGAGTCGATCCTCGAGCAGATCGGCCCGGCCCACGAACTGATCGTGATCGACGACGGCTCCAGCGACGACACGCTGGCGTTGGCCACTGCATTCCAGACTCGTAATCCCGGCATCAACTTCACCATCCACACCCAGTCCAACCAGGGCGTCTCGAGCACGCGCAACTGCGGCATCGCCGCCGCGCGCGGGCAGTACCTGGCCTTTGTCGACAGCGACGACGTGCTGCTGCCGGGGGCGCTGGCCGCCATCGGCGAAGCCATCGTGCTGCACCAGCCCGACGTGGTGGTGTGCGACTTCAAGATGTGGCGTCCCGATAAAGAGTCCAAGTCGCGCCGCGTGACCATGGGCTACGCCGCGGCGACCCTGCTGCACGAGCCCTCGGCCATCCTCAAGACGTTTTTCGCGGGCCGCCAGATGTACCTGAGCGCGCACATTTTCCGGCGCGCGGTATATGCGCAGCTGGGCGCGGTGGTGTTCCCGCCGGGCCGGGTGTTCGAGAACGTGGCGACCTTGCCGCGCTTGCTGAGCCACTGCTCCACGCTGGCGTACATGCCGCAGCCGATCGTCGACTACCGCCAGCATCCGACCAGCATCACCCGCATCATCACCGAGAAATGGTGCCTGGATTTCGCCTCGGGTCTGAGCCTGGCGCGGGCGCACCTGGATACGCGTGGGCTGGAGGCGTCGGTGCGCGACCACTTCGACATCGCGGCGGCGTATTTTTATATCGACGTGGTCAAGCACTCGTACCAGCTGCCGCTGGCCAGCGGGCGGCGCATCCGCGGGGAGATCCGCGAGATTTTCCGCAGCAGTCTGTATGGGGATTGTGCGTCGATGCTGGCAGCGGTGCGCAGCGGGACGACCGTGACGCAGAACCGCAAGCTGGATCTGGCCGTGATCGGGCAAGTCAACAGCGCGCTGACCGGCAGTATCGCGTTTGAATTCCGCCAGGCGGCCAGCCGCAAGCTGAAGCTGTGGCAGCGCTTGCGTCGTACCGGTCGGCTCGTCAGGACCAGTTAGGGCGTCTGGTGGCGGATAGTGCTGATAGCGCCAGAGTACCCCATCAAACTTAAAATCGTCTCCCTCGCGCAGGCGAGGGACCATAGCACCTCTGCGCACAGGTGCTATGGATCCCCGCCTGCGCGGGGACGACGGTCTTGGGGTTTCAGGTTCTAACCATCGCACTGACTTTTAAAGTGCATTTCAAGGTTCTAACCATTGCACTGTCTTTTGACGTGCAGTTCAAGGTTCTGACCATTGCAATGGCTTTCGACGTACCGGAGTCGACAGCGCCTTAGTACTCCACCGCCACATCCTTCGCGCCCAGCACCTGCTCCAGCGCCAGCGTCAGTGCGTCGGACGGCGCCACGTGCCATTCCTCGCCCAGCTGCACCGTGCACTCCACCCCTTGCGGCTTGTAGCGCAGCTGCACCGGCAAGCCATGGTCGAGCCGGTGCGGCTTGAGCACTTCCATGATCTTCGCCGTCGGCACCGGGTTGGGCAGGAAAAAACCCACCTGGTGCGCGTAGTTCAGCCGTGAGGCGGTCAGATCGGCCACCTTCTCGGCCGTGATGCGCAGCCCGCCATTGAAGCGGTCTTCCGACACCTTGCCCACCACCGACAGGAACTCGTCCTCGCGGAAGTAGCTCTTGTTGGCGTCGGCCACCTCGCTGTACACCGTCACCTCCACCACCGCGCTCTTGTCGTCCAGCGACACGATCAGGATCTTGCCGCGCTGGGTCATCTGGGTGCGCACGCCCGTGATCACGCCGCACATCATGCGCGGCTCGCGCGACGGCTCCAGGTCCTTCAGCTTGGTGCGCGAGAAGCGCCGCGCTTCCGGCGCGTACGAATCGAACATGTGGCCCGACAGGTAAAACCCCAGCGCGATCTTCTCTTCGGCCAGCTTCTGGCGATCCGTCCACGGCGCCACCTTCACATACTCGGGCGGCGCCACCAGGTCGCTGTCGTCGCCGCCGAACAGGCTGACCTGATTGATCGAGGCCTGCGCCTGGTCGGCCACTTCCACCGCGAACGCGACCGACGCCAGCAGCACGGCGCGGTCCACCTTGAAGCAGTCGAACGCGCCGCTGCGGATCAGCGACTCGATGGTGCGGCGGTTGATCTGGCGCCGGTCGACCCGCTTGCAGAAGTCGAACAGGTCGGTGAACGGCCCGCCCGACGTACGCGCGGCGATGATGGCCTCGATGGCCGACTGGCCCGAGCCCTTGACCGCCCCCAGACCATAGCGGATGTTGGTGACGCGCTTGCCCGTCACCGACGGCGGCGGGCCTTCGGGCGTGAAGCGGTAATCCGAATGGTTGATATCCGGCGGCAGCAAGGTCAGGTTGCAGACGTCGATGGCGTCTTCGACCAGGATCTTGATCTTGTCGGTGTCGTCCATCGCCAGCGACAAGTTGGCCGCCATAAAGGCCGCCGTGTGGTGCGCCTTCAAGTAGGCCGTGTGGTACGACAGCAGCGCGTAGGCGGCGGCGTGCGACTTGTTAAAGCCGTAGCCGGCGAACTTCTCCATCAGGTCGAAGATCTCGTCGGCTTTTTCGGCCGACAGGCCATCCTTGGCAGCGCCAGCGCGGAAGATCTCGCGGTGCTCGGCCATCTCTTCGGCCTTCTTCTTACCCATCGCGCGGCGCAGCATGTCGGCGCCACCCAGCGAGTAGCCGCCGACGATCTGCGCCATCTGCATCACCTGCTCCTGATACACCATGATGCCGTAGGTTTCGGACAGAATCACTTCGGTGCGCGGATCGGGGTAGTCGAACTTTTCGCCGTGCTTGCGCTTGCAGAAGTCGGGAATCAGGTCCATCGGGCCCGGACGGTACAGCGCCACCAGCGCGATGATGTCCTCGAAGCGGTCGGGCCGCGCGTCTTTCAGCATGCCCTGCATGCCGCGCGACTCGAGCTGGAAGATCGCGACCGTCTTGGCCTTGGTCAGCAGGTCGTACGAGGCCTTGTCGTTGAGGGGCAGCTTTTCCAGCGCGAAGTCGGCATTGGCGGCCGGATCGAGCTGCTTGATGTAGCGTACCGCCCGATCCAGGATGGTCAGCGTGGTCAGGCCCAGAAAGTCGAACTTGACCAGGCCGACCGCTTCGACGTCGTCCTTGTCGTACTGCGACACCACGCCCGAGTCGCCGCCCTGGGTGTACAGGGGGCAGAAGTCGGTCAGTTTGCCCGGCGCGATCAGCACGCCGCCGGCGTGCATGCCGATGTTACGGGCGATGCCTTCGACCTGCTGGGCCAGCGCCAGCAGCTGCTTGACCTCGTCCTCGTTCTCCAGCCGCTCTTTTAACATCGGCTCTTCTTCGATGGCGTCGGCAATCGTCACCGGTTTGCCCGGCTTGAACGGAATCAGCTTGGAAATGCCGTCGCAGAAGTTGTAGCCGAAATCGAGCACGCGGCCGACGTCGCGGATCGCGCCCTTGGCCGCCATGGTGCCGAAGGTGGCGATCTGCGAGACCGCCTCCTTGCCGTACAAATCCTTGACGTGCTGGATGACGCGGTCGCGCCCTTCCTGGCAAAAGTCGATATCGAAGTCGGGCATCGAAACGCGTTCGGGATTAAGAAAACGCTCGAACAGCAGGTTGTATTGCAGCGGATCGAGGTCGGTAATCAGCAGCGAGTACGCCACCAGCGAGCCGGCGCCCGAACCCCGGCCCGGGCCGACCGGCACACCGTTCTCCTTGGCCCACTTGATGAACTCCGCCACGATCAAAAAGTAGCCGGGGAACTTCATGTTGCAGATGGTATCGGTCTCGAATTTCAGGCGCGCTTCGTAGCGCTCGCGCTGCGCTTCGCGCTTGGCCGGGTCCGGGTACAGGTGGATCAGGCGCTGCTCCAGGCCTGCCTTGGATTCGGAGACAAGAAACTCGTCGATCGTCATGCCCGGCGGCGTGGGGAAGTTCGGCAGCTGCGGTTTGCCCAAGGTGAGCACCACGTTGCAGCGCTTGGCGATTTCCACCGCGTTCTGCAAAGCGCCCGGCATGTCGGCGAACAGCTCGCCCATCTCGGCCTGCGACTTGAAGCGCATCTCTTCGTTGAAGCGCTTGACGCGTTTGGCGTTGGCCAGCATCTCGCCCTCGGCGATGCAGGTGCGCGCTTCGTGGGCGACGAATTCGTCTTTGGACAGGAACTGGATCGGATGGGTGGCCACCACCGGCAAGCCCAGCTTGGCCGCCAGCGCCACGGCGTTGCGCACCTGCGCTTCCTGGTTGGGCTGGCCGGCGCGCTGGATCTCGATATAGAAGTGGCCCGGGAACACCCTGGCCCAGCGCTGCGCGTGGCGCTCGGCCAGCGCCAGGTTGCCGTTCTCGATGGCGCAGCCGACGTCGCCGAAATGCGCGCCGGACAGCACGATCAGGCCATTGGCCTGGTTCACGCCGGGTTCGAGCGTCGACACGCTGGTGGCCAGCGCTTCGAGCCACTCGGGACGGATTTCGGCGCGGCCCTTGTACTGGTTGGTCAGCCACGCTTGCGAGAGCAGTTCGCACAGCTGCAGGTAGCCCATGCGGTTTTTGGCCAGCAGCAGCAGGCGGCAGGGTTTGTCGCGGTTGTCGTCGTTGGTGATCCAGGCGTCCACGCCGATGATCGGCTTGATGCCCTTGCCGCGCGCGGCCTTGTAGAACTTGACCATGCCGAACAGGTTGGCCAGGTCGGTAATGGCCAGCGCCGGCTGCTTGTCCTTGGCGGCCGCGGCGACCACGTCGTCAATGCGCACCAGGCCATCGACGATGGAGTACTCGGAATGAACGCGCAGGTGCACGAAGGCCGGCGCAACCGGCCGGGCGGGGGCGACGGGCGCGTCGGCGACAACTTCCAGGACATCCATGCTCATGTTCCAAATCCAACTGCGAGTGCGAAGACCGCTATTTTACCGCGCCCGGCCCGCCCGGTCGCCGGTCATCGGTATCGTTGGCGGGGCTGCAATATTGCTTTACTCCCTGCCGAGGGCGATCTGCCCGCGCGCAAACAGCGGCGCCCGTTTTGGCGGCACAGTCTTCTCAAGCGGCGCGCCGGCGGGCCTTGCTTCAGGCATTCCGGCAGTGCGGCCATGTAGCAGTGCGCCAATGCGGCGGCAGACAACCATGCGGGGAAGCTATGTGGGACAAAATTGCAGCGATAAAACATCTTAACCTCAACGCACAGTCCAGGAGCCTGGGCCGGTGCGCCGAGTTTATCCGCAAATCGGTGGAAGCGGGCGGCGTGGTGCTGCAGCGCTGCGCGTCGGCCAAGGATTACGACCGCAGCCTGCTGGCGGCCGGCTTCGTGCCGGTGCCGGTGCACACACCGCAGGAGCAGTTCATGGTCGGCGATATCGTCATCGTCGAGCCGATTCCCGGCCACCCCCACGGGCACATGGCGATGTTCGACGGCAGCGCCTGGATCTCCGACTTTCGCCAGCGGCATGGGCATTATCCGGGGCCGCGCTATCGTCAGCTGCGTCCCGCCTATACGGTCTACCGCTACGATCCGGATGCCGCGCGGACCGCGAATCGGCGCTGAAACCCTGTATGCTCTGAGGTGCGCTGGCGCCCACGATCATGCCCGATCGCGCAGGCTCACCAGCGCGTGCCGCCCGGCCGCCAGGTTAAACCAAGGAACCGTCATGGAAACAGCTCTGCACCGTCTGGCCGACACGCTGGGATTCGAGCCCGTGCCGGGCTGCGACCTGTTCATCGTCGCCCGTTACCTGATTCCCACCGACGCCTTCGTCATGCAGGGCTGCCTGGTGGCCGGCGGCGTGCCGGCGGTGGTCGCCGACGCCAACCACGTGCAGGCCGACATGCTGATCGCCCCGGCCATCGGCGGCGTGCGTATCCTGGCGCCGGCCAGCTATCTGCAGCAGGCCCGCGCCGTGCTCGACGCCTTCGAGCGGGGCGACTACGCGCTGTCCGACGATGCCGACGTAGGCCCCGCGCACGCAGCGTAAGCGGTCACCCTCGGCCATCCAGATTCAGCCGCGCCAACCGCGCACGGTCGAATCCGGCCACCAGATTGGCATAGCGCATGTGGTTAATGTGGTGGTACATGACGTGATACGCGTCGTCGACGTTGTGCAGATCGCGCATGTCATTGGGACTGTCCACCGCGTACAGCACGGGAAAAACGCTGCGCAGAAAATCCAGGAAATCCGGCACCGAGGTACGCTGGAACGCATTCAGGCACCAGTGGTTCAGTTCCAGCACCACGACCGGCCGGTCGCGCGCGATGGTCTGCGCCAGCCCTTCGATCACGTTGCGCTCGAAACCCTCCACATCGATCTTGACGAAATCGACGTGGTCCACCTGCGCGCCCTGCAGCCATGCATCGCCGGCGGCGATGCGGATTTGCTCCACCTTGTGTCCGGCCGACGCCTGGGCGCGGTTCGACACGAAGCCGCCAGACCGGTTGTCGGCGGAAAAGGTCAGCTCGAAGGTGCCCTCCTCGCGGCCCAGCCCCGCATTGACCGTCTCCACATTGTGCATGGCGCCGTTGCGCAGATTTTTGGTCAGCAGGCGAAAGGTGCTGGGCGACGGCTCGAAACTGATGACGCGCCGGGCCAGCTGGCCGAACAGCAACGAGGTGCAGCCGATGTTGGCGCCCACGTCGAGCACTACGTCGTCGGGACGCAGCAGCGCGCGAAACAGACTGACCTGTTTCGGCTCGAAATCGAAGCGGATCGCGTCCAGGTACTTGTCGTCGGAGGTGATGCGAAACCGCCGCGTGCCGATGCGGGTGACGATGGAGCGCTCGCCGGGTCCGTCGGCGTCGACCGGCGCCAGCGGTCCGGGCTCGCCCCAGCGGGCAGGGTGGAAGCGGCCAAGCCGCGAAAACGATGGGAAGCGCATAAGGTCGTGTGGCCAGAAAGACGGCCCGGGCGGCGCCCGGAGGATGTGCAATGTAGCATACGTTACAAGACCGACCTATGCAGCCGGTCAAATAGGCGCCGGTCATGGGCGCCGGTCATGGACACCGCCGGTGTGGCGCCGCGGCC
>CALRYE020000195.1:0-11063 GCA_943372275.1 Janthinobacterium lividum
CGCTGCGGAACAGAACGACTTTGAGCGTATCAATCAGAATCAGGATGTCGAGGAACAAGCTATTGTTCTTCACATAGTACAGGTCGTACTGCAGCTTTTGCAATGCGTCATCAGCCGATGCACCGTAGCCATAGCGTACCTGAGCCCAGCCGGTGATGCCTGGCGTGATGCTGTGACGCACATTATAGAAAGGCACCACTTCGATCAGCTGCTCGACGAAGTATGGCCGTTCCGGACGGGGACCGACGAAACTCATCTCGCCCTTGAAGACGTTGAGAATCTGCGGCAGTTCGTCGATCCGGGTTTTGCGGATGAAGTTGCCCACGCGGGTCACGCGCGGATCGTTCTGGGCGGCCCACTGGGGCTTGCCGCCTTTTTCCGCATCGTTGCGCATGCTGCGGAACTTGAGCACGTTAAACGAATGGCCATCCTTGCCGACCCGCTCCTGCGAGTAGAAAATCGGCGAGCGGTCTTCCAGGTAGATCAGGGCGGCCGTGATGACCATGACCGGGAAGGTGGCGAGCAGAATGATGCTGCTGCAAATCAGGTCGAAGGCGCGCTTCATGAAGCTGCGGATGAAGCTCTGGTCGAAGCCGCCGCCGAACACCAGCCAGCTCGGCTGCAGGGAATCGACCCGGATCTGGCAGGTTTCGCGTTCGAAGAAGGTGGCCGCATCGGTAACCTTGATGCCCTGCAGTTTGCAGTCGAGCAATTCCTTGATGGGGAAGCCGGCGCGACGGTTTTGCACCGAGACAACGATTTCAGCCACATTGTGGGCCGTGGCCAGCGAGGCGAGCGACTCGCCTTCCCGCACTTTGAGCAGGCGCGCCGTGGGCACGCAGACTTCTTCGGACGGCATCGAGATGAAGCCGGCGATATCGTACTTGTGGTAGCTGGTGTTTTCCATGGCCAGGTCGCTGCATTCCTTGGCCAGCGCACCGCCGCCGAGGAAAATGATGCGCGACTCGAGGAAACGCAGTTCCGACGTCTTGAAGAAGATCACCCGGGCGGCCAGGATGCCGGCGGCGGCGATGGCGAACACCATCACCAGCACGCCGCGGCCGAAGTACAGTTCCGGCGCCACGTAGAACACCAGGGTCAGGATCACGAAGCCCATGGCGAACGACGGCATCAGCTTGAGGAAGAAGGGATTGCGCAAGCCTTCGTCGAAGTTGAGCTGGTACAGGCCCATGGCGCTCATGCTGAACACGATGGCCGCGGCAAACGCCACGGCCGAGAGGAAGAAGTGGTCCAGCGCCGGGGCCGCCACAGCCTCGCCGCCGTCCAGAAAACGCACCGCCGCGCCCGCGTAGGCGGCGCCAAGGAGCACCAGCACTTCCACGAACAACAAGAAGAACACTATCTTGGACACATAGTGGTTCGAAATTTTTAACACCGTACCCTCCGAATTCTTTTTACCTACTTGAACGACTGGCGCAGGGGCGCCGTCAGCTTGCGTAACGGCTAGACGCGGGACATGCCTGCCAGCCGTGCACGTTGCGCCGACACAGGTCGGCTGTATTGCCATACGGGATATTGCAGATTGCTTGCTGACGAACCAACTCGTCGCTGAGACAACGGACCAGATCAGCGATATATTTCACAACGGCACTACAATTTGTCTATCTATTAAGACGAAATATAGCACGCGCAAGCTGAAAATATCAACTGCGGGCAATTAATTTTGTCCAAAAGAAACAACAGGGCTATGTAAAGGTTGGCACTAAGACAACCGATTACGATCACAGTAGCCCATCAGCGTGTTTTTCCGCTGCCCCGCGCTGTCGCAACCGTTGAACATTACTCAGTTCGCTTACGGTGGCTATTCTGACATGTTGCAGCGCAATATAAAACAAGCTTTTGTCGCTATCCGGGAATTAATCCGCGAGTCGGCTAATATACGCACTTCGCGCGGTAATAAGTGTTTAAAGTGTAACAATGTACCCTTCCCGCAACGCAAAAGAACGGTAGTAAATTAGAAACGAATCAGGCTGGAGTGTAGCATTTCTTTGCGCACATTTTGGTGTGAATCCAACAATATTTAAGTTCTTAATGACAACTTTCTACCACCCTGTCCCGCCCGCTTGGACGCTTGCCTGACGATCGTTATCAAAATCGGAACGGGTTGTTCATAGTGCGTACAAAGTAACAACGCACCAGCTTCGGATTTGTTGACTGGAAACTGCAGACATGGTCACATTACGTGGCTTGCATACGACACTTTAATGTGTCCGATGAGCGACCCACACGTTCTACTCTTGGTTGCACAGTGCATGAAGCAAATGATTCGCCTGCTCACTGCATGGCAGGAAGGTAACTTTCTTCCGCGCCATCGCGAAAAAACGAGATATAATCATTAACAAATTATGCTAGAAAGCAACTTACCAATGGATCGTACCCAAGCCGAACCCTCAAAGGTCATCGCCATCGACGGATTGGTGCGGGATTGGGCCTTCCATAGCGACCCCTATCCACGATGGCGCCGCCGGCAGGTGCTGGAAACGCTTGTGCGTAATGGCCGTCGCAGGCCGGCCTGGTCGGTTCTCAAGCCGCTGACGCCGAAAAGCCGCTGGATGGTGTACTTCATGTATGCGCCCACTGGCGCGATATTGCCATCCCACCGTTTTACGTTATCGCGCCTTCGGGACATGGGGGGCAATGTTCTGGTCGTCTGCGCCACCAGCGATCCACGGCTTGTGCCCGAGGAACTGAAGTCGTTCGCAGACGCGATTTTCTGGAAGGCCCTGGACGGCTACGATTTCTCGGCTTACACGCTGGCGCTAAGGCAGATCAGTCAGGATTCAGAAGGCGCTGACGTATTCGTCATGAACGATTCGATATTCGGCCCGTTTGTCGACTTAAGCACCGGAATGGACCATGCGCCCTGGGAGCTGACAGGTTACTCGGCGTCCTCGCAGATTGTGCACCATGTGCAATCGTATGCGTTTTTCCTGAAAAATGTGACCCGGGCACGCATGCGGAAACTGGCAACGGTGTTCCTGCCGTTTGCCGCGTTGAGCAATCCGGTTCACGTCATTGCGGTTCAAGAATTGCGCTTTGCCCGCATCGCGTCACGCTCGATGAGCGTGGGGGCATTCTGGTTCGGAGATGCGGAAAAAGTCAAAGACCCCTCGCTGCACCGACCGATTGAGCTGCTGGATGCAGGCTTCCCGTTCCTGAAGAAATCACTGCTGGGTAAACATAAGGCTAAGTGGCACAGCAACGAGACCATTCTTGAAGCACTGCACGACCGTGGCCATCCTACCGAAGGCCTGTGAGCGTGGCAACGGGTTCGCTGCGCGAGTTTCAGTACGTTTGCAAGTTCATCAATGAAACTTCCAGCAGGGCTGGCTCATATGAGTAATGTTAGGTATCAACTCGAATGGTAACTCCCCTCAGTCTTCTACCATCAGCCGTTGCAATCTTAGTCGCGCTGCTGACCGCTTTCGTCTTGAGCCGTTGGTTTGGCGGCCCTCCCAAAGCGGGACGATTTGCATCAATCGACGGCCTTCGAGGCTATCTCGCCTTTTTTGTTTTTCTGCATCACTCAAGCATCTGGTATTTCTATCTGAACACCGGTAGCTGGAGACTGCCCCCATCCAATATTTATACGAACTTTGGCCAAAGCAGTGTAGCTGTATTCTTTATGATCACGGGTTTTTTGTTCTACGATAAAATTTTCAACGAACGTCATAATGGTACCGACTGGCTCAAATTATTCGTCTCGCGCGTGCTGCGACTTACCCCGCTTTACTTATTCACTATTACACTACTATTTATTATCGTCGCGGTGCTTTCGAGCTTTCAGCTAAACGATTCACGCTCCAGCATCATTCAGGATTTGCTGAGTTGGCTGACCTTCACAATGTTCGGCGCACCAGATATCAATAGTGTCAAAAACACGTCGATCATAGTGTCGGCCGTTACCTGGTCATTACCGTACGAATGGCTTTTTTACCTGACCCTTCCGATGTTGGCACTGACAACGGGAAGAGTAGCTACCCTACCGTATTTGCTCGTAGGCGTTGTCGGCGTGGTTGGCTTTGTTGCGCTGTCGTCGAGCCCCTGGTATCTGTGCTTCTTTGTGGGAGGGATCGCGGCAGCCTTGCTGGTCCGTCAAGATAGATTCTGTAAGTTCGCGACTACAAGGGCTGCCACTTTCTTGATACTGATTGCCGCCGCCGTGTCCGTAACCTATTTTCCGTCGGCTTATGCCCCGGCTCCCCTCGCACTTCTGCTATTGGCCTTCGCCTTGATAGCAGGTGGGAATTCACTATTCGGACTTTTTTTGAGTCAAGTATCTCGCACGCTTGGCGAAATGGCGTACAGCATTTATCTTTTGCACGGATTGTTGCTGTTCGTGATTTTTCGATTCCTGGTTGGCTTCGAGCGGGCCGCGCAGCTAACCGCAACAATGCATTGGTTGCTGGTGATTCTGGCGACACCAGTGCTGGTGACCACCTGCTTCTTTACATTTCGCTTTATCGAGCAGCCAGCCATGCGTCAAAGCAATCACATAACATCACGAATCAAGACTCTTTGTGTGCGCAAGGGCTCGGCAACGGCAGGTATGGATGTAAATTAGCAAGAAGGCAGCGCGCTTTGCTGACTCCACAGAACTAAGACCATGCGACAAGCCGATCAGACTCGTCTATCCGGCAGCAACTAGCGACCCGCGCGCTGTTCCTGGCGCTGCATGATCGCGCCATGGATGATGCCCTTCATGTAGCTGATGCGCATGAGAATTTTCATGCGTTGTTCGACTGGGGAGAAGGTCACTGTGGCGACCAGTCGTTTCAATTGTTCCTGGCAAAACGCCCGCAGAGCCCAGGCAGGGATGCCAAACACTTCCCTGCCGTTGGCTTGCCCCTTGTGATTGAGCAGGTAATAGGTCACCCCGTGCCGCGCCTTGCGGTCGCGCGCCCAGGCCACGGTATAGCAGCTGGCCGCGACCAGATGATGGATCAGGGCGCGTGGCAGGTAAATGGCACGCATGCCGGCACGGAACAGTGCCCGCTGCAGCTCAGTTTCCTCGCCCACCGGCGACATGGCCGATGGCGACACGCCGATTTCTTCCGAGAATGCGCCGGCCCGGATGATGTCCGATTTGAACGCGGCCCAGTTGGCGCCAAAAAACAGCGTCGCATGGCTGTTGTCGATCTCGATCTCCGCCTCGCCCAGCGACCAGTCCAGGCTCGAGGACGGCAGATGCGGCGCGAGATACGCCGGACACGGCACTTCCGCGTCGGCCAGCAAGGGGCCGCCGAAGAAATATCCTGGGCCATAACGCCTGGCGGCGGCAACGTATTCGCCGACGATCTGCTCCGAGAACGTCAGGTCATCGTCAAAGAAAATAATCAGGTCGGCATCGCAGGCACGCATGGCGGCGTTGAGGGCGTTGGACTTGCCAGGCGCGCCCACATACATATAGCGCACGCGGCCGCCGACCGTATGCTGATTGCAGACTTGCTCCGTGCCGGCCACTTTGCCGTTCTCGACCACCAGCACTTCAACCTCGGCATCGCTGGGAAAGGTGCACTTGGCCAAGCTCGTCAGCATGCGTTCGACCAGTTGCGGCCGGTTGTAGGTCGCGACGATAATTGTAGTCTTCATGCAGTTTAACGAGTCTAGAAGGGTTTCCGAGGAACGGCCGGGGCGGGCACCTGACGCGCCGCTGCGAGTGTGTGGCAAAACGTGACGAAAAGCAAAAGTCAGTGTACGCGAATTCGGCGTAAATTTGAAGCGTTGCCACGCGTTCCTGCCTGCAACAAAGGCAAGCTCATGCGATGCGCAGTCATCGACAGCACGAACGACATCGCTGGTAGAAACGGAGAACTGCAGAAACGGAGAAGCGGGAAAATCTGGTGCGGCTGGCGGGGATCGAACCCACGACCCTTGGCTTCGGAGGCCAATACTCTATCCACTGAGCTACAGCCGCGTAGGGGAATGTCTGAAGTGATGCGAAGGATACAGTTTTTCGCGCACCCCGTCCATGGAAAGTGTCGTCGCCACGGCGATTTGCGTTCCAAAAGACCCCTGTTACGTCTATAATCGCGGGTTTGGCGGGTATTTGCACTGTAGTAAGCCAAACCCGGACGCCGGCAGCCTTTCGAAAATCGTACTAAGGACATCATGAGCGACGCACACAACGAACACGAATCCGCGATCCGTACACCCAAGCAGCTCGTCGCTGCTGTGGCCGGCTTCTTCCTGGTCACGGTCATCGGCATTATCCTGCTGGTGCTGTTCGTGACGACCGAAAAGACCACCGGTGCCGGGACCGATTCCCAAAGCGCCGAAGCGCTCGCGGCGCGCCTGCGTCCCGTGGCCGACGAAGGCTACACCCTGAAAGACGCCAACGCACCGAAAGTGCTGCAAGCGGCCGAAACCGTCTACACCGCCATTTGTGCGGCCTGCCACACCTCGGGCGCGGCCGGTGCACCGAAGACCGGCGACAAGGCGGCCTGGACGGCCCGCATCGCCCAGGGCTACGATACCCTGGTCAAGCACGCCATCGAAGGCATTCGCGCCATGCCCGCCAAGGGCGGCAACCCCGACCTGGACGATGTCGAAGTCGCCCGCGCCGTGGTCTACATGGCCAACCAGAGCGGCGCCAGCTTCAAGGAGCCGGCCGTGCCGGCCCCGGCGGCCGCGGCCGCGGCCGCCGCCGCCGCACCGGCTGCCGATACGCCCGCTGTCGCCACCCCGGTCGCAGCTGCACCGACCTCCGCAGCCACCCCGGCCGCTCCTGTCGCCGCGCCGGCAGCAGCCGCCGCGGCCGCTCCCGTCAAGCTGGCGGCCGATGCCGGCAAGACGCTGTACGCCGCCGCGTGCGCCGCCTGCCACACTCCAGGCATCGCCGGTGCGCCGGCGCTGGGCAACAAGGCCCAGTGGGCGCCGCGTCTGGCCCAGGGCAACCCGGTCCTGTACGAGCACGCCATCAAAGGCTTCCAGGGTAAGGCGGGTGTGATGCCGGCCAAGGGAGGCTCTTCCGCCTCCGACGAGGAAGTCAAGGCCGCCGTCGATTACATGGCCGCCGCCGCCAAATAAACCGTTGCACCCAAACCGCTCCCTGAGCGGTTTTTGTTTTGTCCGCCCCGTTCAGCGGGGCGGCTCTGATCAGCTCGTCACGCCTGCACGTCCCGGCACGCTCCCACAACTTCACCGCGTCTCTAAGTGCGGTTGGGCTGCCCAAAATGTTGCAAAAAGGAAACGTTCTGTCTAATCGCACATCATCGTGATCAATTTATTCACTTGAATGACTTTGAAGCAAAGTTCTCGCAATCTCGTTGAACTACTATGAAATTCTCGACAACTTCGCTGTTGTTTTAGCGCAAGCCGGGTGTTGTTTTCGAGTTTATTTCTCCGTTTCTATGGAAAATACCATAGGGCATTAGTTGATCGCGGTAAAGTTGCTGCATGGAAGCGGTTTTCCACCCAACTCTTTATAGGTCCCGGTATATCATGCACATTCCTCCACCAAAGCAGGCTCATCAGATGCTTGTCACCCTCATCGGCTGCACCATCCTGTCCGCGTGCGGCGGCGGTGACGGCAGCGCGCCCGCGGCCGCTCAGAACCTGGCGGCTCCGTCGCCCATGGCCGTCATGCCGCCCGAGGAAGCGCCGGTATTGCGCGCCCAAGTCGTTGAGACCTCGGTCGACAGCGCCGTCGCCGAGCTGCCCGCCGCGCTCGACGACGCCGTGACGCAGGCCACGCCGTTTGCCCTGACGGCCAGCGCGGATGTCGAAGTGATCAATGCCGCCGAGTCGTCCACCCGGGCCCTGGTTTTGCCGCCGCGCCAGACCGCGAGCGCCGCCCCGATCGGCGTCCAGATCACCACCGTTGGCGTGGAAAACACCGGCCTGATCCAATTGCAGGTCCCGGTCACGTTCGGCCAGGCCTTCGCTGCGGGCGATGTGCCGACCGGCTACACCGTGAGCGCGCGCCTGCCGGACGGCTCGATGCTGCCGCTGCAGGTCGACGCCAAGGCCACCCATGCCGACGGCTCGCTGCGCCACGCCGTGCTGTCCACCCTGTTGCCGCGCCTGGGACTGTTGCAGACCCAGCAGATCGCCCTGGTCAAGACGCTCAATCCCAACACGGTGGTGGCCCGCCCCCCCGCTCCCGCCACCCTGCTCGACAGCGGCATGGCCGCCTCGGTCAGCGTCATGCTGAACAATCAGGTGTACTCGTTCTCTCCCGCCGCCGCGCTGCGCAGCGGTAATTACACCACCTGGCTGTCGGGCCAGATCGTGCAGGAATGGACCGCATCCGGTCCGCTGACCACCGTGGCCGGCGTCGACCATCCGCACCTGACCGCCCGCGTGGCGCTGCGCTGGTATCCGGGCGCGACCAAAAAGGCGCGCGTCGAAGTCGTCGTTGAAAACAACAAGACGTTCGCCCCCGCCGCACAGAATTTCACCTATGACGTCAACGTCAATGTGGCCGGCCGCGTCGCCTTCAGCGAAACGGCGCTGACCCACCTGCATCACGCGCGCTGGCGCAAGGTGTTCTGGTGGGACCCGTTGTCGGAGCCGAAGGTCCATGTCCGTCACAGCACCCCGTACCTGATTTCCACCAAGGCCGTACCGAACTACGACTCGCGCCTGAAAATTCCGGAAGGCACGCTGGCCGCCGTCGGCAAGCAGGCCACCGCCGCCAACAGCGGCCCGATGAAAGTCGGCCCGGTCACGCCGTACATGCCCACCACCGGCGGGCGCGGCGATATCGGCCCGCTGCCTGCGTGGACGGTCACCTACCTGATGTCGATGGACCGCCGGGCCTACGCAACCATGATGGCCGCGGCCGAAGGCGCGGCCACCTGGTCGATCCATTATCGCGACGAAAAGACCGGCTATCCGCTGCGTCTGGACAATCCGATCAACCGCCAGATTTCCACCCATCCGAACATGGCCAGCCGCGGTCCGCTGCCGGTACCGCGTTGCGCCGACAACGACCGCTTCAAGTGCGGCACCGCATTTTCGCCCGATACCGCGCACCAGCCCTCGCTGGTCTACCTGCCGTATCTGCTCACCGGCGAGAACTACTATCTGGACGAGCTGCATTTTTGGGCCGCTTCGAACCCGCTGGAAACCGATGCCGGCAACCGCGGCTTCGAACTGGGCCTGCTGCGCTTCCAGCAGGTGCGCGCACAAGCCTGGTCGATGCGCACGCTCGGTCACGCCGCCTACATCACGCCCGACCAGCATCCGCTGAAAGCCTACTGGAACAGCCAGCTGAACAACAACCTCGACTATTACTACACCGAGTTCGTGACCAAGAATCCGAACAAGCTGGGCGTGTATGACGGGGGCGGAGTCGGTATGTTCAAGCCCAGCATGCAGCCGGCGCCTTGGCAGGACGACTTCCTGACCTGGAGTTTCGGCTATCTTGCCGAGCTGGGCTTCAACAAGGCCAAGCCAATTTTCGACTGGAAAGCGAAATACGCCGTAGGCCGCATGACAGCGCCGGGCTTTTGCTGGACGGAAGGGGCCGCGTATATTCTGGCCATCCGTCCTGCGCTGGACAAGCCGGTATTCAACACGTTCGCGGAAGTCTATGCCTATCAGTTCCGGAACGGCATGACCAACGATGAGATGAGCGTGCTGACCCATCCGACCGGCATCGACTACCGCAAACTGCCATGCGGCGGCCAGGAACAGGCTGACTGGCGCACCAAGACGGGCAAGTTTGTCTGGGTCAAGGGCCGCATGCTGGGCTACTCCGACTCGGTGGTGGGCTACCCCGCCAACATGCAGCCGGCCCTGGCCCTGGCCGCCGGCGCCGGCCTGCCCGACGCGCAGAAAGCCTGGAATGTGTTTGACCAGCGCGCCGCCAAGCCGGATTACAACTGGAGTCCGACTTGGGCGATCGTGCCCCGCTAAGTTCGCCGCTTGCCACCTTGCCCACCCGTCTGACCGCGTGTCAGCCGGGTGGGTTTTTGCGTCTGCGCGACGATGTCGCCAACGCAAGATGCTTGTCGTTATGTTACTAACCGGCGACAATGGGTGCGGAATGACCGCCAAATCACGCGCGCGCCGATACAGCTCGCGTGCAATGCAATACAATCTTGCCACCATTCAATTGCACAATTCAGGGAGTAAATGCGCATGTCACTGATCCATTCCGTTGTCCAGCGGCTAAAGCGGGATTATTTCCGCTGGGATTATTCCAGACGGGCGCACGGCATCCTGGCCACCGCGCCGGTCGTGCAGGGCACGCAGCCGTTCATGCTGCTGTCGATGGTGCAAAAGCGCGACGTGGTGCCCTACCTGGTCGCGCTCAAGTCGTTCACCCACTTTCTCAATCCGGCGCGCATCGTGGTGGTGTGCGATCCGTCGATCGACGCCGACGACCGGGCCGTGCTCACGGCCCATATCCCGCATATCGAATTGCGCAGGGCCGATGAATTCACCGATCCGCGCATTCCGCGCGGCGGCTGCTGGGAGCGCATCTGCGCCATCGCCCATTATTCGGAACAATGCTATGTCGTGCAGCTCGATGCCGACACCGTGACCACCCAGCCGATTCCCGAAGTGCAGGCCGCGATGCAGGCCAATACCGCCTTCACCCTGGTGGAGCGGGAGGAAACCCTGATCTTGCCGCTGCAAGAAGTGCGCGACATCCAGCTGCCCAAGACCACGCCCGATTCGCACATCCAGCGCAAATCGGAAGCGGCCATGGCCACCGTCGGTCTGCCGGCCGGCGCCGGCTACATCCGCGGCTGCGCCGGCTTTACCGGTTTCCCCAAGGGCAGCAGCATGCGCGACGACATGCTGGATTTTTCCAGCCGCATGGGCGGCGCGCTGGGCGACGAATGGAAGAGCTGGGGCACCGAACAGGTGGCCTCGAACTATTTGATCGCCAACTGTCCCGGCGCGGTGGCGCTGCCGTTTCCCAAATTCGGCACGCCCAACCGGGCCACCGGCGACACGGCGTTCTACCACTTCATCGGCTCAATGCGCTACATCAACAACCGGTACGGCATGACCTCCCAGCACGCCATCACATTGCTCGCCAGCTCGCGCTCCTGATCCATCCGGGGCCGCCGCCCGCCGGCGCC
>CALRYE020000196.1:0-11001 GCA_943372275.1 Janthinobacterium lividum
AACCGTCATTCCCGCGCATGCGGGAACCCATGCTGAGCCGGCTTCCATAGTGCTGCATGCTCAGCATGGGTCCCCGCTTTCGCGGGGATGACGGAGCAAATGGCAGTGGTTTTGAAATAAATGCGTGTTCTGCGACACCCTCGAAAGCGAGGACGACGGTTTTACAGATAACTAATTTTGTTAGCACCGCGCATTCTCAAACTGGCGCGCTTGGCGAGGCGCTGAAGCTGCTGCGCCGCGTCAGTCGCTGCCCCGGCGCCAGCATCGTAAGACCATGCCGTGTCATGCCACCCGGCGTGTTGTGCGCGTTGATCAGATGGTCGACCGGCTCGATGCAGAAGAACTCCGCGCCCACGGGCGTATAGACGATATAGTATCCGCTGTCCGACTCGATCGCCAGCGCCAGCCCATGCTCGGGCCAGACGATACCGGCGCGTCCATCCCACCCTTCGAACACATGGTCGACCAGATCGGCCGGCAGCGCACGCGGCGCGTTGAACGACCACGCCTGCGGGATATCCATGGAATGCGACGGCAGCTTGTCCGGCCCCGGCATCCACAGCGCCTGCGCGCCAGCCTGTAACGTCGTGCCGGGAGTACGGGGAAAAAACGGATGCAGGCCAAGCCCGAACGGCAGCGTGACATCGCCCGTATTGAGCACGTCCAGCGTAACGTTGAGCGTCGCGCCGCAAAGCTCATAAGCGATATGCGCATCGTACGAGAACGGCTCGCCACGGCGCGCCAGCGACAGCACGGCGCAGGTCTCGGACGACTGTTGCACGTCCCAGGCATGCTGCCACCCATCGCCATGAATCGGATAGGTCTCGCCCGCGCGATTGGGAGCAATGGCGTAATGCCGGCCGTTGCAGGAGAAGCCTCCCGCAAGACGATTCGACCACGGCACCAGCGGGAACAGCGCCAGCTGGTTGGGCCGCGGCGTGACGCTGCGGTCCAGCCAAGGGCGCATGAGGGGCACCGCATCGCCAGCGCCAGCCACCCAGTCCAGCCGCGCCAAACCGCCCCCGAATTGGGGCACGATCTCCGCATGCAGATGGGCGTTGCGCAGCGCCAGTGCGTCCATCAGTCTTTGTACTGCGGGCCGGTCAGCAGGAAGCCGCCACCCTGGTAGGTGATGGTGATGTCGTCGGCCGGTGCGTAACTGCCGTTGTTGGGGAACTTGGCGGCGAACTGGGTCGAGCTGTCCTTGGCCACAAAGCCCAGGTGGCTCGAATGACGCGCATCCCACCACTTCGACTTATTGTCCGACACGCCGAAGGTGATGGTGTGGCCCACGCGCGGCGCGAACAGCGAGCAGCGCAGGATTTCGACCATATCGGCAAGGCTCATCCAGGTCGACATCATGCGCTGGTTGGCCGGCTCCGGGAAGCACGAGCCGATGCGCACGCACACGGTCTCGATGCCGAAACGGTCCCAGTAGTAGCGCGACAGCGTCTCGCCGAACACCTTGCTGATGCCATACATGCCGTCGGCGCGCGGCGGCATCTCGGCGTCGACCACGTCGGTGGTCTTGTACAGGCCCATGGTGTGGTTCGAGCTGGCGAACACCACGCGCTTGACGCCGTGCTTGTGCACCGCTTCGTACAGGTTGGCCACGCCGACGATGTTGGCCTGGTTGATGGCCGCGAACGGCGCTTCGACCGACACACCACCGAAATGCAGGATCACGTCCACGCCTTCGACCAGCTTGAGCACGGCGTCGCGGTCGGCCAGGTCGCACTGGACCACTTCTTCACCTTCGCCGGCCGGGCCGATGTCGGCCAGGTCGGACAGGCGCACGATATCGGCCCAAGGTTTGATATGTTCACGCAGCTGGCGGCCAAGGCCGCCGGCAGCGCCGGTCATCAGGATGCGTTTGAATGGTTTTGTCATGTCGGATCAGGTCACAGGTGCAGGATTAAAGAGAGTCAGCGCGTTATGCAGCTTCCAGTGTTCGGCCCAGGTCTTCTTGCCGCTGGCGACATCGAGCATCAGCTTGAACAGTTCCATGCCGACGTCTTCGATGCTGGCCTCGCCGCTGGCGATGCGGCCCGCGTTCACATCCATCAGGTCGTGCCAGCGGCGCGCCAGATCGTTGCGCGTGGCGACCTTGATGACCGGGCATTCGGCCAGGCCATACGGTGTGCCGCGGCCGGTGGTGAAGACGTGGATGTTCATGCCGGCGGCGAGCTGCAAGGTACCACAAATGAAGTCGCTTGCGGGCGTGGCGGCGTAGATCAAGCCCTTCTGCTTGAGCTTCTCGCCGGGCGACAGCACGCCCGTGATGGCCGACGAACCGGACTTGACGATCGAGCCCATGGCCTTCTCGACGATGTTCGACAGCCCGCCCTTCTTGTTGCCCGGCGTGGTGTTGGCGCTGCGATCGACGCCGCCGCGCGTAAGGTAAGCGTCGTACCAGGCCATCTCGCGGATCATCGCGTCGGCGACTTCGGCGTTCGCTGCGCGTGAGGTGAGCTGGTCGATCCCGTCGCGCACTTCGGTCACTTCGGAGAACATGACGGTGGCGCCGGCGCGCACCAGCAGGTCGGTGGCGTAACCGACGGCGGGATTAGCCGTCACGCCCGAGAATGCATCGCTGCCGCCGCACTGCACGCCCACCACCAGGTCGGACGCGGGACAGGTCTCGCGTTGGCGCGCATTCAGGGCGATCAGCTGCACTTCGGCCGTACGCATGATCGAAGCGATCATCGACATGAAGCCGACGTGGCCTTCGTCCTGCAGGCAGACCTGGGCCGGCTCGCCGCCTTTCAGGATGGGGATCGAGCCCTTCGGGAACAGGCGCGCGGGCTGCAGCTTTTCGCAGCCCAGGCTGACGACCATGGCCTGGCCGCCGAAATTCGGGTTCTGGCTGATGTTGCGCAGCGTGCGGATGGGGATCTCGGCGCCGGGCGCTTCGATGGCCACGCCGCAGCCGTAGGTGTGCTCCAGGCCCACCACGTCGTCGACGTTGGGGTATTTGTGCAGCAGTTCTTCCTTGATGCGCTTGACCGCATGCTCGACCACGCCCGAGACGCATTGCACGGTGGTGGTGATGGCCAGGATGTTGCGCGTGCCGACCGAGCCGTCCGCGTTACGGAAGCCCTGGAAGGTGTAGCCTTCGAGCGGCTCGAGCACGGGCGCCTTGCGCGTGGCGATCGGCAGGCCGACCAGTTCGCGCGCGCCCGGCATGATCAGCGTCGCTTCCGACACCCAGCTGCCGCGCGGCAGCGCGCGCGCGGCGAAGCCGATGGTGACGTTGTAGCGCGTGACGGCATCGCCTTCGGCCAGATCGGTCAGCGCGACCTTGTGCCCTTGCGGCACGGCCTCGACCAGAGTCAGGCCATCGGCGAACACGGCGCCGGCAGCCAGGCCTCCGTCGTTGACCACGATGGCGACGTTGTCGTTATCGTGCATGCGAATGTACAGCGGGGTTTTGATCATGTCTGTCATGCGAGTGCCCTGAGTGTGCGGTGCCATCGCGTGCCGCGCCCGAAAAGTGAGCGTGCAGGATGCGCACATACAGTATGCCACTTCTACTATTAATTGGCTAGTCCGCAGTTAGAATTTGGTCGGACCACTTTCGTTTGGTCATACCAAAGCTTGAATGTTGCAGGTACGCTAACGCGGCGCCGGCCTCCCCGCTGGTAGCGGTACCTGAGCAGTATGCCAGTTTCACGCCCGCCCCGTCGGCAGCGCAATCCGATCCCGCTATAATCGTGTGCTCAATTAGCAACAGAGGGCATGACCGATGACATCCTCCTTCCCCAAGGCGTTGGGCCATATTCGCGTGCTGGACCTGTCGCGCGTACTGGCGGGACCCTGGTGTTCGCAGAACCTGGCCGATCTGGGCGCGGACGTGATCAAGATCGAACGGCCCGGCGTGGGCGACGATACGCGCGCGTGGGGCCCGCCGTACGCGCGCGACGAGCGTGGCGCCGATACCACAGAGGCGGCCTATTTTCTGACCGCGAACCGCGGCAAGCGCTCCGTCACGGTCGATATCGCCAGCAGCGCCGGCCAGGCCATCATCCGCGACCTGGCGCGCAATGCCGACGTGGTGCTGGAAAACTACAAGGTCGGCCAGCTCAAGCGCTACGGCCTCGACTACGACTCCCTCAAAGCCATCAAGCCGGACCTGGTGTACTGCTCGATCACGGGATTTGGCCAGGATGGGCCGTACGCGCACCGCGCCGGCTACGACTTTCTGATCCAGGGCATGGGCGGGCTGATGTCGGTAACGGGCGAGCGCGACGACCTGCCCGGCGGCGGGCCGCAAAAGGCCGGCGTGGCGCTGACCGACATCATGACGGGCATGTACGCCACCGTCGCCGTCATGGCCGCCCTCACCCACCGCGACCGCACCGGCCAGGGCCAGTACATCGACATGGCGCTGCTCGACACCCAGGTGGCCATGCTGGCCAACGTGGGCAGCAATTACTTAAATAGCGGCAAGGCGCCCAAGCGCTGGGGCAATGCCCACGCCAACATCGTGCCGTACCAGACCTTCGCCTGCGCCGACGGCCACATCATCGTCGCCACCGGCAACGATGGACAGTATCAGAAGTTCGTCGAAGCGGGCGGGCGGCCGGACCTGTTCAGCGATGCCCGCTTCGCCACCAACCCACAGCGCGTGCAGCACCGCGATGTGCTGGTGCCGCTGCTGGCGGAGATGGTCGCCACGCGCACCCGGGCCGAGTGGATCGCCCAGCTCGAAGCGGTCGGCGTGCCGTGCGGGCCGATCAACGATGTGGGCGAAGTCTTCGACAACCCGCAGGTACAGGCGCGCGGCATGGCCGTGCACATGGACCACCCCAGCGCGGGCAGCGTGCCGCTGGTGCGCAGCCCCATGAAGCTGTCGCTCACGCCAGCGACGGCCGAGCTGCCACCGCCCCTGCTGGGGCAGCATACCGACGAGGTGCTGCGCGATCTGCTGGGGCGCAGCGACGCCGACATCGCCCGCCTGCGCGACGCCGGCGCGATCTAGCCGTGCTGCCTGGCGGCGTGGCCGTCAGTGCAGCTGATGCTTGAGGTCGGACAGCTCGTCGTGCACCCGCATGACGACTTCCTGCAGGCGCGGCGGCACCTGCGTTTCGGTTTTGCATACCCGCTTGGCCTCGTCGCCTAATTGCTCCAGGTCTTCGACGCATTTGCGGATGCGCGATTCGTCGCTCGACTGCATGGCCTCCTTGGCCAGGCTGGACTGCCGGTCGAGCTTCTGGATGCAGTCCTTGAGTAAGGGTGGCGTGCCCGCCTCGCTCTGCGCCGTCTGGGCGGCCTGGACGATGGCTTGCTCGATGCTGCTGAACCGCTGCTGAATCTCGCTTGATTGCAACATAATGATGTTCTCCCATGTTGAGTGTCGGGGCACCGCGATGCCCAGCCTAGTTGGACCATACGTGTGCGGGTAAGTTGCCTCGACCGGTTTCGCTGCACGCCGGCGCTGTTTGGAGCGCCTTGGGGCGCGTTTCGTCGCCCATCGATTGCCACTGCCGCGGCGCTGCGCCACAATCGGACCCATGAATACTTCCCTCACCGACGATAACAAGACCCGCGCCAGCACCGCCGCGGCAGCCGCTCCCTTCCCGTGGCGCCGTTTTGCCAGCGATGCCCGCCTGGCCATCATCTTCAACGTCGGCGCGGCCATTCTGGTGACGGCGCTGACGATGAAGGCGTCCGACTTTCCCGCCAACCTGGTGTTCTCGCTGTGCATCGGCATGATCGCGTTCGTGCTGATCGACGGCATCCGCCTCAAGCTGATGGCCAACCAGCGCTTGAGGCGCTGGCACTTCTTCGTCCCCTTGACGCTCGTGAGCGCCGTCGTCGCCCAGTTCGGCGGCACCATCCTGGCCTGCCTGCTGCTGGGCATCAGACCGCCCACCATGGCATCGATGATCAGCGGGCGCAGCAGCAGCATGCTGATCCTGACCGTGCTCGCCACCGCAGGCATCACGATGGTCTTCGTCAACCGCGAGCGGGCACTGGTGGCCGAGGCGGCCATGGCGCAGGAAAAGGCCCGCGCCGAAGCGGTCGAGCGCCAGGCGTTGCAAACCCAGTTGCAGCTGCTGCAGGCGCAGATCGAGCCGCATATGCTGTTCAATACGCTGGCCAATCTGCAGGGCATGATCGCCATCGACCCGGTCGGCGCCCAGCACATGCTCGACCAGTTGATCCAGTACCTGCGCGCCACGCTGTCCAGTTCACGGGCGCGCACCACCACGCTGGCACAGGATTTCGCGCTGATGGATGCCTACCTTGGCCTGATGTCGGTGCGCATGGGCAGCCGCCTGAGCTTCACCTTGACGCTGCCGCAGGCGCTGGGCGCCATCGCCCTGCCGCCCATGCTGCTGCAGACGCTGGTGGAGAACGCCATCATCCACGGCCTGGAGCCGAAGATCGACGGCGGCCATGTGAGCGTGGCGGCCAGTCGCGACGGCGACCTGCTGACGCTCACCGTATGCGACACGGGCCTGGGGTTGAGCAGCAACTGCGCCACTGCCGGGACCCGGCTCGGCGTGGCCAACACGCGCGAACGCCTGCGCGCCATCTATGGCGAGCGCGCTGCGTTTTCACTGGAACCCAACTCACCCTGCGGCGCCATGGCCCGCTTAACCTTACCGGTACAACCATCATGAGCATCCGCGCCCTGATCGCCGAAGACGAACCGATACTGGCCGCCACGCTGGCCGCCGCCCTCAAGCGACTGTGGCCCGAACTGGAGATCGTGGCCAGCTGTGCCAACGGCGTCGAAGCGCTGGCGCAGGCACTCAAGCTGCGCCCGCAGGTGCTGTTTTTGGATATCAAAATGCCCGGCAAGTCGGGGCTGGAAGCGGCCGAGGAACTGGCCGATGAATGGGCCGAGAACTGGGCGGAAAACTGCGCAACCAGCGTGCCGCCGTTTCCGCAGATCGTCTTCGTCACCGCCTACGACGACTACGCCGTCCAGGCATTCGAACATGCGGCGGCCGACTATGTGCTCAAACCGGTCAACGATGCGCGTCTGGCCAGGACCATCGAGCGGCTGCGCGCGCGCCTTGAAAAGCAGCCTGAAGCCGACAACCTGGCGCAGCTGATGGGACAGATGCGCGCCCTGCTCCCCGCGGCCGCCCCGGCCGAAAAACTGACGCTGATCCGCGCCGCCGTGGGCAATCAGGTGCGCATGATACCCGTGGCCGACGTGGTGCTGTTCGAGGCGCTGGACAAATACGTCAACGTGGTGACGGCCGACGGCGAGGCGCTGATCCGCGTCAGCCTCAAGGAACTACTGCCGCAGCTGGACGAGCGCCAGTTCTGGCAGATCCATCGCGGCACCATCGTCAACGCCAGCTGCGTGCAGGCGGCCATGCGCGACGAACTGGGCAAACTCACGCTCAAGCTGCGCGGGCGGCCCGAGACGCCGCGCGTCAGCCCCGTGTATGCGCACCTGTTCAGGCAAATGTAGTCGCCGCGGGCGCTGCCGATTCCACGCGCGGGGCCAGCGTGCGCAGGCGCAGCGCGATGGCCACGCCCAGTCCCAGCGCCAGCGCCAGCAGGCCGACCACGCCGTCCCAGCCGAAGCGCGCCCACACCAGCCCGCACAAAGGCGCCAGCGCGCTCGATCCCAGGTAATAGAAGAACAGGTACATGGCCGAGGCCAGCGCCTGCGGCGCCGTGGCGCGCCGCCCCACCCAGCTGCTGGCCACCGTGTGCGAGGCGAAGAAGCTGAAGGTGAACAGCGCCATGCCGGCCACGATCAGCACCAGCATGTTGGATAGCGTCAGCAGCAGGCCCGCCAGCATCGCCAGCATCACCATCCACAGCACGTTGCGCCGCCCGATGCGGTCGGCCAGCCGGCCGGCCCACACGGAGCTGACCGTGCCGATCAGGTACAGCACCGAGAGCGCGCCGACCACGCTCTGGCTGAGGTGGTACGGTCCCGCCAACAGGCGGTAGCCGATGTAGTTATACAGGCTCACGAACACGCCCATCAGCAGGAACGACAGGGCGAACAGCCATGGCAAGCCGCTGTCGGACAGGTGCCCCCTGGCGCCGCGCAGCAAGGCGTGCAGGCCGGGCTGGCCTTTGCTGAAGCGGCGCGATTCGGGCAGATTGCGGGCGAACTCCCATGCCGCGTAGATGCCCAGCACGCCCGTGACGGCGAAGGCCACCCGCCACGATACGTAATCGCTCATGAACGATGCCGCGACGCGGCCCGCCATGCCGCCGGCGGCCGTGCCGGCGATGTACAAGCCCATGGTGCCGCCCAGCTGCGCCGGCTCGATCTCTTCGCTCAGGTAAGCCATGGCCACGGCCGGCATGCCGCCCAGCGCAAAGCCGAGCAAGGCGCGTGTGGCCAGGAGCTGCGCATAGGTCTGGGCGAACGCGGACAGCAGCACCAGCAGGGCCGCCGCCAGCAAGGCCCACGTCATCAGCTTCTTGCGTCCGATCCGGTCGGACAGCGCGCCGGAGAGCACCAGCGACAGCGCCAGCGCCAAGGTCGACACCGACAGCGACCAGCTGCTCTGCGAGGGCGTGAGCGCAAACTGCTGCGCCAGCAGCGGCATCAGCGGCTGCACGCAGTACAGCAGCGCGAAGCAGGAAAAGCCGCCGAACAGCATGGCGCGATTAATGCGCTTGATGTGATCGAGACGACTCGGTTGTGGGGCTTGGTCGGTCATGGCGGTGTCGCAGAAGGGAATGCAGCCATCTTAGGTTTGCGCATTCATACAGTCCAATATATATTTGAAGCGTTTCTCATACATTAAACAGATTACTCATGGAACTGCGCCACTTGCGCTATTTTATTGCTGTTGCCGAGGAGTTGCACTTTACCCGCGCGGCCGAGCGACTGCACATCGGCCAGCCGCCGCTCAGCCACGCGATCCAGGTGCTGGAAGCCGACGTCGGTGCGCAGCTGTTCGAACGCAGCAAGCGCTGGGTGCGCCTGACCGAAGCGGGCAAGCTGTTCCTGGCCGACGCGCGGCGCATCCTGGCGCTGTCGGAACAGGCGTCGGAAACGGCGCGGCGGGCGCAGCGCGGCGAGGCGGGTGAACTGCGCATCGGCTTTACCTTTTCCACGCCGCTGACGCCCTTGTTCGCCACCGTCATCAACCGATATCGCCAGGCGTATCCGGCGGTGAGCCTGACACTGCACGAATCGGCCACGCTGCCGCAGATCGACGCGCTGGGCCAGCGCACGCTGGATCTGGCCTTCATGCGGCCGCTTGAGAGCGCCATGCCGGAGTCGATCGCGCTGTCGCTGCTGCGCACCGACCGGCTGGTCGCCGTGCTGCCGTCGGCCCTGCCGTTGGCGCAGGGCAAGGCGGTATCGATCCGAGAGCTGTCCGGCATGCCGTTCGTGATGTATCCGCCGACGGCCGGCACGGGGATTTATCCGCAGATCTTCAAGCTGTGCCGCGATGCCGGGTTCGTGCCGCATATCGGGCAAACGGCGGGCGAAGCGTCGACCATCATCGGGCTGGTCGCGGCCGGGTGCGGGGTGTCGGTGCTGCCGGCGTCGTTCGACCGGATCAGGATGGATGGGGTGACGTACCTGCCGCTGCGCGAAGAAGCGGCCACCACCACACTGCTGCTGGGGTGGCGGCGCGGCGAGAGCGCCCCGCTGGTGGATGCCTTTGTGGCGTTGGCACGGGAGGTGGCCGCGCAGGAGACGCTGGGGTAGTCTGCCCTCCTTTCGGAAAATCGTCCCCCTCCAGCCCCGGCACCGCCGCACCATGGAGGTGTAGCGGCGGCCATTGGCGCTCTGGTGGTCAGTCGTCGACCCGCACCCAGTCGTAATACGCCGGTCCGCCGGTGCCGGCCTGGTAGGTGCCGACGAACCCTTTGGCATTGGCGGAATTGTTGCCGTTCCAGTGGTTCATCATCAGGCGCATGGGCGTGGAGATGTTCACATTCACGCGGCGGAATTCCGTTTCGCTGCCGTTGGCGTTGACGTGAAACCAGCGGATAAAGGTGGGACGCCACTCGAAGCCGATGGTGCGCCAGCCGTTGGTGGTGTTGTACTGGACGTAGTTCTGCTGGCCGTTACGCCAGACATTGGTATGGATGACCGAGCCGCCGTGCAGGAATTCGATGTCGATCTCGAAGTGGCTGCTGGTTCCGGCCGTGCCGGTGTACAGGAAGAACGACGAGTTGGCGCCTTGCAGATAGCTCGGCTGCATGCGCGTCACGAATTTGCCGTAGGTAAAGCTTTGGAAGGTCCGCACTTCGGCGCAGCGCACGTTCGACGGATTGCTGCCGTTCACGTTCAGGACCAGGGAGCCCCAGTTGACCTGGTAGGCTTCGCTGTACGCGAAGGTACAGCCGAAGATATCACCGTTGGCCCAGTTGGCCACTTCCCATCGGGTTGGATTCGGCCCGCCCGCCGTGTCGAAGCCGTCCCAGAATGCCGCCTGCGCGCCGCTGGACGCGGCCAGGGATGCGAGTGCGATGCTGCCGATCGTGCGCCATTTACGTAGTTTGCTGTTCACTGTCGTCTCCGAATATATAGTTTTATTGGAAGCGCTCCCACATCGAGTTGGATACGACCATCGGCGGTGGGAACGCTTGGGTTTTTCAACACCATGCGATGACCTGCCGGGCGATCCTATCATGGAATCGATTCCAAGCGATGCGCGGGATTGAGGGGGAAGGCGTTGCAGGTGACGGCGTTGAGGGTGACGGCGTTGAGGGTGACGGCGTTGTAGGTGACGGCGTTGTAGGTGACGGCTTCGAAGGTGACGGCGTTGGAGCGGCGTGAGGCACTTTTCCTGACCACTGCCCTTCTATCCGTCTTCCCCGCGAAGGCGGGGATCCATAGCACGTTCGCGTTAGTAAACTGTGCGCAACTCTACTCATGCGTGCTATGGATCCTCGCCTACGAGGGTGTCGCGAAAGGTAACGTAACTCTAGGCCACCAACTTCAAAACCGTCATTCCCGCGCATGCGGGAACCCATGCTGAGCCGGCTTCCATAGTGCTGCATGCTCAGCATGGGTCCCCGCTTTCGCGGGGATGACGGAGCAAATGG
>CALRYE020000197.1:0-10856 GCA_943372275.1 Janthinobacterium lividum
ATGGAACTGCTGGAACTGCTGGCGCGGCGGAACTTGGCAGGCCGTCCGCCGCAACCGGCGCCGGCGTTTCCGCTGGCGGCGCCACCTGCTGCGCGCTGGCGGCCGGGCCGAACTGCTGCGACGGCGCCACCCGGATGGTGTCGCCCGGATCGCCCAGCAGCGCATACGCGCTGCCGCCGATCACGCCGCACAGCAGCAGTGCCGCGCCAGCGATGATCTTGCCACGATGGCGGGATGGCGGCGCGGCTGGCGCGGGCGGCTCAGCCCCGTCGATAGCCACCAGCGGCGTTGCCGCAAGCGCCGCCACTTCGCTGGATGTGGCATGGAGCACCTGCACCGTCTCCGGCAACCGTTCGACGGTGGCGAAACGCTGCGTCACGCCGGACGGGCGCGCAGGCGGCAGCGCGCCGGCTTCAATGCCCAGCAGCGCGCGGAACGCATCGATGGTCTGCGGCCGTTGCGCCGCCAGCACGGCCAGGGCATCGTCCAGCGCGGCGCGAAACGCCACGCTGTAGCCGGGCAGGGTGCGCTCGCGCAGCGGCACCATCGGGTCCTTGACCATGCGCGCGATCGACGTGGCCGGCGCCTCGCCCACGATGGCGAAGTACATCACCGCCGCCAGCGCGTAAATGTCGGTGTACGGCCCCTGTTCCAGCGACGCGTCGCCGGCGTACTGCTCCACCGGCGCATAGCCGGGTTTCAGGATCACGGTCAGCCCGCGCGTGCTCTCGCCGATGATCTGGCGCGCCGAGCCGAAGTCCAGCAGCACCGCGTCGCCGTTGTCCTGCACGATGATGTTATCGGGCGAGACGTCGCGGTGCACGATGTTCATCGTGTAGAGCATCTCCAGCGCGCCCAGGATCTGGCGCAGGATCGCCATGCACCACTCCTGCGTGACCAGCTCGGGGCTGCGCGCCACGATGTCCTTGATGGTGCGCCCTTCGTAGTACTGCATGGCGGTGTAGGCGGTGCGGTTCTGTTCCCAGTAGCGGTACACCTTGACGAGCGACTTGTGATCGAACTGCGCCAGAAAGCGCGCCTCGTTGATGAAGCTTTTCAGACCGACGTTGAAGGTGTCCTGATGGCGCTCGGCGCGCACCGACACGCTGTGGTCGGCGCCGCGCGCGGCCAGTACGCCCGGCATGTATTCCTTGATCGCCACGGTGCGTTGCAGCGAATGGTCGAACGCCAGATACACGATGCCGAAGCCGCCTTCGCCCAGCACCCCGGTGATTTCGAAGTCGGCCAGGCGGGTGCCGATGGTCAGGCAGTTTTCCGAACCGGTGGCGGCCACGACGCTCATGCCGCCTCCACCAGAATCGCATAGGCCGAGTAATTGTCGCGCGCCTTGGCGCCGCCTGCCGCTGTCGCACCAGTGGCGGCGTCGGCGATATCGCACATGGCCTGCATCCACGCGCCGCTGTCGGCGGCGCCGGCCAGCGTCGCTTCCATCTGCGCTTCCAGCACCCATTCCCACAACCCGTCGCTGCACAGCAGCAGCGCGTCGCCCGGCAGCAGCGTCACGCCATGCTCGGCCAGCGGCGTGTCGCCCTGGGCGCCGACGGCGGCGAACAGCAGGTTGCGCTGGGCGTGTTGACGCAGCTGGCCGGCCTGCGCCAGACCGGCATCGATGAACTGCTGCGTGACGCTGTGGTCCTTGGTGACCGAGAGCAGCCGGCCGGCGCGGAACAGGTAGATGCGCGAGTCGCCCAGGTGCAGCCAGTGCGCGTCGCCGCTGGCGCAGTCGATCAGCACCGCGCACAAGGTGGTGCTCATGTCCTTGTGCCGCGCATCCTGCTGCTGCGCGTCGGCCAGCACGCCGATCGCGTGCTGGCAATAGCTGCGCAGGACGGTCGCGCCGCCGCCCGGGGCTGCCTTGAACGCACCCAGCACGCAGTTCACCACGGTGTTCGACGCCACTTCGCCACCGGCATGGCCGCCGGCGCCATCGGCCAGCACGAAGCAGGCGTGGCGCTGGTCATTGGCCTGGCCCAGCGCGTCCTGATTGGTGGCGCGCGCGCCGATCTGGCACAGGCGCGTCCAGTGCAGCCGGATCGGCGTCGCCTCAGCCATTGCGCGCCGCCTCCTGCTCGTACGCGGCCAGGAACGCGGGGCCGAACACACCCTTGAACTGGTCGCGCGCTTCACCCGCTTCGCGCGCGTACTCGACCCGGTATTGGGCCCACGCGGCGGTAGGGCGGCGCGACGGCAGCAGCTTGTCGAGCAGGCCCGCGGCCGGCACGGCACTGTCGATGCGCTGGGGCGCCAGCCGTGCCAGCAGGCCGTCCATGCTGGCGCGGGTGCCGGCCACCACGCCGGCCTGATGGCTGCGCAGGTCGCGCCAGGCGTCGTCCATGGCTTCGATCGGCTCCATGAAGCCCGGCATTTTCTTGCGCAGCATCTGGGTCAGCACGGTGGCGCTGTCGGGGAAAAACTTGAGGGGATTGTTGTTGCGCACCACCACCACGGTGACATCGGCGCGCGCTTCCTGGCGCACCAGCGCGCGCTGGGCCAGCAGATCGATGGTGCCTTGCAGGGAGCTGGCCAGCAGCTTGCCGAGCAGCTCCATCAGTTCCGGCGTCAAATCGGCGCCCAGCGTATCGACCGGGATGCCTGCACCGCGCAGCAATGCTTGCTTGAGTGTCTCGTTTTCATGGAAAGCAACAGCATTGTTCATCGAGGGCGCCCGCCGGATCATTAAATGTTTATGTACGGCAATGATGCCAGATCCGGGGGGCGTGCGGCGACCGCGCGCTGCCTTTATTTGTTGCTGTGGCGGAACGTCCACGCGTCGCGCGGCGTTGCCGGGCGCCACGTGCCGGGGTGGAAAGCAGGGGGGAGGCCATGCTTGGGCGAATCGGTATAATGCCGCTCCCCATCTGGAGAACGCCTTGGCCGCCATGACACCCCGTGAAATCCGCATCAACCTGTTCAGCGGGCTGACCGTCGCGCTGGCAATGGTGCCCGAAGCGATCGCCTTCGCGCTGGTGGCCCACGTGTCGCCGCTGACCGGTTTGTACGCGGCCTGCCTGGTCGGCTTTATCACCGCCGCGTTCGGCGGGCGGCCCGGCATGATCTCGGGTGCGGCGGGGGCGCTGGCGGTGGTGATGGTGGCGCTGGTGGTGCGGCACGGGGCCGAGTACCTGTTCGCCGCCGTGGTGCTGATGGGGGTCTTCCAGATCCTGTTCGCCGCCGCCCGGCTGGGTAAGTTCATACGCATGGTGCCCCATCCGGTGATGCTGGGCTTCGTCAACGGCCTGGCCATCGTGATCTTCCTCGCGCAGTTCGGCCATTTTAAACTGCGCGCGCCCGATGGCAGCGAGCGCTGGATGGCGACGCCCGACCTGATTACCATGGGCGCGCTGATCGCCGTCACCATGGCTATTATCTATCTGCTGCCGCGCCTGACTCGCGCCGTACCGGCCACGCTGGCGGCCATTCTGCTGGTGTCGCTGGGCGTGATCGGCCTGGAGATCGACACCAGGACGGTGGGCGACATGGGCAGCATCGCCGGCGGCCTGCCGGCGTTTCAGGTGCCGGCGGTGCCCTTCACCTGGGAGACGCTGCGCATCGTGCTGCCGTATTCGCTGATCCTGGCCGCCATCGGCCTGATCGAGACCCTGCTGACGCTCAACCTGCTCGACACCATCACCGGCACGCGCGGGCGGCCCAACCGCGAAGCGCTGGCGCAGGGCGCGGCCAATCTGGTGACGGGCTTTTTCGGCGGCATGGGCGGCTGCGCCATGGTCGGCCAGAGCATGATCAACGTGAACAGCGGCGCCACCCGGCGCCTGGCGGGCATCGTGTCGGCGCTGCTGTTGCTGGGCTTCGTGGTGTTCGGCTCATCGGTGATCGAACGCATTCCGCTGGCGGCGCTGATCGGCGTGATGTTCGTGATCTGCCAGAAGACGTTCGCGTGGGGCAGTCTGCGCCTGTTCGGCAAGGTGCCCAAGCCGGACATCGTGGTCGGGCTGCTGGTGGCCGTGCTGACGGTGCTGTTCGATCTGGCCGTGGCGGTGATCGCCGGCGTGGTCTTTTCCGCGCTGGTGTTCGCCTGGCAGCACGCCAAGCAGATCCGCGCCACGCGCCGCGTGGATGCCGGCGGGGTGACGGTGTACACGCTGGAGGGTACGCTGTTCTTCGCTTCGGCCAGCACGTTTCAGAGTCTGTTCGTGCCGCAGGACGATGGCGACGAGGTGGTGATCGACTTTGCCGGTGCGCGGGCGATCGATCATTCGGCCATCGACGCCATCGATGCGCTGGCGGCGCGCTACCGCAAGGCGGGCAAGCGGCTGCACCTGCGCCACTTGAGCGCCGACTGCCGCGAGCTGCTGGAAACGGCGCGCGGAATGGTGGAGATCGATCTGGCGGGCGATCCGGCGTATCGGGTGGCCGATGAACGCTTGGGGTGATGCGTCGGGTGAGACATCGTGCTGCATTCGCTTGCGCGAGTACAACGGTACTTACGCTTCCATGAACCGCATCTTGAAGCTGCGGCCCTTGATGTTGCCGAAATCGGGACCGAGCTTGTTGCCGGCGTTGAGCCGGTCGTACGCCTGTTCGGCCACGCGCCGGTCCAGCGCCACATAGGTCATGAATTCCTGCACGTTGATCTTGCCGACCTGCTCCTTGGTCAAGCCCGCGTAGCCCGTCAGTGCGCCCAGCAGGTCGCCCGGACGCAGCTTGTCCTTCTTGCCGCCCATGATGACCAGGGTGACCATGGGCGCGGGCGCCGCGGCATCCTGGTCGTCTTCCAGTTCGGCCAGGTCGTGCCACTTGACGGGCGCGTTCTGGTACTGCTCGATCAGCTTGACCCACTTCTTTTCGTTGGGCGCGCACAGCGACAGCGCCAGGCCCGATTCGCCCGCGCGGCCGGTGCGGCCCACGCGGTGGATATGCACCTCGGTGTCCTTGGACACGTCGACATTGATCACCGCGCCCAGGTTGGCGATATCCAGGCCGCGCGCGGCCACGTCGGTTGCCACCAGCACCGAGCAGCTGCGGTTGGCGAACAGGATCAGGATCTCGTCGCGCTCGCGCTGTTCCAGTTCGCCGTACAGGGCCAGCGCCGAAAAGCCCTGATCCTGCAGTTCGGCGGCCAGTTCGCGGCAATGCACCTTGGTGTTGCAGAAGGCCAGCGTCGATGCCGGCTTGAAGTGCTTGAGCAGACGGCCGACGGCGTGATCGCGCTCGTCGAAGCCGACTTCGTAAAAGCGCTGCTCGATCTGCTCGCCCGTGTGCTGCGACTGCACGCTGATTTCAACCGGGTCCTTGAGAAAGAATTCGGTGGCGCGGCGGATATCGTCCGGGTAGGTGGCCGAAAACAGCAGCGTCTGGCGGCGCGCCGGGCAGGCGTTGACGATGCCGGCGATTTCGTCATAAAAGCCCATGTCGGTCATGCGGTCCGCTTCGTCCAGCACCAGCGTTTGCACGTGCGCCAGGTTGATGGTGCCGCGCCCGAGGTGGTCGCGGATGCGGCCCGGGGTGCCGACGACGATGTGGGCGCCGTGTTCGAGCGAGGCGATCTGCGGGCGCATCGGCGCGCCGCCGGTCAGGGTCAGGATCTTGATATTGTTTTCGCCCCGGGCCAGGCGGCGCAGTTCATTGGCCACCTGGTCGGCCAGCTCGCGCGTGGGGCACATCACCAGGCCCTGGATGGCGAACCAGGCGGGATTGAGCTTGTGCAGAATGCCCAGGCCGAACGCGGCCGTCTTGCCGCTGCCGGTCTTGGCCTGGGCGATCAGGTCGCGCCCCGCCAGCACGGCCGGCAGGCTCTCGGCCTGAATCGACGTCATTTCCAGGTAGCCCAGCGTGTCGAGATTGGCCAGCATCGTCGGAGACAGGGGCAGGGTGGCGAAGGCGTTTGGATTCATGGAGGCGGACCGGGTAGAAAGGGATGAAAGCAGGCCCAGTCTAACAGGCCGGGCGGCAGACGGGGCGGGGAGGGGCAGTCATGCGGCGTGCACGCTGCCCGGGGAATCAGGCTACGCGGCAGCCCAGTTGGGCAGGCCGGTCAGATCGGTATTGTCATCGCGGCGCCACACGGGCAGGCCGCTGGCGTCGGTTTCGTCGAGCAGCGTGAGCTGCTCCTGTTTCAGGGTGCTCTTGCGCGCGCGCGGCACGCTGGGCCGGCGCGGCTCCTGAATACTGTGCACCAGTGGCAGTGCCGGGCCGAAGCCGGGCAAGTCAAAGGTCGCGTTATCTTTTTTGTCTCTCATTGCGGCTTGGGCGGACCAGCTTGAAGCAGCTGATCCTCTTCTAAAAACAAAAGCCCGGCTGAATGAGTCGGGCTCGGTTCAAAAATGGGTGAAAGCGTTGCAAGGCCGATACCGATGGCGCACTGCACGCTGCATAAACTTAAGGCGCGCAGTGTATCACAGACCCGTTTCAGCGGAAACCGGCAGTGGCCGAGCAGAAACAAAAAAGGATTACAGGCCGAAGCGTGTAATCCTCAATTGTCGCACTTGAATCTGGTTGCGGGGACAGGATTTGAACCTGTGACCTTCGGGTTATGAGCCCGACGAGCTGCCAGACTGCTCCACCCCGCGGAACGAATTATATAGATGTGCGGGGCAAAGCACAAGGATGAATCGTGCATCGTTTTATTGAACAGCGCGCTCGGCCGTTTTAACGGCGATTGACCGCGTTTCTTACTGGGCGGCCAGACGCCACAGCGACGTCACCTCGGCCGAGCGGGCCGCGTGCAGCGGATCGGTGGCGTCGGCGGCGCGCGGATGGGTCGGGCGCACGTCGTGGCGCTCGACGACCGTCACGCCCGCCTTGGCGAACAGCTCCAGCAACTGCGCGCGCGTGCGCAGGCCCAGGTGCTCGGCGAAGTCCGACAGGATCAGCCAGCCTTCCCCGCCGGGCGCCAGGTGCGCGGCCAGCCCGTTTAAAAAGCCCTTGAGCATGCGGCTGTCCGGATCGTAGATGGCCGCTTCGATGGACGAACTGGGGCGGCCCGGCAGCCAGGGCGGATTGCACACGATCAGGTCGGCGCGGCGCTCGGGGAACAGATCGGTCTCCAGCACCTCGACCGAGGAATCGAAGCCCAGGCTTTTCAGGTTGTCGCGCGCGCAGCGCAGCGCGCGCGGGTCCATGTCGGTGGCGACGATATGCCGAATGCCGCGCTGGGCCAGCACGGCCGAGAGCACGCCGGTGCCGGTGCCGATATCGAAGGCCACCGCGGCGCCCGGCGGCAGGGGTGCGTCGGCCACCAGCTGCACGTATTCGCCGCGGATGGGCGAGAACACGCCGTAGTGGGGGTGGATGCGCGCGCCCAGCACGGGGATCTCGACGCCGTTCTTGCGCCACTCGTGCGCGCCGATCAGGCCGAGCAGCTCGCGCAGGGAGGCCACGAACGGCTCGTCGGCGCGGCCGTAGGCTTCATTGCAGGCCAGGTGCACGTCGGGCGCGCGGCGCAGCGGAATGCTGTAGTCGGCGTCGAAGGGAATCAGCAGCATGGCCAGCGTGCGCGCGCGCTGCGACTGGGCCTGGCGGTGCAGGTGGAATGCTTCGGCGGGCGAGGCGGGGGACTTGGGGGCTGCATGCTTGGGCGTCTTGGCGCGCTTGCCGGTCTTGTGATCGGTGCGCCGCGCCAGCGCCTGCAGCAGCTGGCGGGCGTTCTGGAAGTCGCCGCGCCACAGCAGCGCGGTGCCTTCGCAGGCCAGCCGGTAGGCCGTGTCGGCCGGGGTCTTGTCGTCGACCAGCACGACTTTTTTCGGGGCCGGCATGCCGCTTTCGGAGCGCCAGCGCGCCGAGCGCGGCTGGTCTGCTTCGGTCCAGTGGATGCGCGCGGGTGCGTCGCCGGGAAGGGTAGTCTGCATGAAGTCGATCGTGAGGGAGGGCGCCGGACGGCGGACAGTGCGCATTATACGTGCGCGGCACCGGCCGGGCGGCGTCCGGTCCGGCGCGCTCCCCCCGCTTACGCGGCAGGCGCCGGCGCCGGCGCTTCCCGCAGCATGGCTTTGATACCGCGCAGTCCCTGGCGGATCCGGGCTTCGTTCTCGATCAGCGCGAAGCGGACGTACTCGTCGCCGTATTCGCCAAAACCGATGCCCGGCGAGACGCAGACCTTGGCCTGCGCCAGCAGGCGCGTGGCGAATTCGAGCGACCCCAAATGGCGGTACGTTTCGGGAATGCGGGCCCAGATATACATCGACGCCTTGGGCTTGTCCACCGGCCAGCCGGCCTCGTGCAAGCCTTTGACCAGCACGTCGCGGCGGCGCTGGTACTGGGCGCAGATGTCGCTCACGCATTGCTGGTCGCCTTCCAGCGCGGCGATGGCGGCCACCTGGACCGGCGTGAAGCTGCCATAGTCGTGGTAGCTCTTGATGCGTGCCAGCGCCGCCACGAGGTCTTTGTTGCCGACCATGAAGCCGATGCGCCAGCCGGCCATGTTGTAGCTTTTCGACAGCGTGAAAAATTCGACGGCCACGTCGCGTGCGCCCGGTACCTGCATGATCGACGGCGCCTTCCAGCCGTCGAAGACGATATCCGCGTAAGCCAGATCGTGCACGATCAGGATGTCGTGCTGCTTGGCCAGCGCCACCACGCGCTCGAAGAAATCCAGTTCCACGCACTGCGCGGTGGGGTTGGACGGAAAGCCCAGCACCATCATTTTCGGCTTCGGATAGCTTTCGCGGATGGCCCGTTCCAGTTCGGCGAAAAAATCCACGCCCGGGCTCATGCGCACGGAACGGATATCGGCGCCGGCAATGACGGCGCCCCAGATATGGATCGGATAGCTGGGGTTGGGCACCAGCACGGTATCGCCGCGATCGAGCGTGGCCAGCATCAGGTGCGCCAGTCCCTCCTTGGACCCGATGGTGACGATGGCTTCCGACTCCGGATCGATATCGACCTCGTAGCGCTGCTTGTACCAGTGCGAAATGGCGCGGCGCAGGCGCGCAATGCCTTTCGAGCTGGAGTAGCCGTGGGTGTCGGGCCGCTGCACCGTCTGGACCAGTTTGTCGACGATATGGGGCGGCGTGGCCCCGTCCGGATTGCCCATCGACATATCGATAATATCCTCGCCGCGGCGGCGTGCCGCCATTTTCAGTTCGGCCGTGATATTGAAGACGTAAGGGGGCAGGCGATTGATGCGCGAAAAGCTGCGCGGAGCTTGGGATTGTGTCATGGATGAATTTTTACGTAAGCGCCCGGAACCGTCCGAGCGACGTTGGCGCAGTGGCTGCGCCGGATTCAATCATACGAGAAGATTGCTTCTTAAACAAGCATGGCGTGGCGATGCATGCACGCTTCGACGGGATGCACCCGCCGCCGCGCCCAGGCGGCTCTTTGCGTTGGGCTTGGCTAGTCGTCCGACAGGTCGGACAGACGCGGGGCGCTGGCGTAGGCGCTGGCCGCCTGGCGGCTGCGCCCCAGCGTGACCGTGTCGTCCTGCTGGCGCGGGGCCAGCAGCGCGGCGCGGTCGACCAGGCGCGTCAGGCGCAAGGTCAGGTCGCCTTCGGTGCCGCGGTCGCTGGCCAGCTGACGCCCCAGCAGCTTGAACAGGTCGTTCAGGCTGCCCGGGAATTTGATCGCCGGCAGGGCCTGGCCGGTGAGGGTGGCCGTGTCGGGCGCGGCCAGCAGGGCGCGGCTCTGGTAGTCGACCTCGATCTCCAGATCGAAGCGCTGGCCGTCGTTGGTGGTGATCGGTGCGCTGCCGACGAGGCGCGCGCTGGCGCCGGCGTCGAGCGCGGGCTTGGGGCCGCTGAACAGGGCCGCGCCGAAGCTGTCGGCGAACTGGCGCGCCACGCCTTGCAGCGGGGCGACGGCCTGGCCTGCGCTGCGTGCGGCCATCGCGCGTACCGACAGGCTGACCTGGTCGTACTGGTCGGCGTCGCCCTCGGGTGACTTGAACGGCATGGCGCCGCCGCTGTTGGCGCGCTGACCGTAAGCGTCGCGCGTGCCGGCCTGCGCCGCCGGGGAAACGACGGGACTGGCAAAGGGCGAAAGGGCAGGCGTGAACGACATGGCAGCGAAGGGATAATCAAATGGTAACAATAGCCATAACGGCTTGTAATTTGTTTACTTTAATTATTTTTTGATATTTCTTTATGACATCAAAATACCCGTGTTGTGCGCCGTGTCGCGCCCCTCGTCAAACGCTTAGTGGTGGTGCGACCAGTTGCCGTCGGCCGAATTGACAAACGATTCGACGGCGTCTTTATTGCCGGTTGCGTAACGTTTCAATTCACCGCAGGCGCACAAGCCCTGGTAAGGCTGGATATGGGAGCAGGCGGACACCTTCTGCAAAAATACTTTGACGGGCTTGGTGCATTTGGCGCACTTGAAGGTAAGGATGCGGGCGGGTTTGGACATGATGTTTGAGGAATCGTGGAAGAAGAGTGTGACAGAGTGTAAAAGCGTCGCATTCTAGCACCGGGCCGTCAACTGAACGGTCTAACGGACGTTGAGGTAGCAGGCCCCGACGGCCGTGAAGAGGTAAGGCAATGACCAATCAGAAGCAACCCACCAAGGAATCCGTGCGTGCGTGGCTGCACCTGCAGATCGCCCAACGGCGTCCGCCGCCGGATCCGGTCCAGATCCGGCGTGAGCTGGGATGGGAGTTGGTCAAGCCGGTACCGAAGCGCTAGAATTTTTTGCGGACGTTTGTTGGCGGACTTCCCCTGCGTGCTGGCGCATTTTCCGGCGCCGAAGTCCGCGACGCCCGCCAGCCGTTGCCAATATCAACGTCTTCCCCGCGAAGGAGGGTGTCGCGAAAGGTACCGTAACTCTAGGCCACCAACTTCAAAACCGTCATTCCCGCGCATGCGGGAACCCATGCTGAGCCGGCTTCCATAGTGCTGCATGCTCAGCATGGGTCCCCGCTTTCGCGGGGATGACGGAGC
>CALRYE020000198.1:0-10731 GCA_943372275.1 Janthinobacterium lividum
ATAACGAATTTGCCACCAGCATCGGCGAGCACCGCTACAACGCCGCCTTCAGCGACACCTCGCTGGCGGCCAGCCGCGCCGCCGTCGCCCAGGCGCGCCAGATGCTCGCCGCCGCCCGCGCCCTGCCGCGCGCCGAGCTCGATGCTGCCCAGCAGCTGTCGCTGGACGTGTTCATCTACGACAAAGAGCTGCTGCTGCGCGGCGCCGCCCTGTACCCGTACACCGTGCAGCCCATCAGCGCCTACCACGGCCTGCACGTCACGCTGCCCGAGCTGGTCGCCGAAATGCCGTTCGCCAGCGAAGCCGACTACCGCACCTACATCGCGCGCCTCGGCGGGCTGCCCCAGCACGTGGCCGGCCTGATCGAGCAACTGCGCGAAGGGATGAAAACCGGCTGGGTGGCGCCGCGCCAGTCCATGCGCGCCCTGCCGCGCCAGCTGCGCGCGCTGCGCGAGGGGGCGGTCGGCGGCGCGCTGGGCCAGCCGTTCCGCCAGATCCCGGCCACCATCGAGCGCGCCGTGCGCGAAGACCTGGCCGCGGCCGGCCCGGCCGTGTTGCGCCAGCGCGTCATGCCGGCCCTGCTGCAGCTGGAAGAATTCATCCGCACCGAGTACCTGCCGGCGGCGCGCGACTCCATCGGCGCGGCCAGCCTGCCGGGCGGGGCCGACTATTACGCCTATCTCACCGCGGCCAACACCGGCAGCGCCATGGCCCCGGCCGAAATCCACGCGCTGGGCCGGCGCGAAGTGGCGCGCATCCGCGCCGCCATGGACGGCGCCATCGCCCGCACCGGCTTTGCCGGCTCGTTTTCCCAGTTCGCCGCCTTCGCCAACAGCGACAAGCGGCTGTTCTACGGCAGCCCGGACGCGCTGCTGGAGCGTTACCGCCGCATCGTGGCGCGCTCGGCGGCCAGCCTGCCGCGCCTGTTTGCCGACGTGCCCGCGCGCGAACTGCTGGTCAAGCCGGCCGCCGCCGGCGCCGCTGCCCGCGGAGCGGCCTGGTACGATGCCGGCAGCGCGGCGCGCCCGGCCGCCTTCGTGGTCAACACGGCCCGGCTGGACACCCGCCCCATGTGGGAAATGGAGACGCTGGCGCTGCACGAAGCGCTGCCCGGCCACCATCTGCAGATGGCGCGCTCGCGCGAGCAGGCCGCGCTGCCGCCGTTCCGCCGCTACGGCTGGCATCCCGCCTACGGCGAAGGCTGGGCCCTGTACGCCGAATCGCTGGGGCCGGAGCTGGGGTTTTACCGCGACGCGTTCTCGGCCTTCGGCCACCTCAACGCCGAACTGCTGCGCGCGGCGCGCCTGGTGGCCGACACGGGCATCCACGCGTTCGGCTGGAGCCGCCAGCAGGCGCTCGACTATCTGGCCGCCAACACCGCCAATGCGCTGCCGGACAACGAAATCGAGGTCGACCGCTACATCGCCCTGCCCGGCCAGGCGCTGGCCTACAAGGTGGGGGCGCTGAAAATCCAGGCGCTGCGCAGCAAGGCCGAAGCGGCGCTGGGCGAACGCTTCGACGTGCGCCGCTTTCATAGCGCCGTGCTGGACCAGGGACCGCTGCCGCTGGTGCTGCTGGAGCAGCAGATCGACCTGTGGATCGCCGCCAATAACCCGGTCGCCGGCCCGGCCGCCAGCCAGGTTGCCAGCCCGGCCAAGGCCGCCGCCACGCCGCCGGGATAGGAAATGGTCAGTGCTCTCACGCACTTATCGAATTTCGGTTAATCTCCCAGCACTTATCAATTTGCAGGACCTGAAAGGAAGCACAGTGCCCATCCCCGTGTCGCAACAACTGACCCGCCGCCTGGCCTTGCTGGACGATGAAGAACACCGCGCGCTGCTGGGCAAGGGCTTGCGCGGCATCGAGCGCGAGACGCTGCGGGTGGACCGCGCCGGACACCTGGCGCGCACCCCCCATCCGCCGGCACTGGGCGCGGCGCTGACCAATCCGCAGATCACCACCGATTACGCCGAAGCGCTGCTTGAATTCATCACGCCGGCCGAACACGACATCAGCGTCACGCTCAACAAGCTCGACGCCATCCACCGCTTCGCCTATGCCAGGCTGGGCGACGAGATGCTGTGGAGCGAGTCGATGCCGTGCGAGCTGCCGCCGGAAGACGAGATCGAGATCGGCTACTACGGCAAGTCCAACATCGGCATGCTCAAGCATGTGTACCGGCGCGGGCTGGCCCTGCGCTATGGCAAAGCCATGCAGTGCATCGCCGGTATCCATTACAACTACTCGCTGCCCGAGGCGCTGTGGCAGCTGTTGTCGGTCAACGAAGGCATTCCCGAAGAACGCCGGCGCGGCCTGCGCGACTTCCAGTCCGAAAGCTACATCGCCCTGATCCGCAACTTCCGCCGCTACAGCTGGCTGCTGATGTACCTGTTCGGCGCCTCGCCGGCGCTGTCGACGGGCTTTTTGCGCGGCCGGGCGCACCAGCTCGACACGCTGTCGGACGACACCTTGTATCTGCCGTACGCCACCAGCTTGCGCATGAGCGACCTGGGCTACCAGAACGATGCCCAGTCGGGCCTGACGCCTCACGAAAATTCGCTGGAAAGCTACGTCACCACCCTGATGGACGCCGTCAACCGGCCGTACAAGCCGTACGCGGAACTGGGCACCAAGCGCGACGGCGAGTGGATCCAGCTGTCGACCAACGTGCTGCAGATCGAGAACGAATACTATTCGACCATCCGGCCCAAGCGCGTGATCCGCACGGGCGAGCGTCCCGTGCAGGCGCTGTGCAAGCGCGGCGTGCAGTACATCGAAGTGCGCTGCCTGGATGTGGACCCGTTCGAGCCGATCGGCATCAGCCTGGAGACGGGCCGCTTCATGGATGCGTTCCTGCTGTTCTGCGCGCTCGACGAGAGCCCGCTGATCAACCAGATCGACAGCCAGGTCCATGCGCGCAATTTCTCGCGCACGGTCAAGGAAGGCCGCCGTCCGGGTCTGACCTTGACGCGGCGCGGTGAGGAAATCGAGCTCAAGGCGTGGGCGCTGGAGCTGATGGAAGCGATCGCGCCGATCGCCGCGCTGCTCGACGAGCAGCACAACGAGAGCGGCGTGCATGCCGCCTCGCTGGCGGCGCAGGCGGCAAAGATCGCCAACCCGGCGCTGACACCCTCGGCGCGGGTGCTGGACGAGATCCGCGAGCTGGGCTCGTCGGCCAAGTTCGGGCTGCGCCAGAGCGAGCTGCATGCGGCGAGCTTCCGCGAGAGCCCGCTGATGCCGGCCGAGGAAGCCATGTTCGAGGAGCTGGCGGCGGCATCGCTGGCCGAACAGGCCATCATCGAGCAGACCCAGACGGGCAGCTTTGATGATTTTGTGGCGGCGTATAACAGCAGTACCTTGTGTGGGGACTAGTCTGGGCTTAGCTGCAAAGCTTGCCAAGGAGTGGTTGCGTTAGCATGGCTATACAGCGTCACCATATTAGTTAGCTTGTATACCGTCGTCCTCGCGCAGGCGAGGATCCATAGAACGCGTGAGCAGAGAAATCGTGCGCTTCCGAGCAGAGGTGCTATGGCCCTCGCCTTCGCGAGGACAGGCTAACAAAACGAGCATGTGTGCAGGCCGTTCTTGCGCACAAAGGCCCACAAAAGCGTACAAAAAAAACGAGGCACCCGTGCTCACCTTTTACAACGAACACCACGCGCAGCACCATGGCCGCTTCGAGATGTTCCGCGGCGAGGCGGTGCCGTGCTTCGAGACGCCGCAGCGCGCCGACATGGTGCTGGCCGAATTCGAGCGGCGCGGCCTTGGCCAGATCGTCACGCCCCACGGCGTCTCGCTGGTCTCGCTCGAACGCATCCACACGCCGCGCTACCTGCACTTTCTGCGCAGCGCCTGGAGCGAATGGACCGCGCTCGACCCGGCCAACGCCTCCAAAGACGCGTTCCCGTCGGTGTGGCCCATCCGCGGCCTGCGCGCCGACATCGAGCCGGATAACTTCGCAGCCCGCATGGGCCTGTACTCGATGGACAGCGGCACACCCATCACGGGCGGCACCTGGATCGCCGCCAAGACCGGCGCCGACTGCGCCGTCAATGCCGCCCACGCCCTGCGCCTGGGCGAGCGCGGCACCTTCGCGCTCACGCGCCCGCCCGGCCACCATGCCGGCGCCGACTATTTCGGCGGCTACTGCTTCCTGAACAACGCCGCACTGGCGGCCCAGCACCTGCTCGACGACGGCGCGCGCCGCGTGGCCATCCTCGACGTCGACTACCATCACGGCAACGGCACCCAGAACATCTTCTACAAGCGCGACGACGTGCTGTTCATCTCGATCCACGCCGACCCGCGCAGCGAGTATCCGTTTTATCTCGGCCACGCCGACGAAACGGGCGAAGGCGCGGGCCTGGGCTACAACATGAACATTCCCCTGCCGGCCGGCAGCGCCGCGCCACAGTGGTTCGCCGCGCTGGAGACGGCCTGCATCAAGCTGGCCGGGTTTGCGCCCGACGCGCTGGTGGTGTCGCTGGGCGTGGACACCTACGCGGGCGATCCGCTGTCGCACTTTGCGCTGCACAGCGCCGACTTTCTGCGCATGGGCGAGCGCATCGGCCACATCGGCCTGCCCACTGCGTTCGTGCTCGAAGGCGGCTACGCGGTCGGCGACATCGGCATCAACGTGGTCAACGTACTGGAAGGTTTTGAAACGGCGGCATGAACAACATCACGAATGAAGGGGCAGTCCACACCGAATGGCAGGCGCACAGCTTCGACGCGCTCGGCGGCGCCGACCTGTATGCCATGCTGGCCTTGCGCCAGCAGGTCTTCATCCTCGAGCAGCAATGCCTGTATGCGGACATCGACCACAAGGACCAGTTTGCGCACCACCTGTTCGGCTGGCGCGTGATCGATGGCAAGCGCCAGCTGGCGGCCTATCTGCGCTGCCTGGCGCCGGGGGTGACCTATGATGAAGTATCGCTGGGACGGGTGCTGACAGCGCCGGCCGCGCGCGGTGGCGGCATCGGGCGCGAGTTGCTGACAGAAGGCCTCGCGCTGGCCGAGCGGCTGTACCCGAGGCAGGCGATCCGCATCGGGGCACAGCAGCATCTGGAACGGTTCTACGCCGGCTTCGGCTTCGACACCGTCTCCGAGCCTTACGACGAAGACGGCATCCTGCACATCGACATGCTGCGCCAAGGGTCGCGCTGACCCTCGGCACTTTCATTCATCCCTGCAAGCGATGCGCGATTACTTCACCGCGGTCAGCTCGACGTCGAACACCAGGCCGGAATTGGCGGGAATCGGACCCTGACCGGTGGCGCCATAACCGGAACTGGCAGGAATGACCAGGGTGCGCTTGCCGCCCACCTTCATGCCCGGCACACCATCCTGCCAACCCTTGATCAAGGTGGTCAGCGGCAGTGTCAGGGTGCCGGTGTCGAACTGCATGCCCTTGTTGTCGGTCTTGGTGGTGTCGTACAGCCAGCCCGTGTACTTGGCCGTCACGGTGCTGGCCAGTAGCGCTTCCGCGCCGGTACCGATGACGGTATCGGTCTTGACCAGTGCCGGGGCGTTGTACACCTGTGACGGCGCCGGCGTCGCCTGGACCGCGGTCAGCTCGATGTCGAACACCAAGGCGGAATTGGCGGGAATCGTGCCTTGACCGGTGGCGCCATAACCCAGGCTGGCGGGGATGACGAGGGTACGCTTGCCGCCCACTTTCATGCCCGGCACGCCCTCCTGCCAACCCTTGATCAAGCTGGTCAGCGGCAGGGTCAGGGTGCCGGTGTCGAACTGGGCGCCCTTGTTATCCGTCTTGGTCGTGTCGTACACCCAGCCCGTGTACTTGGCCGTGACGGTGCTGGAGACGGCCGCTTCCGCGCCGGTGCCGACAACGGTATCGGTCTTGACCAGTGCCGCTACGTTGTATACCTGCGAGGACGATGGCGAGGAGTTGTCGTCGTCGCCACCGCAGGCACCAAGGGCCAGCAAGGCGGAAACGGCAGCGGTCAGCAGAAGCTTGGATTTCATAAACGTCTTTCGAATTTAAAAAGTGTTCGGAAGTGTAGCAGCAGACACAGCCCTTGTAACACCGCCAATCCGTCAAGATTGTCGTTATTGTGTATCGACCTGTATCAGGCCTCGCCGAACCAACCGGCGCAGGCCTGAAGCATCGTCCGGCCGCGTCAGATCTCGACCTGCGTTCCCAGCTCGATGACCCGGTTCGGCGGAATCTGGTAGTAGTCGGCCGCGCCCCGGGCGTTGCGCGACATGGCCACGTACAGGTGCTCGCGCCACGGCGCCATGCCGCCGCCCGGCGCCGAAATGACGGTCTGGCGGGCGATGAAGAACGAGGTTTCCATCATCTCGAACGGCAGGCCATGGTGCTGGCACTGGTCCAGGATCAGCGGGATGTTCGGTTCGTCCTTGAAGCCGTAAAACACGTTGACCTGGTAGCAGTCGTGCCCCAGATCGACGACCTTGACCTGCTCGCCCAGCGGCACCCACGGCTCTTCCAGGATGTGCACCGTCAGGAACACCACGCGCTCATGCAGCACCTTGTTGTGCGACAGGTTGTGCAGCATGGCGTGCGGCACGCCATCGCTCTCGCCGCGCAAAAACAGCGCCGTGCCATATACCCGCGTGGGGGGCGCGACGAACAGCGAACTCAAAAACTCTTCCAGCGGAATGGCGTGCTTTTGCAGATTCTCGAACACCAGCCCGCGGCCGCGCTTCCACGTCATCATGACGGTGAACAGGATCGCGCCCAGCAGCAGCGGGAACCAGCCGCCATGCAACAGCTTCAGGGTGCTGGCCGAGAACAGGGCGATGTCCATGATGATGAAAAAGCCCGTCGCGCCGAAGCACAGCGCCAGCGGCAGATGCCAACGGTAGCGCGTGACGAAGAACGTCAAGATGGTCGTGGCCAGCATGGTGGCGGTCACCGCGATGCCATAGGCGCCGGCCAGTTCCTCGGAGTCGCCAAAGCCGATTACCGCCATCAGCACCACGGCGAGCTGCAGCCAGTTCACGGCCGGGATATAGATCTGGCCGATTTCGCTTTCCGACGTGTGCAGCACGCGCATGCGCGGCAACAGGCCCAGGGCGATGGCTTGCTTGGTCATCGAGAAGGTGCCGGAAATGGTGGCTTGCGAGGCGATCACCGCGGCCATGGTCGAGAGCACCACCAGCGGATAGATGCTCCAGCTGCCAAGCTGGTTGTAGAACGGGTTGCTCACGTGCTCGGGATGCATCATCAGCAGCGCGCCCTGGCCCAGGTAGTTCAGCGACAGCGCGGGAAACGCCACCAGGAACCAGGCCAGGCGGATCGGCCGCTTGCCGAAGTGGCCCATGTCGGCGTACAGCGCCTCGGCGCCGGTGAATGCCAGCACCACGGCGCCCAGTGCGACGAACGCGGCAAAGCGGTTATCCAGCATGAATTCGAACGCGTGCAGGGGATTCAAGGCCGACAGGATCTGCGGCGCTTCGACGATGTTGACCACGCCCATGGCCGCCAGCGCGGCGAACCAGACCACCATGATGGGGCCGAACCAGCGGCCGATGCCGGCCGTGCCGCGCCGCTGCACCGAGTACAGGGCGATCAGCACGATGATGGTCAGCGGGACGACGAACTGCTCGAGCGCCGGCGCGGCCACTTCCAGCCCTTCGATGGCGCCCAGTACCGAGATGGCCGGCGTGATCACGCTGTCGCCATAGAACATGGTGGCGCCGAACACGCCCAGCACCATCAGGGGAAAGTAGTAGCGCGACTGCTTGGTCACGGAATTGAGCGCCAGCGCCATCAGTGCCATGATGCCGCCCTCGCCGCGGTTATCGGCGCGCAGCACCAGGCTGACGTATTTGAGCGAGACGATCATCGTCAGGCCCCAGAAAATCAGCGACACGGCGCCGATCAGGTTGGCGGAGTTGAGCGCCAGACCGTGGGTCGGATCGAAAATGGTCTTGAGGGTGTAGAGGGGGCTGGTGCCGATGTCGCCGTAGACAATGCCGACGGCCGCGAGCGTCAATGCCGCGACGCTGCTTTTCTTGTGTTCCGAGGTCAAGATTGCACCTTATTGTTGTTGGTGCATTGCACAATAGGAGATCGGTGTTCAAAAGGCAAGGGGAATTCGATTGCTAGAGGGCATCGGTGGCGGGGAAGCGCTGGCAAGCAGCCATGCTGCAAGTGCGACATAATGGCTGGCTACTGTTTATTGACTGCAACCTATGCGTACCGGCATCATCTCGGCCGCCCTGGCGTTTCTGCTATGGGGCCTGTTCCCTCTGTATTTCCACGCGCTCGCCGCCGTTCCACCGACCCAGATCCTGGCCCACCGGGTGCTATGGTCACTGTTGTTTTTAGCCATCGTGCTGACCGTGCGGCGCCAATGGCGCTGGGTCGGCCAGGTGCGTAGCCAGCCGCGCATCATCGCCAGCTTCATGGCCAGCGCCCTGCTGCTGTCGGTGAACTGGCTGATTTATATCTGGGCGGTCAACAGCGGCCACGTGATCGACGCCAGCCTGGGCTACTTCATCAATCCGCTGGTCAACGTCATGCTGGGCTACCTGGTGTTGAAGGAACGCTTGCGCTCCGGGCAGTGGGCCGCCATCGGGCTGGCCGCCTGCGGGGTACTCTGGCTGACCTGGCAAGCCGGCCACATGCCGTGGATCGCCCTGTCCCTGGCCGCCAGCTTCGGCGCCTACGGGCTGATGCGCAAGACGGCGGCGCTGGGCGCGCTGGAAGGCTTGTCGTTCGAAACCATGCTGCTGTTCCCGTTCGCGCTGGGCTATGTGATCTGGCTCAGTGTTAATGGCCAGAACGCCTTCGAGACGGCCAGCACCTCCACCCAGTGGCTGCTGGTGGCGGCCGGGCCCATCACTGCGATTCCCCTGCTGCTGTTCGCCTCGGGCGCGCGCAGCATTCCCCTGTCGGTGCTGGGCCTGCTGCAATATATCGGCCCGACCATCCAGCTGATCCTGGGCATTTACTTGTTCCACGAAGCGTTTACCCCCGAACGCCTGATCGGCTTCGCCATGATCTGGAGCGCGCTGGCCCTGTATGCGGCCGAGGGACTATACAAGCGCAATTGATCGGGCCGTGTGAGGAGAACGTCCGGACCGCGGTCCGGGCGTGATCTGCCAATGAATCGACCATGAATCGGTAATGCATCAGCCATGATTCGGCCATGCCGCCCTGTTGTTCGCTGGCCTTTTATCGTATCCTGTTCACCTTCCGTTTTCACGAATTCACCGAGATATATTCCCCAATGGCAAATTACGTCTACACCATGAACAAGGTGGGCAAGATCGTCCCGCCCAAGCGTCAGATCCTCAAGGACATTTCGCTGTCGTTTTTCCCCGGCGCCAAGATCGGCGTGCTGGGCCTGAACGGCTCCGGCAAGTCCACGCTGCTCAAGATCATGGCCGGGATCGACACCGACATCCAGGGTGAAGCCGTGCCGATGCCGGGCCTGAACATCGGCTACCTGCCGCAGGAGCCGCAACTGGATCCGGAGCAGACCGTACGCCAGGTGGTCGAATCGGGCCTGGGCGAAGTGTTCGAGGCGCAAGCTAAGCTGGAAGCCGTGTACGCGGCCTACGCCGATGAAGACGCCGACTTCGACGCGCTCGCCACCGAGCAGGCCCGTCTGGAAGCGATCATCTCCACCTCCGACGGCGGCAACCTGAACCTGCAGCTGGAAATGGCCGCCGACGCGCTGCGCCTGCCGCCATGGGACGCCAAGATCGGTATTCTGTCCGGTGGTGAAAAGCGCCGCGTGGCGCTGTGCCGTTTGCTGCTGTCCAAGCCCGACATGCTCTTGCTCGACGAGCCGACCAACCACCTGGATGCCGAATCGGTCGACTGGCTGGAGCAGTTCCTGCTGCGCTTCCCGGGCACCGTGGTCGGCATCACCCACGATCGCTACTTCCTCGACAACGCCGCGGAATGGATCCTGGAACTGGACCGCGGCCACGGCATTCCGTGGAAAGGCAATTACAGCTCGTGGCTGGAGCAAAAGAGCAACCGCCTCAAGCAAGAAGAAGCGACCGAATCGTCGCGCCAGAAAACCATCGCCAAGGAATTGGAATGGGTGCGCCAGAATCCGAAAGGCCGCCAGGCCAAGAGCAAGGCCCGTCTGGCGCGCTTTAACGAGCTGTCCGAGCACGAATACCAGAAGCGCAACGAGACCAGCGAGATCTTCATTCCCGTGGCCGAGCGCCTGGGCAATGACGTGATCGAATTTAAGAACGTCTCCAAGTCGTTCGGCGACCGCCTGCTGATCGAAAACCTGTCGTTCGTCATTCCACCCGGCGCCATCGTTGGCATCATCGGCCCCAACGGCGCCGGTAAGTCGACCCTGTTCAAGATGATCACCGGCAAAGAACAGCCGGACAGCGGCGAAGTGGCGATCGGCCAGACCGCGCGCGTGTCCATCGTCGACCAGAACCGCGACGACCTGGGCAACACCAAGACCGTGTTCGACGACGTCTCCGGCGGCGCCGACATGCTCACCGTGGGCCGCTTCGACATGCCGTCGCGCGCTTACCTGGGCCGCTTCAACTTCAAGGGTTCGGACCAGCAAAAGATCGTCGGCAACCTGTCCGGCGGTGAACGCGGCCGTCTGCACCTGGCCAAGACGCTGCTCCAAGGCGGCAACGTGTTGCTGCTCGATGAGCCGTCCAACGATCTGGACGTGGAAACCCTGCGCGCGCTGGAAGACGCCTTGCTGGAATTTGCCGGCAGCGTGCTGGTGATCTCCCACGATCGGTGGT
>CALRYE020000199.1:0-10706 GCA_943372275.1 Janthinobacterium lividum
GCGCCGCCGACAGCATCGAGCGCGACGGCACGGCGCGCCGCCTCGAGCAGAAATACGACCAGTGGAGCGAGGCGGCCGCGGCGGCGCAGGTGCGCTGACGGGCCGCGCCGCACGGCTGCCGGCGCGTCAGCTGGCCGGCACGATGGCGATCCGGCGCCGCGCCGGCGCTTCCGCCCGGGCGCGCAGCTGGCCGCAGCCGCCGTCGACATCCTGGCCGGCCGAGTCGCGCAGCTTGGTCAGCACGCCGCGCTGGTGCAGCGCGTGGGCGATGGCGCGGGCGCGCTCCCAGCTGGGGCGGCGAAACGCCAGGTCCGGGATGGTGTTGTACGGGATCATGTTGAGCACCGCATACTTCCCCTTGAGCAGGCGCACGATGCCGTCGAGCTCGTCCTCGCCATCGTTGACGCCGTCGATCAGGGTCCATTGGTACTGCACCGGATAGCCGGTCAGGCGCGCATAGGTTTCGCCGTGGGCCACCAGCGCGTCGGGCGCGATGCGCGGCGCGCGCGGCAGCAAGGTGGCGCGCAAGTCCGGCTTGGTGGTGTGCAGCGACAACGCCAGCGCCGGCTTGACGGGGCCGGCCGGCAGGCGCTCGAACACGCGCTCGTCGCCGACGGTGGAAAACACCAGGTTCTTGTGGCCGATATTGCCTTCCGTGCCCAGCAGCTCGATGGCGTCGAGCACGTTGTCCAGGTTGTGGGCCGGTTCGCCCATGCCCATGAACACCACTTTCTTCACCGGGCGCATGGTGCGCGCCAGCGCCACCTGGGCGATGATCTCGCCGCTGCTGACCTGCCGGATCAGGCCGTCGCGCCCCGTCATGCAGAACTGGCAGCCGACCGCGCAGCCGACCTGGCTGGACACGCACAGGCCGTCGCGCGGCAGCAGCACGCTTTCGATCATCTGGCCGTCGGCCAGCCCCACCAGCAGGCGCGCCGAGCCATCCTCGCCCGGATGGGACGACACCAGCGTGGCCATGGCCTGCAGCTCGGCGTCGAGCGCGGGCAGGGCGCGGCGCAGCGGCAGCGGCAAAAAATCGTCGGGACGGCGCCGGCCCTGGTCGCGCGGGCGGCCCAGCACCCAGTCGCGCAGCACGCGCTGTTCGTGCAGGGGAAGGGCGCCCAGGTCGCGCAGGCGTTGGCGGATGGTGGATAGCTGCATGGGCGACATGATATCGCCTGCGGCGTCCGCGCTGGCGGTTTTTCGCCAGCACACTGCCGCGCGCCGCGCACTGCGCTGCCCGTGCCGAACGGCCGTGCACGATTGATCGGCGACAAACGAAGCGCGCGCCGTGGTCGGCACACTGGTTGCACGTGTCGACCAACCGGACCAGGAGCCATCCATGAAACCTTCCACCTACCTGCTATCGCTCGTTCCCGCCTGCGCGCTGCTTGGCGGCTGCAGCAGCGTGCCGCAGTACTTCGCCAGCACCAACCGCACCGTGGAGATGTACCACATCTTCGACCTGAAAACCGACGCCGGCACGGCGGCCATGAGCCGCGCCGCCATCGCCGGGTTGGGCAAGCACACGGTGAATATCGAATCGGATATGCCGGCCCCGGCCACGCCCGACCTGCCCGACAAGCCGGCGCGCTTCCAGCTGGCCAACGGCGCGCCCGGTGCCGCGCCTGGTGCCGCACTGAAGGTGCCGGTGTGCGAAGGGGCCGTGTGGACGGCGCGCGCGCAGCATTCCATGTCCGGCACCGACCGGGTCAACCTGTACAGCTGCATCTACAAGTACCAGGCCGGCTACCAGCTCGATACCTTCGCCACCTTCGTCAAGCAGGAGGGCGGCTGGATGCGGCTGCCGCGCTATGTGCGCAGCAAATTCTCCGGCACGCCCGAGCAATGGGCCGACAAGGCGGTGATGGACATGGTCGCGTCGATGGAGCAGGCGGCCAGCGCCAAGGCCACCCATGTGGAGGGGCAGCCGGCGCTGGGCGGGGCGGGAGCGGCGGTGGCGACGGGCCAGCCCTGAGCGGACCGTGGCCGCTGGCGCAGGGTCCGTGGCGCAGGGTTGATAGCGCGGGGTCGGTAGCGCGGGGTTGGTAGCGATATGCGGCAGCGCTTAGCCGGTGTAGGGCGTGTACTCGAAGCCCTTGGCGATGATGTCGACCAGCGCCGCCTGGTTTTCGGTCGACTCGGAAAAGTCCACCAGGTCCCGCGCGCGGCTGATGGTGCCGGTATCGAGCAGGTTCACATGGTATTTCAGGCCTTCCGCATCGGGCGCGCGGTGCAGCACGTTGGCATACAGCTGGACCACGAAATCGTGGTTGCTCAGCGCGCCATAGGTGCGGGCGAATTCGGGGCTGTTGATGAAGTCCTGCGCCACCCGGGTCAGCGACAGGCCCAGCGTATCGAGCGCCCGGATGTGATATCCCAGGCCGGCCTCGTCGGGGGCGCGATTGAACGCGGCCTGGTACAGGCGGTAGGCCTGGCCGCCTGTACCGGTCACGTCGAAGGACACCGTGGTGTCGGCGAACGCCACGCGCTCGACATTGGTCAGCTGGCTGACGGCGCCGGTCTGGTCGGTCAGGCGCAGCGTGCCGCCCTCCCTGGTCAGACTGTACGCCGAGCGCGCCGCCGCCAGGACCACGGTGTCCGTGCCGGCGCCGCCGTCGACCTGCTGGCCGCCGCCCAGCAAGGCGATCACATCGTTACCGTCGCCCGCGTCGACATGCAGGCGCCCGCCGCCGCCGTTGACGGAAACATGATCGGCGCCGGCCCCCGATGCCACCACGAAGTCGCGGTACAGGGTGGCCGGCAAGTCGATGGTCAGCGTATCGTTGCCCGGCAACCGGGTCGGGTCGCTCAGCAGCGACTCGTCGAGCTGGTCGCCGCTGCCGATCGCCATCGACAGATTCTCCATCAGCGCGAAGCTGCCATCGTCGTAGCGTTCGTCATAACTCGACAGCGTGCCGCTGACGCTGGCGTAGCCCTGCTGCGCCGCGATGGCCGCGGCATCGCCGCTGACGACGAAATCTCCCTTGACCATGCCCGACAGCGCGTAGCGTTCCGCGCCCACGGTCAGGCCGCTGAGGCGTCCGCTGAGCTGACCGTCGTGCACGCTGATCGCCCCATCGGCCTGGATCCAGCTATTGCCCGACAAGGTGTCGTACAGCGCCGTACCGGCCTGCACCTGCGTGCCGACCTTGTGCGAGGTGAGGGTCATGCCCTTGGAGGAGGGCGTGAGCAGCAGCTGGCCGTCGACACTCACATAGTCGTAGCGCAAGGTGCCCGTTCCGGCCACCGTCAGTCCAGCCTGGTTCACGAAGGTCGCGGCACTGGCCGTAAAGCTGCCTTGCTGGCCCACCGGGGTGTCGTGCACCAGCCCCGTGTAGGTCCGCACCAGGCCGTCCGGCCAGATCAGCGTCAGCGCGGCGGCATCGAAGCGGTACGACGGCGCCAGGGCGAAGCCGGCGGCGATCTCCGCCTCCAGGATCAGCACATTGTCGACCACCCCGCCCAGCGTGCCCGTGACGGGGGAGTAAGCCAGTGCCGTTGCGTAATGCTGGTCAACAACGCTTTGGGAGTACTGCAGGTGGATGGTCGCCATGGCCGCTTTCGTGCTGAGTCCAGGCGAAGGTCGGGAATCGACACAATTGCGCGTGGGCAACCTAGATTCTACACACGGATGACGCGAATTAGTTCACGCGCGGCGCATTATTGCCACAATGCAATCGTAAAATGTGCGCCTGTCTGTACACGAAAACAACAGTGGGGCGCCGCCGTGGGCGCGCGGGTCGATAGCGGGAGGTATGGGCCATGCGACACTGGCCATGTAACAAATTACCAGCGAGCTCGAACGAGGCGCGGGTCGTCGGGACTGGCTGACAGGATTGCAACAGATGCCGTCGGCAACGCTGTCGATCGTGATGTTGATGGAAATAGTGATGATGAAGCGGTGATGTCGTCACGTGGTGACAAGGTGAGGCAGGAGAAGGTGATACAAAAACGGTCGATGCAGTGCGATGGTGCCGGGAGCCGGAATCGAACCGGCACGCTGTTTCCAGCGCGGGATTTTGAGTCCCGTGCGTCTACCTATTCCGCCATCCCGGCAACGCGACCCGCATTATGGCCGATTTGGCCACGAAGGGCAACCCCTTCCCGCAGTGTCTTTGCGCCCGGTGGGCGAGGCGCGCCGAACGGCGTATGATCGCCTCTCCCCTGGGCTTTCACGCCGTCCTGCCGGGCCGGCGCGCACGATGAATAACACAAAAATACGCGAAATCATTCTCGGCAAAGCGCTCGACCCCATGAAGAGCGAAACGCGCCATTCCATGGCGCTGGTGGCCTTTCTGGCCTGGGTCGGGTTGGGCGCCGACGGCCTGTCGTCGTCCGCCTACGGGCCCGAAGAAACCTTCCGCGCGCTGGGCGACCATACCCATCTCGGCCTGTACATGGCCATCGCCACCGCCGTCACCGTCTTCATCATCGCGCTGGCCTACAACCAGGTCATCGAACTGTTCCCCACCGGCGGGGGCGGCTATCGCGTGGCCACCAAGCTGGTGGGACCCTACATGGGCCTGGTGTCGGGCTGCGCGCTGGTGCTCGACTACGTGCTCACCATCGCCATCTCGATCGCCTCCGGGGTCGATGCGCTGGCCTCGTTCCTGCCGCTGGGGTTTCAGCCCTATAAACTATGGGCCGAAGCGTTTTTCATCGGCCTGTTGATCGTCATGAACCTGCGCGGCCTGAAGGAGGCGATCCAGATCCTGCTGCCGATTTTCCTCGGCTTCGTGGCCACCCATCTGATCCTGATCGTCTACGGCATCGTGGCGCACGCGTCCTACCTGCCCAGTCTGATGCCGGCCACCATGGCCGAAACCACCCAGCTGGCCAGCAGCATCGGCTGGACCGGCGTGGCCGGCATGCTGCTGTTCGCCTATTCGCAGGGCGGCGGCACCTACACGGGCCTGGAAGCGGTGTCGAACAACGTCAACCTGCTGGCCGAGCCGCGCGTGCGCACCGGGAAGGTGACGATGATGTACATGGCGCTGTCGCTGGCGTTCACCGCCTCCGGCATCATCCTGCTGTATCTGCTGTGGGATGCCCAGCACGTGCCGGGCCAGACGCTCAACGCCAGCACCTTCAAAGTGATCATCGAGAGCATGAACCTGGGCGGGCCGCTGCTCAATCAGACCTTGCTGGTGGTGGTGCTCGCGTTCGAGGCGGGCCTGTTGTTCGTGGCCGCCAACACGGGCTTTCTGGGCGGGCCGTCGGTGCTGTCGAACATGGCCGGCGACTCGTGGGTGCCGCACAAATTCCGCTACCTCTCCACGCGCCTGGTGACCCAGAACGGCATCCTCGTCATGGGCCTGGCGGCGCTGGCGATCCTGTTCTGGACCGAAGGCAAAGTGACCTTGCTGGTGGTGCTGTATTCGATCTCGGTGTTCCTGACCTTCGCCATTTCGCTGTTCGGCCTGTGCCTGTACTGGTGGCGCGCGCGTGCCAGCGGCGTGGCCTGGAAGGGCCGCCTGCTGCTCTCGGCCACCGGTACGGTGATCTGCGCCGGCATCCTGGCGATCCTGCTGTACAAGCGCTTTACCGAAGGCGGCTGGGCCACGGTGGTGATCATCGCCGCCATCGCGGCGCTGTGCATCACCATCCGCAAGCACTACCGCCAGACCAAGGAGGCGATCCACGCGGTCGACGAGGTGTTCGCCCACCAGCCGTTCGGCCCCGTGACCGAGCCCACCGTCGCCGGCAGCGAAGACCAGACCGCCGTGTTCATCGTCGGCTCCTCGCGCGGCGGCGGCCTGCATGCCTTGCTGTGGGTGCAGCGCATGTTCCCGGGCCACTTCAAGAACTTCTTGTTCGTCAACGCGCGTACGGTGGACTCGCACGCCTACGGCGGCGAAGGCGCGTTGGAGAAGATGCGCACCGAGGCGGCCGACACGCTGGAGTATTTCGTCGACTTCTGCCGCAGCCACGGCATGGCCTCGTCCTCGTACATCAGCTTCGGCACCGACGCCGTCGACGAGATCACCAAGCTGTGCGAAGAGATCAGCCGCGAGTACCCGAATTCGATTTTCTTCACCAGCAAACTGATTTTTACGTCCGATAACTGGTTCACCCGCCTGCTGCACAACCAGGCCGCGCTGGCGGTGCAGCGCCGCCTGCACCTGGAAGGCTTGCAGATGGTGATCCTGCCGATGAAGGTATAAACCATGGCCAAACTCGACCTTGCCGCGATCGCCGCGCACAGCGGCACCGACTATCCCGACCCGTTCGGTGCAAAGGTCGCACCGCGCATCCGCCAGCGGCTTGGCGACGCGGGCGGGCTGACCCAGTTCGGCGTGAACCGGGTGCAGCTGCCGCCGGGCTGCTGGTCGTCGCAGCGCCACTGGCATACGCATGAAGATGAATTCGTGTTCGTGGTCTCGGGCGAGGTGACGCTGGTGACGGACGATGGCGAAGCGCTGCTGCGGGCCGGCGATTGCGCGGCCTTTGCGGCCGGCGCGCCCAACGGCCACCACCTGATCAACCGTAGCGGCGCCATGGCGGTGTGCCTCGAGGTGGGCTCGCGCTGCGACGCGGACCGGGTGGTCTATCCCGACGTCGACCTGATTGCCGATCCGGACACGGGTGGCTACACCCATGTGGACGGCACGCCGTATCCGGCCAAGGCCTGAGGCGCCGGCAAAGATCAGGACGGCAAAGATCAGGGCAGCAAAGATCAGGGCGGCAAAGCGCCGTTAAGGCAGGCGCCGATACAGCTTGAAGCGCTCGTCGCGGTCGGACGCGCGCCGGCCTTCCCACAGCAGCACCCACTCGTCGGCGCCGTGCGGCGGCGATTTTTCGCGCTCGTCGTGCACCTTGACGCTGTCCTGCAGCAGCAGCAGGTCGCACTTGCCGCTGGCGCCCACGCCGGCGAACGGCAGCGCGCCGTAGTAGGCCAGCGACGCGCGCTGGGGCAGTCCGACATTGGTGTCGATGCAGTGCACGCCGGCCGGCAGGTGCGAAGCGACCTGGCGCGCCACGGCGGCGTAGCTCTTGCTGTAGTTCAGATCGGGCAGGAACAGCGTCATCAGCATCACCCACAGCAGTATCAGTCCGCCCGACGAGAGCACCACCGCGCGCCACAGCACCGAGGGCTGGCGCGAGATACGCCAGCGCACCAGCGCAATCCAGCCGATGCTGGCGGCGGTGGCGACCACGAAGGCGACCGGGCCGAATTCCGGTACGTACCCGGGCAGCAGTTTCAGCACGTTCTTGGCGAACTGCGCCGGCCAGCCGGTGAAGCGCGCGGCCCAGAACAGCCAGATCACGGCGGCCACCATGGTGAGCACCATGACGGAAAAATAGTCGATCGCGTTCAGTGCCCCGCGCTTCATGGTCGGCAGGCCGAAGGCGGCCATGATGGCCAGCGGCGGCAGGAGCTTGAGCAGGTCGCCGTTTTCCGGCGCCGGGTCGCAGGTGATCAGCATGGTCAGCGCGCCGACGAACGACAGCGGCAGCACGATGTGCAGCAGGTGGTCCTGGCGGCGCCACGCGTAAATGGCCCAGCCGGCGAACGGCCATGCGGGCCAGAAGAACCAGATTCCCACGCGCAGGAAGGTGCGGATCGATTGCAGCGTGGGCAGCGCCACCTGGCTGGCGTTCCAGGCCAGCCAGCCCGGCACCGGCGTCATGCCGTAAGGCTGGACCAGGCTGGCCGGCACGATCCACAGCGCCACGATCGCCAGCGCGGCCAGCACCGCCACGCCCAGCTGGGCCAGCGCGCGTGCCGGCGGCATGTCCAGAAAGCGTGTGGTGGCGAACAGCGTCAGCAGCAGCACGGCCGGCGTGGGCAGCCCGCGCGTGAGCGCCAGCGCGCCCAGCGACAGGCCGATCAGCACGGCGTTGCGCAGCGACGGCGCTTCCACGTAGCGCACCGCGCGGTACAGGAAGTACGCCAGCAGCGAGCCTTGCAGGGTCACCGCCAGCGTCTCGTGGCTGAACAGCAGCAGACCCAGGCAGCCGAGGTAGATCAGGACGGCCGTATCGGCCAGGGTGCGGCCATAGTCGTCGGGCTCGGGCTGGCCGCCGAAGGCCAGGCGCAGCGGCTGCGCTTCGGGGCGCCGGCCCAGGTGGAAGGCGGTGTACCAGACCGAGACGGTACCCAGCACGAAAATGCCGATGGTGGAGATGCGCGCGGCCATCGGGTCGCCCACCAGCCAGCCGAACAACTTGATGCACAGGGCGCCCAGCCAGAACGCCAGCGGCCCCTCGTCGGGCACGGGCAGGCCGGCGATGTTGGGCAGCAGATAGTCGTGCAGGCCGCCGTGGGCCATGGTCCACATGATGCCGAAGCTGCCGGCGTCGTCCTTCCACAGGTCGCGCGCGATCAGGCCCGGCAGGATGTACAGCAGGCCCAGAGCGTACAGGGCCCAGCGCGGCAGGGCGAGGGTGGCGGCGGCGGGCAGGCGGACTGGCTTCATCAAGGTTGCGGAGGTCGGTAAGAGCTAAAGAAGGTAGGGCGTAGTATCGGCGAAAAAAAAGCAGCCGTGGGCTGCTTTTTTTGCACTGCGGCTGAAAAAACTTAGCCGTTTGCCACTGCGGTCTTGGAACCGACAGCGCCGAATTTCTGGCGGAATTTCTCAACACGGCCGGCCGTGTCGACGATCTTGTGCTTGCCGGTGTAGAACGGGTGCGATTCAGCGGACACCTCGATCTTGACCAGTGGGTACTCTTGACCTTCGTGGGTGATTTTCTCACGGGTCTGGATGGTCGAACGGGTCACGAACTTGAAGTCGCACGACAGGTCGTGGAACACAACATCGCGGTAATCTGGGTGAATATCTTTTCTCATGGTTTCGCCTTGGGGGTTAGTTAGGTAGCCAAACAGCACTTCGTCGGTCGGTCCTGCTTCCTGACCCGATTGCCGCTCACTTGCCTGGGTTAAATACTGTTGAATTCAACAACCGGCGATTATACAGGGGTTTTGGTGGCCGCGGCAATCGCCGCTGACGCTAAACGCCCGCGCTGTTGCGCCATGATGACCTGATCAATGGCGTACCTGGTCGAGTGCACGTAAAAAAGGGCAGCCCGCAGGCTGCCCTTTTCGATAACGCGTGGGGCTGTTAGCCGCCCCGGCGCATCATGTCAAAGAACTCATTGTTGTTCTTCGTGGCCTTCATCTTGTCGAGGATGAACTCCATCGCTTCGATCTCGTCCATCGAGTACAGCAGCTTGCGCAGGATCCAGATTTTCTGCAGCTGGTCGGCCTTGATCAGCAGTTCCTCGCGGCGGGTGCCGGACTTGTTCAGGTTGATCGCCGGGTACACGCGCTTTTCGGCCAGACGGCGTTCCAGGTGCACTTCCATGTTACCGGTGCCCTTGAATTCCTCGAAAATCACGTCGTCCATGCGCGAACCGGTTTCGATCAGGGCCGTGGCGATGATGGTCAGCGAGCCGCCTTCTTCGATGTTACGGGCCGCGCCGAAGAAGCGTTTCGGGCGCTGCAGCGCGTTGGCGTCGACACCACCGGTCAGGACCTTGCCCGAGGCAGGGATGACGGTGTTGTAGGCGCGCGCCAGACGGGTGATCGAGTCGAGCAGGATGATCACGTCCTTTTTCATTTCGACCAGGCGCTTGGCTTTTTCCAGCACCATCTCGGCGACCTGCACGTGGCGCGTGGCCGGCTCGTCGAAGGTCGAGGCAACCACTTCGCCGCGCACGGAGCGCTGCATTTCCGTCACTTCTTCCGGGCGCTCGTCGATCAGCAGCACGATCAGGGTGCAGTCCGGATGGTTGGCGGTGATGGCGTGGGCGATGTGCTGCAGGATCACCGATTTACCCGACTTGGGCGAGGCCACCAGCAGGCCGCGCTGGCCCTTGCCGATCGGGGCGATCAGGTCGATGATGCGGCCGGTGATGTTTTCCTGGCCATTCATCTCGCGCTCGAGGCGCAGCGGCTCGTTCGGGTGCAGCGGGGTCAGGTTCTCGAACAGAATGCGGTGCTTGGACGCTTCCGGAGATTCGCCATTGACCTTGTCAACCTTGACCAGGGCGAAATAGCGCTCGCCGTCTTTGGGGGTACGTACTTCGCCCTCGATCGAATCGCCCGTGTGCAGATTGAAACGGCGGATCTGCGAGGGGGAGATATAGATGTCGTCGGTGGACGCCATGTAGCTGGCGTCGGGCGAGCGCAGGAAGCCGAAGCCGTCAGGCAGCACTTCCAGGGCGCCGTCGCCGAAAATTTGTTCGCCGGATTTCGCGCGCTTTTTCAGGATCGCGAACATCAGCTCCTGTTTGCGCAGGCGGGCCGCGTTGTCGATATCGAGGCCGATCGCCATCTCCAGCAAAGCGGAGACGTGCATGGCCTTCAGTTCAGATAAATGCATGAGTTGAGTCCCGTGACGGGAAGTAAAGGTAGGGGAGGGAACTGCGTGGGTTAATCAAGGGGAAGGGTAGTCGAGGCTGGTCCGCTTCCCGGCCGTGCAAGTGACGATGGAGCGGGCGCCCCGTCGTCGCGTGTGTGCTAATGCCGCTTAGATATTGCTGTCGATGAAGGACGTGAGCTGGCCCTTGGCCATGGCGCCGACTTTTTGCGCAGCAGCGACGCCGTTCTTGAACAGGATCAGGGTCGGGATGCCGCGGATGCCGAACTTGGCCGGGACGGCCTGGTTGGCGTCGACGTCCATCTTGGCGATCAGGATCTTGCCGTCGTATTCTTTAGCGACTTCTTCGAGGATCGGGCCGATGGCCTTGCATGGACCGCA
>CALRYE020000200.1:0-10692 GCA_943372275.1 Janthinobacterium lividum
CCGACGACTGACGCGGCGCCGCGCTAAGGGCGTGTCAGTCAGCTTCCCAATACGGCACGGGGCCGAAGCGCGCGGCGAAAAAGTCGATGAAGGCCTGGGTTTTCGGCGGCAGGAAGCTGCGGTTCAGGTATTGGGCCGACACCACCCACAACGCCGCCAGCGGATAATCCGCCAGCACCTGCACCAGTTCGCCGCTGCGCAGCTGCTGGTACACGGCCCATGCCGATTGCAGCGTGATGCCCAGACCCGCGATGGCGGCGTCGCGCAGCGCTTCGCCGTTGTCGCTCTGGATGCGCCCGGACACGCGCACGGTCAGCAGCGCGGCCTCGTCGTCGGCACCGGCATCGGGCTGAGCGTCGGCATCGGCGTCGGCGCCCGGCTGGCGGAAGCGCCACGGGGTGGTGCCCTCCAGCGCCAGGCACTCGTGCGCGGCCAGCTGCCCGGGGTGCAGCGGGGTGCCATGGGCGGCCAGGTAAGCCGGGGACGCCACCAGCAGCTGGCGGCTGGGCGCCAGGGTGCGCGCCACCAGCGACGAATCGCGCAAGGTGCCGATGCGCACGGCCACGTCGATGCCATGGGCGGCCAGGTCGATCGGCCGGTCCGACAGGCGCAGGTCGAGCCGGATGCCGGGGTACAGCGCCAGAAACTCGGGCAGCGCGGGCATCAGGTGCAGGCGCCCGAACGACACCGAGCCGGCCACGCGCAGCAGGCCGTGGGGCGCATTGGCCGCGTTGCCCACCGCTGCGCTGGCCTGTTCGGCGGCGTCGAGCAGCGCCACGGCCTTGTCGAGAAACGCTTCGCCATCCTGGGTCAGGGCGATCTGGCGCGTGGTCCGGTGCAGCAGGCGCGCGCCCAGCTGGCGCTCCAGCTGGGCCATGCGCGCGCTGGAGGCGGCCGGCGACAGATCGAACGCGCGCCCGGCCGCCGACAGGTTGCGGGTGGCGCATACGCGCACGAACAGGGCCACATCCACCAGGTCGAGCGCCATTGTTTTGAATTCCAATAAAGTGTTTTAGGTATTATGCCAATTATCAATCGAATCGTCAGCCAGTAGACTGACGACATTCAATCAACGCACAAGGACACACATGAAAGCCATCGGCGTCATCAACGCAAGCCTGCAGGATATCGAGCTGCCAGAACCCACCCCCGGTCCGCGCGACCTGCTGGTGCGGGTGGAAGCCATTTCGGTCAACCCGGTCGACACCAAGATGCGCCGGGCGCCCCAGGGCAACCCGATGCTCCCGCGCGTGCTGGGCTATGACGCGGCCGGCACGGTGGTGGCGGTGGGCAGCGAAGTGACGCTGTTCCAGCCGGGCCAGCAGGTGTATTACGCGGGCAGCATCGTGCGCCCGGGCGCCAACAGCGAACTGCACCTGGTGGACGAGCGCATTGTCGGCATCAAGCCCGCCAGCCTCAGCATGGAGCAGGCCGCGGCGCTGCCGCTGACCAGCATCACGGCGTGGGAAGCGCTGTTCGACCGGCTGGGTATCGACCCCGACGGGGCCGACGAGAACAAGCGCATCCTGATCGTGGGCGGCGCCGGCGGCGTCGGCTCGATCGCCATCCAGCTGGCCGGTAAAGTCGCCAAAATGGACGTGATCGCCACCGCCTCGCGCGAAGAGTCGGCCGCGTGGTGCCGCGAGCTGGGCGCCGACCACGTGGTGGATCACCACGGCGACATCGCCGGGCAGGTTGCCGCGCTGGGCGGCCCGGCGGTCGAATACATCCTGTGCCTGAACGACCTCGACCAGCACTTCCCGGCGATGGCCGAAGTCATCGCCCCCCAGGGGAAAATCTGCGCGATCCTGGGCAACCAGCGCGCGCTGCCGTCGGACCTGATGTTCGGCAAGAGCGCTACCCTGGTATTCGAGCTGATGTTTACGCGCTCGACCTACACCACGCCCGACATGATCGAGCAGCACCGCCTGCTCGATGAAGTGGCGCGGCTGGTCGACGAGGGTGTGCTGAAGACGACCGTGGGGGAGATTTCCGGCGGCATCAACGCGGCCAATCTGACGCGCGCCCACGCCGCGCTCGAAAGCGGGCGCACCATCGGCAAGATCGTGCTGGCCGGTTTCTAAAACAGCCGTCGCATGGTGGCGCGCCGGCCCGAGGGTGCCGGTGCGCTACAATGGTCGGCTGTGTTCCCGAAAGTGTCCCGCCGATGTCCAGCACCCCCAAGTTTGGCCTGAACGTTCCCCAGAGCGAAGCCGTGATCTACCTGGACGGCCCCTGCCTGGTGCTGGCCGGCGCCGGCTCGGGCAAGACGCGCGTGATCACCCAGAAGATCGCCCACCTGATCGAAGACCGCGGCTACGATCCGCGCACCATCGCCGCGCTGACCTTCACCAACAAGGCGGCGCTGGAGATGCAGGAGCGTATCGCCAAGCTGCTCAAGCAGCCGCGCCAGGCCAAGCAGCTCACCGTGTCCACCTTCCACTCGCTGGGCGTCAAAATCCTGCGCCAGGAAGCGGCCGGCGTGGGCCTGAAGGACCGCTTTTCCATCATGGACAGCGACGACTGCTACGGGCTGGTGCAGGATCTGGCCATCACCACCGACAAGCAGCTGATCCGCCGCATCCAGACCGCCATCTCGCTGTGGAAAAACGGCCTGGTCGATCCGGACGTGGCCATCAACCAGGCCAAGGACGAGGACGAGGCCCAGGCCGCGCGCGTGTACCGCAGCTATGTGGCCACCCTGGCGGCCTACCAGGCGGTCGACTTCGACGACCTGATCCGCCTGCCCGTGGAACTGTTCCGCAACAACGACCCGATCCGCGACAAGTGGCAGCGCCGCCTGCGCTACCTGCTCATGGACGAGTACCAGGACACCAACACCTGCCAGTACGAGCTGGTCAAGCTGCTGGTCACCGGCATCGGCAAGAAACCCATGTTTACCGCCGTGGGCGACGACGACCAGGCCATCTACGCCTGGCGCGGCGCCTCGGTGGAAAACCTGGTCACGTTGCAGACCGATTTCCCCGACCTGCGCGTAATCAAGCTGGAGCAGAACTACCGCTCCACCACCCGCATCCTGCAGGCGGCCAACGCGGTCATCTCGAACAATCCCAAGCTGTTCGACAAGTCGCTCTGGTCCGAGCACGGCCTGGGCGAGCCGATCACGGTGCTGGGCATGCAGACCGACGAGCAGGAAGCCGAGCAGGTCGCCATCATGATTTCGGCCGACCGCTTCCAGCGCAAGAACAAGTGGTCCGACTACGCCATCCTGTACCGCGGCAACCACCAGGCCCGCGTCATCGAGCAGTCGCTGCGCAAGGAGCGCATTCCCTACACGATTTCGGGCGGCCAGAGCTTTTTCGACAAGGCCGAGATCAAGGACATCATCAGCTACCTGCGCCTGATCGCCAACGACGGCGACGACCCGGCCTTCATCCGCGCCGTGACCACGCCCAAGCGCGGGGTCGGCATGGCCACCCTGGAAGTGCTGGGGGCGTTTTCCAAGCAATGGAACTGTTCGCTGTTCGAAGCGGCCTTCAAGGGCGGCATCGAGGCGCTGCTGCCGGACCGCCAGCTGCTGCCCCTGCGCGGGTTTTGCAACTTCATCAACCAGCTCGAAGCGCGCGCCAGCCGCCCGGGTCCGTCGGGCAGCGGCGAGAACGCCGCCGCCGTGCTGGACGACATGATGAAAGAAATCGCCTACGAAAGTTATCTGTACGACGTGTTCGAAGACCGCGCCGCCCAGAGCAAGTGGCAGAACGTGCTGGAATTCTGTAACTGGCTCAAGGAACGGGGCAACGGCGGCAAGGACAAGTCGGGCGAGGAAAAGAACCTGCTGGAACTGACCCAGATGGTCGCGCTGATGAGCATGCTGGAAGGCCAGGACGAGGAACCGGACGCGGTGCGCATGTCGACCCTGCACGCCTCCAAGGGGCTGGAATTCCCCCACGTGTTCCTGGTCGGGGTGGAAGAGGGCATCCTGCCGCACAAGGGCGACCCGGACGCGTCGGTGGAAACCATCGGCGCGCGCATCCAGGAAGAACGCCGCCTGATGTACGTGGGCATCACCCGGGCCCAACGCACCTTGCGCATCACCTGGTGTAAAAAACGCAAGCGCGCGGGCGAGCAGGTCCATTGCGACGTGTCGCGCTTCATCAAGGAAATGGCGCTCGACGTGGGCGACGCCGTGCCGACCGAGGCGGAAACCCTGTCGCCGAAAGACCGTCTGGCCAGCCTGAAGGCGCTGCTAGCAACACCCAGAGCATAAATCTGGAAATGTGTCTTGAGCTACGGCAACATCCGGTATAGCATGGGTTCACTGCGCCAGCCGGCGTTCCCTTTCCCGAGGTTTTCCATGCGTTCACTTCCTTCTTGCCTGCGCGCTGTCAGCGCCGCTGCCGTTCTTAGCCTGGCGCTGCCGCTGGTGGCGGTGCATGCCGCCGAACAACTGGCCACCAAGCCGCAGGCCGAAGCCATGGTCAAGAAGGCCGCCGCCGCCCTCAAGGCCGGCGGCGCCGACAAGACCTACGCCGACATCAACCGCAAGGATGGTCCGTACACCGATCGCGACCTGTACATCACCGTGTACGGGTTGGACGGAGTGGTGCGCGCCCACGGCGCCAACATGAAGATGGTCGGCAAGAATCTGATGGAAATGAAGGATATCGACGGCAAGGCCTTCGTCAAGGAACGGGTTGACATGGCCAAGAAAGGCAAGGCATTCTGGCAAGAATATAAATTCGCCAACCCGGTCAGCGCCAAGATCGAGCCGAAAGCCATGTATTGCCAGCCCCAGGACGAGGTAATTGTGTGCGGCGGCGTCTACATCAAGTAACACTGTGCGCACGATTGAGTGCCATTTGACATTAAATCACAAGCTTGAAATACTGGTCTGCCTGATGAGCTAGTCCAGCAGGTCCAAAGGTTGCTGTTCGGGTCGTCTTATTGCCGGGTTCGTGCGTCTTTGGTTCGATCCCTTTTACTGACGCACTGAACAGCAATGACCACTCTGACCGATATTGAAACCACCCCGCTGTCGGGGTTGAACCACATCGATGCCCTGCTCGACAAGGGCCCCGACTGGAATTTCGCCGCTGCCGGCGTCAATGCCATCACCTACACGTTTTCCACCAGCAGCGGCTTGCAGGCCGACGACGGCGCGACGGGATTTAACAGCGGCAGCGTGCGCACCTTCAATGTCGAGCAGCAGACGGCCGCGCGCACGGCTTTCAGCTACCTGTCCGCGCTCACCGGCATCAAGTTCGTCGAAACGGCCACCGGCAGCGCGGCCCAGATGCATCTGGCCGCAGCCGACCTGACCGGACCGAACACCACCGGCCTGTCGAGCTGGGGCGCCAACTGGAACGTCAATACCCGCACCGGCGAAATCACCAATTACCAGATCAGTTCGTATGTCTACCTGGACAACGTGCAGTGGATAGGGCGCAACAACAATCCCGCGCCCGGCGGTGGCGGCTACGAGACGCTGTTGCACGAGCTGGGCCACGCGCTGGGGCTGAAACATCCGTTCGAGGACGACATTGTCTTGCCCCGTTCACAAGATTCGACCGTGTACACCCTGATGTCGTACGCCGATGTGGGCGGCCCGTACAGCGCCATGCGTCCGTTCGACGTGGCCGCGCTGAACTGGCTGTACGGCGGCGACGGCCTGGGCGGCGCACTGGGCATCGGCTCGACCACGGGCGCACGCTACCTCACCGGTACCGCGGGAGGCGACAGCCTGCTGGGTACTCAATTTAACGACACCCTCCGGGGCGAACAAGGAAACGACATGCTTAAGGGTGCAGCAGGTATCGACACTGCGATTTTCAGTGGTGCAAAAAGTGGCTATGCCTTCACGCAGCGCGCCGACGGCTCGCTGGCCGTGGTCGGCGCCGATGGCACCGACACGCTCGATTCGGTCGAATACCTGCAGTTCAGCGACGGTAAATTCAGCCTGGCCGAGCTGGGCGACACCACCGCGCCCGTGGCGCCCGAACTGAAGGTGCCGCGCAACGTCAACGGTTTCGTGTCGGGTAATGCGCCGACGTTTTCGGGCCGCACCGAGGCCAATGCCGTCGTCAAGGTCTACAGCGGCGAATTCCTGATCGCCACGGGCCAGGCCGACGCCGGCGGCAATTACAGCGCGGTGTCCACGGCGCTGAGCAGCGGCAGTTTCTCGGTCTTCGCCACCAGCACCGATACGGCGGGCAACGTGTCGGCGGTGACCGATCCGCTGATTTTCTACGTCGACGTCAGCGCGCCGGCGGCGCCCACCGGCGCCGTGGTGGCGGGCACCAGCGGCCGGATCGACGGCAACCAGGCCGTGTTCAGCGGCTTTGGCGAAGCGGGCAGCACCATCAACCTGGTCGACGTGGCCAGCACCGGCGTCACGCTGCTGGCCAGCACCAAGGTCGGCGTGGGCGGCGAGTGGAGCGTCACCAGCGCGCCCATCCTCAATGGCAACTACAACGTCACGGTGCAGTCGGTCGACGCGGCCGACAATTTCAGCACCTACAAGACGGCGCTGCCGTTCTCGGTCTCGAGCACGCTCAACCGCACCGGCACGGCCACCAAGGATAGCCTGACCGGCAGCGTCGGCAACAACGCCATCGACGGCCGCGAAGGCGTCGACACCGCCGTCTACACCGGCGCGTCGACCGGCTTCACGCTGGGCAAGGCCACCTACGGCTTTTCGGTCGCCAGCGCGGCCACCGGCACCGATTCGCTGATCAACGTCGAGCGCATCAAGTTCAGCGACAAGAGCATCGCCATCGATATCGACGGCAACGGCGGCCAGGCTTACCGCCTGTACTCGGCCGCGTTCGACCGCGCGCCGGACCTGGAAGGACTGGGCTTCTGGATGGATGCGCGCGACAACGGCGTCGAGCTCGATCACATCGCCAACGAGTTCCTCAACAGCAAAGAGTTCGTCACCAAGTTCGGCGCCAACCAGACCAATGAGCAGTTTCTGACCCGCCTGTACGACTACGTGATGAACCGCACGCCGGACGGCGAAGGCTACCAGTTCTGGCTCGACGCGCTGGAGGTGGGGGTGTCGCGCGCGCACTTGCTGGCCCAGTTCAGCGAGAGTAACGAAAACCGCGGCAACGTGATCGACATCATCGCCAACGGCTTCGAGTACCAGCCCTGGGGCGCATAAGCGGCCCGGCGTTCCCGGCTGGCATAATGTCGCCTTTGCCGCCGGGGATGATGCAATGAGCCAGGAAGACCGTTTTGTCGATATCGAAATCAAGCTGGCGCAGCAGGAAGACCTGGTCGACACGCTGAACCAGACGGTGTACCAGCAAAGCCGCCGCATCGACCAGCTCGAAGCCATGCTGGCGCAGCTGGCGCGCCACATGACCGACAACGCCCAGTCGGGCAACAACCTCCTCAACGAGAAACCCCCGCACTATTGAGGCGCGCGCCCCGGGCGGCTTGCCGTTGCGCCAGCGCCCTGGAGCAGGCGTAACGACGCCTGCACACATGCATACGCGAGTGTTCACCGCCCCCATGGGCGTTTTGCTATCATCATCAGCTCGTGCCGCCGGCTATCCGCAGGCGGTTTTACCAGCTCCGTGAAAGATGCCATGAAACGTCCACACATCGCTGTCATCGCCACTACCCTGGCGTTGATCGCTACCGCCACGTCGGCCGCATTCGCTGCCAACTCCGCAGCCAAACCAGCCGCAAAACCCGGCGCCGCCGCCCTGAACGCCTCCAACCCGTTCGCCCAGCCGAGCACCCTGCCGCTGCAGTACCCGCCGTTCGACAAGATCAAGGATGCGCACTACACGCCCGCTTTTGAAGCCGGCATGCGCGTCCAGCTGCGCGAGATCGCGGCCATTGCCGACAGCACCAGCGTGCCGACGTTCGACAACACCGTGGTCGCCATGGAACGCTCCGGCCTGCTGCTCGACCGGGTCGACACCACCTTCTCCAGCTTGCAGCGCGCCAATACCAACGATACGCTCGACGCCATCGACCGCGCCATGGCGCCACGCCTGGCCGCGCACCGCGACGCCATCTTCCTTAACGCCAAGCTGTTCCAGCGCGTGCGCAAGCTGTACGACAAGCGCGCCGAACTGGGGCTGGACGCCGAATCGGCGTACCTGCTGGAGCGCTACCACGAAGACTTCGTGCGCGCCGGCGCCAACCTGGGCGCGGCCGACAAGCAGAAACTGCGCGCCTTCAACACCCAGATCGCCACCCTGCAAAGCGCCTTCACCCAGAACGTGCTGAAAGAAGCCAACGATTCGGCGCTGGTGGTCGACAACCGCGAAGCGCTGGCCGGCATGACCGACGCGGCCATCAACGGCGCGGCGGCGGCGGCCAAGGCGCGCGGCCTGGATGGCAAGTTCGTGCTGGCGCTGGTCAACACCACGGGCCAGCCACCATTGGCCGTGCTGACCAACCGCGGCGTGCGCGAGCGCCTGATGAAAGCCTCGCTGGCGCGCGGCATCCGCGGCGGCGCCTACGATAACCGCGAGCTGGTGCTGAAACTGGCGCGCCTGCGCGCCCAGCGCGCCACGCTGCTGGGTTACAACAATTACGCCGCCTATGCGCTGGAAAACCAGACCGCCAAGGACACCGGCGCCGTCAACAAGCTGCTGTCGGACCTGGCCAAGCCGGCCGTCAACAATGCGCGCGTGGAAGCGGCCGACATCCAGAAGCTCATCGATGCGGGCAAGGGCGAGTTCAAGGCCGCGGCCTGGGACTGGGAGTTTTATACCGACAAGGTACGGGCGCAGCGCTACAGCTTCGACGAGAACCAGCTGAAACCGTATTTTGAGCTGAACAACGTGCTCCAGAACGGTGTGTTCTTCGCGGCCACCAAGCTGTACGGCATCACCTTCAAGGAACGCCGCGATTTGCCCGTGTACCACCCGGACGTGCAGGTGTTCGACGTGTTCGATAGCGACGGCAAGCAGCTGGCGATCTTCCTGGCAGACATGTACGCGCGCGGCAACAAGACCGGCGGCGCCTGGATGAATGCCTACGTGCCGCAGTCGGCGCTGCTGGGCCGCGTCCCGGTGATTGCCAACCACCTCAATATCCCCAAGCCGCCGGCCGGCACGCCAACCCTGCTCACGGCCGACGAAGTCAACACGGCGTTCCACGAATTCGGCCATGCGCTGCACGGCATGTTCTCGGACGTGAAATACCCGCGCTTCTCGGGCACCAGCGTGCCGCGCGACTTTGTCGAGTATCCGTCGCAGGTCAACGAAATGTGGATGACCGAACCGAGCGTGCTGGCCAACTACGCCAGGCACTACCAGACGGGCGCCGCGCTGCCGCGTGAACTGCTCGACAAGGTGATCGCCTCGAAGAAGTTCAACCAGGGCTACAAGACCACGGAATACCTGGCCGCCGCGCTGCTGGACCAGCGCTGGCACCAGCTCACACCCGATCAGGTGCCGACCGACGTGGTGGCGTTCGAGGCAGCGGCGTTGAAGGACGCCGGCGTGGACTTCGCGCTGGTGCCGCCGCGCTACCGCACGGCGTATTTCAAGCACGCCTTCGAAGGCGGCTACAGCGCCGGCTACTACGCCTACCTGTGGAGCGAAAAGCTCGACGCCGACACGGTCGAGTGGTTCAAGGAAAACGGCGGCCTGCTGCGCAAGAACGGCGACCATTTCCGCAAGACCTTGCTGTCGCGCGGCGGCACGGCTGAAGCCATGAGCCTGTTCAACACCTTCCGCGGGCGCGAGCCGCGTATCGAGCCGCTGCTGGAGCGGCGCGGCCTGATGGTGAAGTAACGGTTGAACACGCGTGAGCAGCAGCGGGCCCGGCCGTCAGGGCTGGCCGCCGCGTGCCCGACGCGTCGCCCCCTCGACGCCGCAGCGTGCGCCAGCTTGGACCGGCGCTGCTGCGGCGTTATACTGAGTGCTCCCATCACGAGCGAGCCGCAGCAATGAGTGTTCAGCAATTACACGGTATTACATTAGAATCGCTGTTAACCCGGCTGGTCGCGCACTACGGCTGGGATGGGCTCGGCAAGCGGATCGACATCAATTGCTTCACCAGCGACCCGAGCATCAAGTCCAGCCTTAAATTCCTGCGCAAGACGCCATGGGCACGCACCAGGGTGGAAGAGCTGTACCTGGAGACGCAGTTCACCGACTAATGTCGGCACTGACACCGACTACCGACAAGAGGACGCCATGTTGAACGACAACGCATCGAATCTGAAGGCGCACCTGAAAAGCCTGCATGCCAACCTGGCGCAGACGGAGGAAGTGGACGAAGAGCTGCAAACCCTGTTGCAGCAGCTGGACGTGGATATCCGCGAGTTGCTGGAACGCCGCGCGGCCGACGACGTGGGCGACAGCACCAGCTTCGGCCTGGCCGAACGCACCCAGGAACTGAGCGCCCGCTTCGCCGCCGAGCATCCACGCATGGAACCGGCGCTGCGCGAACTGGGGCGGATTTTGTCGAATATGGGGATTTAAGGCCTGAATAGTCAAGGACAGGCTGTGTAGCTGCGAATATTGGCGTTGTTAGATAGCCTGCCGCTCCGTCATGTCAGCGAAAGCGGGGACCCATACTGAGCATGCTTCACCAGTGCTAGATGCTCAGCATGGATCCCCGCTTTCGAGGGTGTCGCAGAACACGCATTTATTTCAAAACCACTGCCATTTGCTCCGTCATCCCCGCGAAAGCGGGGACCCATGCTGAGCATGCAGCACTATGGAAGCCGGCTCAGCATGGGTTCCCGCATGCGCGGGA
>CALRYE020000201.1:0-10632 GCA_943372275.1 Janthinobacterium lividum
CGTCTTGTGATCGCGTGGCTGGAACGTCGTAAAATTGCCAAAGAGGCGACATGAATGGGATTTTTCATTGCCGAACTACAATGTATTTGGCAAACCTGCATTTTATGTGACACACTGTTGTGCACCTCGCCCGGCGCACCGCGCCCCACGCTACCGTTAGGAATTCGTCAATGCCGCGTCGCCTGCCGTTCTCGTTAGCTGTCGCGGCGGCACTCACGCTGGGCGCCGGGTGCGCGGTGACCGTGGCCCTGTTCGCCGCCGTCAGCCACCTGGAATACGACAAGATCGCCCTGGCGTTCAACCAGCGCGCCAACGTGCGCATCGCCGCCATCGGGCAGGGACTGGACGAGGCGGTCGAAGTGCTGACCATCACGAACCAGCTGTTCGCCACCGTGCACCCGGTCACGCGCGAGCAGTTCCACGACTTCACCGCGCCGCTGCTGTCGCGCTACCCGTTCATCAAGGCGTTCAACTATCACCGCCAGATCAGCCATGCCGAGCGGCCCGCGCTGGAAGCGGAACTGAGCCGGCTGGTGCCGGGCACGGTGATCACTGAAATGCGCAGCGGCAATACCTATCCGGCCCCGCGGCGCGACCGCTACAGCGTCGTCGATTACCTCGAACCGCGCGCCGGCAACGAGCGCGCCTTCGGCCTGAATGTGGGCGAGAACCGCATCGTCATGGACGCCCTGGAGCGCTCCACCGACACCGGCCGGGTGGCCGCCACCGGGCTGCTCAGTCTGGCGCAGGACCAGCGCCCCCAGGGCGGCTTTGAAGTGATCATGCCGGTCTACCGGCGCGGCGCCCCGTTGGGCACGCCGGCCGAGCGGCGCGCCGCCGTGGTGGGCGACACCGCCGCCATCATCCGCGCGGCCGAACTGGTACAGAAAATCCTCGACCGCGGCGCCCTGGCCAACGACCAGAGCGTGGCGCTGGTGGTCTACGCCAGCAGCCACGCCGACCCGGCCCAGCTGGTCTACACCAGCCCGTATGCGGCCGCGCTGCTGGCAGCGCCCGGGCAGCCCTCGCTGAGCAGCCGGCTGTGGCGCACGCTGTCGCTGGACCACCGCGCCAGCCATGCGCGCAACGTCAACGTGGCCGGACAGGACTGGCACATCGTCGCCCATGCCGCGCCGCGCCCGTTCCTGCTCGACCATATCGGCTCGATGTCGGTGCTCATCGGCGGCATGCTGTTTACCCTGCTGATGACGGCGTTCGTGCAGACGCTGGTGCAGCGCTCGCGCCGCGTACAGCTGCTGGTCGACGCCCGCACCACCGACCTGAAACTGTCCAACCAGCGCCTGACGGGCGACGTGATCATGCGGCGTCAGGCCGAGCAGGCGCTGCAGCTGTCCGAACAGCGCTTCCGCCAGCTGGTGTCGATGTCGTCGGACTGGTACTGGGAGCAGGATGCCGATCTGCGCTTCGTGAACATCACCGGCGGGATCGCCGAAAAAGGCGGCATCTCGGCCGAGTCGCTGCTGGGACAGCAGCGCTGGGAAGGGGTGGACGGCCTGGCCGAAAGCCCCGAGGGGCGCGCCCACATTGCCCAGCTGATGGCGCGCGAGCCGTTCGCCAATTTCGAATTCTGCCGCACCGACGAACAGGGCGACACGCGCTGGTACTGCATCAACGGCGAACCGCTGTTCGACGACCAGGGCGTGTTCAAGGGCTACCGCGGCACGGGTACCGACATCACCTCGCGCAAGCTGACCGAGCAGCGCATCCACCACATCGCCCAGCACGACGTGCTCACCGGCCTGCCCAACCGCTCGCTGCTGCAGGACCGGCTCAGCCAGGCGGTGGCGTATTCGTGCCGCACGCTGCACCCGGTGTGGGTGATGCTGATCGACCTGGACCGCTTCAAGTTCGTCAACGACAGCATGGGCCACAAGGCCGGCGACGTGCTGCTCATGACGGTGGCGGCGCGCCTGCGCGCGGCCCTGCGCGAGACCGATACGGTGGCGCGCCTGTCGGGCGACGAGTTCGTCGTGATCCTCACCGAACACGCCGACCAGCGCCTGACCCCGGCCACGGTGGAGCGCGTGATGGAGGCGGTGGCCCAGCCGGTGCTGCTGGGCACCAAGGAATTTTTCGTCACCTGCAGCATCGGCGTGGCCATCTACCCCACCGACGGCGCCCCGGCCGACAGCCTGATCGAGCATGCCGACATCGCCATGTACCGGGCCAAGAAACTGGGCCGCAATAATTTCCAGTTCTACACCCCGGCCATGAACGAGGAGGCGCTGGAGCGGGTGCGCATCGAAAGCGCCCTGCGCAATGCCCTCGAGCGCAATGAATTCGTGCTGCACTACCAGCCCCAGGTCGATCTTGCCACCGGCCAGATCGTCGGCATGGAAGCGCTGATCCGCTGGCAGCACCCGGAACTGGGCATGGTCGCGCCCAACCGCTTCATTTCCGTGGCCGAGGACACCGGCCTGATCGTGCCGATCGGCGCCTGGGTCATGCGCACCGCCTGCGCCCAGAACAAGGCGTGGCAGGATGCCGGGCTGGGCCATCTGCGCGTGGCGGTCAACCTGTCGGCGCGCCAGTTCAGCGCCGCCAACCTGATCGCCAGCATCCGCGCCGTGCTGGACCACACGGCGCTGCCGCCGGGGTGCCTCGAAATCGAGCTGACCGAAAGCCTGTTCCTGTCCGATGTGACCTTGGCGGTGGAACTGCTGCACAGCATGAAGGCGCTGGGCGTCAAGCTGTCCATCGACGATTTCGGCACCGGCTACTCCAGCTTGTCGTACCTGTCGCGCTTTCCGATCGACACGCTCAAGATCGACCGCTCGTTCGTCTCCGACATCACGCGCGACGCCAACGACGCGGCCATCGTCGACTCCATCATCGCGCTGGCGCATAACCTGAAGCTGGCGGTGATTGCCGAAGGCGTGGAGACGGCCGAGCAACTGGCCTACCTGCGCGCCCATGGCTGCGACGAGATGCAGGGCTATTTCTTCAGCCGCCCGCTGCCGGCGGCCGACTTCGAGCAACTGCTGCGCCGCCGCGCCTGCCTGCCGGATTCGGACGCCGATGCGGCCATGGTGGCCTGAGCCGCACTGCGCCCGTAGCTGGCCGGTCCCGGCCGCGCCGTCGCGCCCAACGCGCCCGCCCCGTACGCCACGACCTGACATATCCAACAGTAAATATATTTGTGGTCAGATCAACATTTTTTCGTAAATATGTTTTATGATCCTCGCCACCATATAACTTGGCGAACGGACAACCTGAATGAGTCACGACATCCACAGCAAGCGCAGCGGACGGCAAGTCAGCGCCCATCCCCGCACCGACTTCCGCACGCGCGATGTGGTCAATCAGGCGATCGCCGCCATCCCGACCCTGGGGGTACAGCAGGTGGCGGAGTTTTTGTCGGCGATGAAGGTGCCGTCGGACGTGGCGATCAGGACTTTGGCCGAATCGGCCCGGCGCAAGGACTAAGCGGAAGCGGCAAGCCGCGGCTGCGCGCTGGCGCGGGCCGCGCAGCCAAGCCGTGGCAGGCAAGCGCCGCAATGGCGCAATGGCGCGATGCGGACTGCGGCCCGCAGCACAGGCTTAAAACAAGGTGCAAGGTGCAAGGCGCCAGGCGGCGCCGGGCATCAGGCGCGCGACGCCTTGTAGATCTCGAACTGCGCATCGATATCCGCCAGCGAGCTCAAACCTCGGTCGGTCACGCTGTATCCACCTTCGGGCAACGGCGCGATATGCGACTTCTTGCCCAGAAATGCAGCCACATCGGCGGTGACCACGGCGGCCGGATCGCTCACCAGCGCGCGCAGGCCACTGATACAACGGCGCAGGAATAACACTTGTTGCCCCTTGTCCGTCAGCGCGACCTTGCCATCGCGGCTGTACTGGATCATTTTCAGGCCGGACAGACGCTTGGCATTACGCCCCACGCAAGCATTAACCCGGTCGTGGGTGGCGCCGCGTTCGATGTGCTCCAGCGCATCGTATTCGTCCGTCGTCAGTGTTTCATTCTTCATTGCCGCTTTCCATGTGAGAGTTCGGCCCCCATGGTACTCGGGTCGGCCCGCGCGGGCAACCTCAGCGCAGCGCGCGCAGCACCAGCCACACCAGGCCGATCGCGGCGCACGCCCCCAGGGCCAGCGCCACTTGCATGCGCCGCGAACCCAGTCCCGAGTGGCGGCCCAAATAAATTTTGTTGTGTAAGGAATTGCCCATCATGTTCTCCCCAGAACAAGTTGCGAGTCGATGGTTGATTATAGAAACGAAGCGCCGGCCGCAGTGTGATGACCAGCACAAATTGCAACATTTGTAGAAATAAAGCAACAAACCGCGTGGAAGGTCGCGGACTTGCCACCACGGCGCGACCATTCCAGCTTGGACCTATCGAGCGCCTGAAACGTTGATGCACTGCTAGGATGGGGTGTCAATCCGACCACATTGACCAGTCGGACAGACACATACTGACGTACCTCATCCACCTACCAGGAGCAACCATGACCGCAAGCACTCCCAGCAACGATCCCGCGAAAGCGCCGCCGATGATCAACGAAGCCGACATCGGCAGCGGCGAGAAAACCCCCGGCGAGCTGGAAACGGAAAAGCAGATCCAGAGCATCCCGCCCCTGCCCGTCTCGCCCGACGCCGACAAACCGACACCGCCGCCGGCTGGCTGATTTGCGCAGCGTTAGCCGCGCTAATCAGTTTTGAACCGTCTTATGCCCCGTCCGATGCCGCCTTGATCGGCGGCGCCGGCATGGTCGGCTCTTCCACGGGCGCATTGGCCGGCGATGGCACGTCGTCCGGCACCGGCTTCGGCGGCTCGGCCGGGGTATCGTCCGGCTCCGGCGTCGAATGCATGCGGCGGTCGGGGCTGCGGCGGTGCTGCCCCATGTAGTCGTCGTTATCGTCCAAGCTAAACATGATCTTCCTTCTTGCCCAATGGGCTAAATCGGCCGTGCGGCGTGGCCACCGGCGTGATGAACGCCAGCCCCGCATCCGGGCCGGGTGAGTTAGGATATCGTTCCAGTTGTCGCAGACATAAGGATCGCCCCATGTGCGGACGCCTAGACCAGAACCATACCTTGATTGAATACATACAGGCGCTGCGCTGGAGCGGCAAGCAGCGCCTCGACAGCCAGGCCGAGGCCAGCGACAACGCGCCGCCCGGCACCGGCCGTCCCTTGATCCGCATCGTCGACGACCAATTGGTGATCGACGATTACTTCTGGGGCTACCGGGCCGACTGGGCCGTGGGCAAAGTGCCCGTGACGATCAATGCGCGCCTGGAAAAACTGACCAGCCGCTACTGGGCGCCCCTGCTGCAATCGGGCCGCGCCATCGTGCCGGCCAACGGCTGGTACGAGTGGACTGGCGAGAAGGGCAACAAGCAGATCTGGCACGTGCATCTGAAATCGGGCGAGCCCCTGTTTCTGGCAGCCCTGGTGGCCGATGCGCCCGCGCGCCGGCTGGCGCCCGAAGCGGGATTTGCCATCGTCAGTGCCGACGCCGAAGGGGGCATGGTCGATATTCACGACCGCCGCCCGATTACCTTGTCGGCGCACGATGCAAGATTTTGGCTGGATCCGGCCTTGCCGTCGGAGCAGGCCGCGCGCATTGTACGCGAGATGGCGCTGGGCCCGGAGGCTTTCGAGTGGCACGAAGTCCATAAGGACATGCGCCCGCCCCCGGCCAGTCCCAGGTCCGCTCCACGCGAGAGCGCGGCTGCCTCGGCGCAGATGGAACTGCCCTTGTAAGACCAGCCATGCCGGCGCAGATTGCACCGGCACGGCTTGCGCCGCAAGCTTAGTGCCTTAGCGCCTTAGTGCCTTAGTGCCTTAGTGCCTTAGTGCTGCTGCTTCTGCTTCGCGCCGCCGCCGGCGCCTTCGTCCTTGCCGGCCTTGACGCGCGACTTCTCATCTTCGCTGCTCTTGTCGGCGACGCCGGCACGGCGCGCGGCGGCATCTGCCTCCGACTCGTGGTCGTGGGCCGATTGCTGGTTTTGGGTGTCGCTGGTTTTCGATTGGGTCATGATGGTCTCCTGGGGTAAATGAAATGCGATTCGGGTTAGTCACAAAAGGGCAGCCAGAAAAGGCTTGGGCACAAAACGTGTCAAATCGCTATTTGTCGCAGACTAGCATGGATGAACTAAATCGCTCCGTGCGCCATATTCAATCGTGCGCACCGTCGCGCACGGGATTTCGGCTCGTAACCCAAGCGTCGCGTCTTGCCCTTCCCCCGCCGTTTCCACTACCATGACCCCATGAACCTGCCTACTCTGCTATCCGCCCTGTTCCTGTCCAGCGCCGCCGTGGCCGCGCCCATGACGCTGGCCGACTACCTGGCCCTGAACGGTCCCGCGCCCACCGCCCGCTACGCCTACGGCAGCGCGCCGTCCCAGTACGCCGAATTGTTCCGTCCCAGCGGGGCCGGGCCGTTCCCCGTCGTGGTGCTGGTGCATGGCGGCTGCTGGACGGTGGAGTTCGGCGGCATCACGCAGATGCGCAGCGTGGCGGGGGCCTTGAGCCGGGCCGGCATCGCCGTATGGAATGTGGAATACCGCCGGGTCGACGAGCCGGGCGGCGGCTATCCCGGCACTTATCTCGACATCAACGCGGCGCTTGACCGGCTGGGCAGCGAAGCGGGCGCGCAGCAACTCGACACCAGCCGGCTGGTCGCCGTGGGCCACTCCGCCGGCGGACAGCTGGTGCAATGGATGGCCGGGCGTGCCAGGATCGCCCCCACCAGTCCCCTGTTCCAGGCCAGTCCCCTGCCGGTGCGCGAAGTGATCAGCCTGGGCGGCCTGGCCGACCTGCGCGCCGAGCAGGCGCTGATCAAGACCAGTTGCGAGCGCGATATCGTCCAGCTGACCGGCACGCCCAGCGCCACCCGCGCCGACGTGTTTGCCGACACCAACGCCGCCGACCTGATGCCCAACGGCAGCCGCACCGTGCTCATCACGGGCGAGCGCGATACCGTCTCGCCCCCGCGCGTGGCGCACGACTATGCGGCGCGGGCGCGCGCCGCGGGCGACCGCGCCGAGGTGATCATTCTGCCGGGCGCCAGCCACTACGATGAAATCGCCGCCAGTTCGGCGTCCTGGAAGGTCGTGCTGGCGGAAATTCGCAAGGCATTGCGGGCACCAGCGGCCGCGTCTGCAGCGGCCGACGGCAGCTGACGCGATCCACCACCGTGCGCCATGAAGTTGTAGCCAGACAACAAATGTCAGGAATAATGCGGGTTGACGACGTCAATTAACGTGCCGCTATTTTCATTTGCAGCCGCGTCGCATATCGTAAAGCCTCGCGCACCCGATCCCCCGCTGCGCTGTACGGTTTGCCAGCGCACTGGTACGCCCCCTCACCGACCACCTTCCGACCGCGCGTAAGCGCGTCTGTCGGCACCGCACGCAATGGAGAAACCATGTTAAGTAACATGAAGGTACGCACGCGCCTGATCGCAGGATTCCTTCTCGTCGCTATCCTCGGCAGTATCGTGGCCAGCATAGGTATTTTTAACATGGGCAAGATGAACGCCGACGCCGCCACGACGTACGAAAAACACTTGCTGGCCCTGTCCGCCAGCAAGGAAGCGAACATCAACCTGATTTACGTGGGCCGTGGCGTGCGCAACGTGCTGCTGGCCCGTACGCCGGAGGAGCGCGTCAAATTCCAGGGCCAGGTCGACACGGCGCGCCGGGATCTGAGCAAATGGCTGGCGCAGGCGCGACCGCGCTTCTTTACGCCCGAAGGCGCCGCCAAGCTGGCGGAGATCGACAAGAGCTTGGCCGAATACGATGATCTGCTGGCAAAGCTGCGCCAGCTGTCGCAGGACGACACGGCGGAAGGCAAGGCGGCCGCGGTGACCTACTCCATCGATGTCGTGACCGCAAAGGCCAATGTCATCGACGACCAGCTGACTGCGCTGAGCAATCTCAAGGAAGTGCAAGCCGAACGCGCTGCGGCGGAATCGCTGAGCCTCTACACCAATGCGCGCGCGTTAATGATCGGCCTGGTCCTGGGCAGCCTCGCGCTGGGGCTCGTACTCGGCCTGTGGATCACCCGCAGCCTGACGCGCCAGCTGGGCGGCGAGCCAAGCTACGCGGTGCAGGTGGCCGGCGCCATCGCCGCCGGCGAGCTGGGCACCGTGATCGATACCCGTTCGGGCGACAACAGCAGCTTGCTGTTCGCCATGGAATCGATGCGCCAGGCGCTGACCAACATCGTCAGCCAGGTGCGCACCGGCACCGACACCATCGCCACGGCGTCGAGCCAGATCGCCGCCGGCAACCTGGACCTGTCGGCGCGCACCGAAGAGCAAGCCAGCTCGCTGGAGGAAACAGCGTCTTCCATGGAAGAACTGACCAGCACCGTCAAAGCCAACGCCGACAATGCGCGCCAGGCCAATGTGCTGGCCCAGACCGCGTCGGAAGTTGCCGTCAAGGGTGGCAGCGTGGTGGCGCAGGTGGTCGAAACCATGGCCTCGATCAACAACTCGTCGCGCAAGATCGTCGACATCATCGGCGTAATCGACGGCATCGCCTTCCAGACCAATATCCTGGCGCTGAACGCGGCCGTGGAAGCGGCCCGCGCCGGCGAACAGGGCCGCGGCTTCGCCGTGGTGGCCTCGGAAGTGCGCAATCTGGCGCAGCGCTCGGCGGCGGCGGCCAAGGAAATCAAGACGCTGATCGGCGACTCGGTCGACAAGGTCGATGCCGGCAGCAAGCTGGTCGACGAGGCCGGCGTGACCATGGCCGACATCGTCCAGTCGATCACCCGCGTGACCGACATCATGTCCGAGATCGCCTCGGCCAGCATGGAGCAGACCATGGGCATCGAACAGGTCAACGAGGCGATCAGCCAGATGGACCAGGTCACCCAGCAGAATGCCGCGCTGGTGGAACAAGCGGCCGCTGCGGCCGGGTCGCTGCAGGATCAGGCGGCCACGCTGGCGCAGGTGGTCAGCGTGTTCAAGCTGGGCGGCGAGCAGAGCGCCTCGCCAGGGCGTGCGGCCAGCCGCGCCCCCGCGCCGCGCCGGGCGCCGTCGCGCGCCAAGCCGGCGCCGCGTCTGGGCACCAGCATCGCCGATGAACAGTGGGAAGCGGTGTAGTCGGCTACCCCGGCGCCTGCCGCGCGGCAGGCGCTTCGATGACCAAATCCGCGCCTGCCAGCGCCACGCACGGCAAGATCCAGCCGTCGCGTTTTTCCTCGGCCGACAGACCCGGCCACGCCACCACATAACTGACCACGCCGCTCGCCAGCCTGCACAGGCAGGTGCGGCAGGTGCCGTTGCGGCATGAGCTGGGCAGCAGCACTCCACTCGATTCGGCCGCCAGCAGCACGCTGCGCGCGCCATCGGTAACGAATTCCAGTCCGCGCGGGTCGACCCGCACGCGATAGGTCGGCCGTGTCCCACCTGGCGCTGCGCTGGCGGCGGCGTTGTTGTCGTCGATCCGCATATTGTCTCCGGTGCGGATGTTGTCATCGGTCTGCATGCTGGCCATTCTAGCGTGGCGCCGCTTAGTACGCTGGCGCACAGACCCCGTGTCGACAGGAAACTACCCTACAAGGATCGAACAACATCAACGACTCCGGGGGACTATTTTGAAATATTCATCGCTCTGCCTTATTGCTTGCCTGACCGGCGCCGGCGCCGTGCACGCTGCCCCCGCCAAGCCCGCCGTACCTGCCGCTCCTGCCGCTCTTGCCAATACCGCCAGCACGACAACGGCCGCCGCCGCCGCGCCCGCAACCCCGGCCAAGGCCGGTGCACTGACGGCCGACGCCATCAACAATGCGGGCACTGCTCCCGTGGCCAAAGGCAAGCCGTCCGCCGCGGTGATCCTGCGCGCCCAGATCCTGCTCGACCGCGCCCGCTTTTCGCCCGGCGAGATCGACGGCGGCTGGGGTTCCAACATGCGCCTTGCGCTGACCGGTTATCAAAAGCAGCGCGGCCTGCAGCCTAGCGGCCTGCTCGACGCCGCCACCCTGCAGGCGCTGAACGCCGACACGGCCGCCCCGCTGGTGGAGTACACCATCGTCGACGCCGATCTGACCGGCCCGTTCACCAAGATTCCTGCGGAAATGGCCGACAAGGCCAAGCTGCCCGGTCTCGGCTACGAGAGCATCGAAGAAGCCCTGGGCGAGCGTTTCCACATGAGCCCGACGCTGCTCAAGCGCCTCAATCCCGGCAAGAGCATGACGGCCGGCGAGACCATCATGGTGGCCAACGTGCTGGGCACCGAGCCGCTGCCCAAGGCTGGCAAGATCGTCGTGGACCGGACCGAGCGCACGCTGACCCTGTTCGACACGACCGGCAAGACCATGGCCCAGTTCCCGTCGTCGACTGGCAGCGAGCATGACCCGCTGCCCGTGGGCACCTGGAAAGTCAACGGCGTGTCCAAGAACCCGACCTTCCATTACAACCCCAAGCTGTTCTGGGATGCCAAGGAAGGCGACGCCAAGGCGAAGATTCCGCCCGGCCCCAACAACCCGGTCGGTGTGGCTTGGGTCGACCTGTCCAAGGATCACTACGGCATCCACGGCACGCCCGTGCCTGCCTCCATCGGCAAGACCCAGTCGCACGGCTGCATTCGCCTGACCAACTGGGACGTGGCCGCGCTCACCGACGCCGTCGCGCCCGGTACCGAAGTGGTACTGC
>CALRYE020000202.1:0-10587 GCA_943372275.1 Janthinobacterium lividum
CTCGACCAGCACGCTGGGCACCTCCGGGTTGCACGCCAGGTACAGCTTGATTTTCTTGAACACCAGGATCGGCACGATCTTGTCGGCCCAGCCATTTCGCTCCAGCACGGTGCTGCCGCGGCGCATGGCGGCGGCCCACAGGTCGATGCGTCCGGCGATCAGCTTGCGGGGATTGAGCATGTCGTTGGGGGCCGAATCGACCAGGAAGCCGCGTGCGCGCAGAAAGTCGTCGCGGGCGTCGCCGTTATAGGTGCCGATGCGCAGCGCGCGCGCATCGTCCAGCGTGCGCAGCACGGGCGTGTCGCCAACGCGCCCCATCAGGACCCACTCCCCCTCGTCGGTCGGCCCCACCCATTTGAACAGGCGCTCGCGCTCCGGCGTACGGCTGGTCGAGTACACGCAGGTGTCGGCGCGCTGCAGCGCCGACGTATAGGCGCGCTTCCACGGCACCAGTTCGATCTGGTACGCGATGTCGGCGCGGCGCAGGATCTCGCGCACCTTGTCGGTGGCCGAGCCCGTGACTGTGCCCGCTTCGAGCATGCTGCCCGGGGGCGAATGCTCGGTGAGGATGGTCAGGCGCGGCGCGTCGGCGTGGGCGACGGCGTCCGGTACCGGACCCAGGCTTAGCCACAGGGACAGCATGGCGGTGAGGAATTGCTTGGACATACATACCTTCCGGGGCGCCCGTCATGGACAACGACGCGGCGTGCTCACAGGATAGCAGTATTGAACCGGCATGGCCGGTTTTGCGGCCGGCCGGGCCGCCGCCGGGCAGGCCCGGGGGCGGTGCGCGCCCGGTGAAATCGAACGCCCGGTGAAATCGCGCGCCCGGGTCAGGCCCTGGCGTGGCTGAGCGCCGACGGCGCGTGGCGCGCGGCCAGCTCGTGGTACAAGGCGGTGTAGTTGGTCGCCATGTGCTCGGCGGTGAACACTTCCCAGTAACGCGCTTCGGCGCGCTTGCCCATGTCGCGCGCCAGCATCGGGTTGTCCCACAAGGTGCGCATGGCCGCGCCGAACGCGCCGGCGTCGCTGGGCGGCACCACCAGGCCGGTGTCGCCATCGATGTTAATGTAGCTGGTGCCGGTGCCGATTTCGCAGGAAATCATGGGTTTGCCAAACATCGCCCCTTCCAGCAGCGAAATACCGAACGCTTCCGAACGCAGGTGCGACGGGAAGGCGATGGCATAGCACAAGGTCAGCAGCGCGACCTTGTCGGCCTCGTCGACGGCGCCGGCGAACACCACGTGCTTCAGACCCAGCCGTTCAGCCTGCGCCTTCAGTTCCATTTCGATGGGGCCGGCGCCGACGATCACCACCGGGTAATCGGTGTTGGCGACGGCGTCGAGCAGGATGTGCAAGCCCTTGTAATAGCGCAGCACGCCGACGAACAGGAAAAAGCGCGGGCCCAGGCGCGCGCGCCATTGCGCCATGCGCTCCTGCTCGGCCACGGGATAAATGGTTTTATCCAGCCCATAGGTGATGATGCGGGTCTTGTCGCGGTAGCGGTCGAGCACGGTGGACGAGGCCAGGTAGTTGGGCGACGTGGCCACGATGGTGTCGACACTGTTCAGGAAACGCTGCTTGAGCGGCTGGTACAGGCGCAGCAGCTGCTTCTGGCGCACGATATCCGAGTGGTAGGTCACCAGGCTGGGCTTGTTGACGCGGCTGACGAAATGCGCCAGGTCCATGAACGGCCACGGAAAGTGGTAGTGCACCACGTCGCACTCCTTGGCCATGCGCGCCAGCGCGCGGAAGGCGCCGAACGACACGGCGTTCGAGGCGATCTCGAAGTCGAGCGGCACGCGGCGCACCTGGTGGCCTTCGAATTCGTAGTCGAAATTGCTTTTCTCGCGGGTCAGCGTCAGCACCCGGTTGGTCACGCCGAGCCGGCCCGTGCCCACGCACATCTGGCGGATCACCTGCTCGATGCCACCGACGGTGTCCGGGTAGTAAGTCTTGTAAAAATGAAGGACACGCATAGGCTGGATCGAAGTAGTTGGCAAGTGCAGGCTGGCGCCTGCGGTGGGTCCTGAGACGGTGCGGTTAATGGGCGAGGACGGCATGGTACACGGCGGCCGTCTGCATGGCCGTGTCGTGCCAGGTCAGCTGGCGCGCCCGGCGCCGGCCCGCGGCCACGCAGCGCGCCCGCAGGTTGTCTTCCTGGACCAGTGCCAGCATAGCGGCACTGATTTCGCCCACGTTGAGGGGATCGACATCGACCGCCGCGCCCTGGGTGACTTCCGGCATGGAACTGGTGTTCGAGGCGACCACGGGAATGCCAGAGGCAAACGCTTCCACCACGGGAATGCCGAAGCCTTCGTACAGCGACGGAAACACGAACACGCCCGCGCCGGCATACAGGTGGCGCAGCGCATCGTTGCCGGCCAGGTAGTTCAGCCACAGCACCCCTTCGCCATCCTGCTGGGCCGCCTTGATGTGCGCCAGCAGCGCTTCGCAGCGCCAGCCGGCACTGCCGACGATGAGCAGCTGGCGCTCGGCGCGCACGCTGGCCGGCAGGCGCAGGTAGGCGCTCAGCAGCCGCTCCACATTCTTGCGCGGCTGCAGGGTCCCGACGAACATGAAGTAGCCCGGCCGCAAGCCATGCTGGGCCAGGGTGGCGGCCACGGTGTCGGGGTCGCACGGCGTTAGCCACTCGGCCGACACGCCGTTGGGCACCACGCTGATCCGGCGCTCGTCCACGCCGAAGCAGGTCACCAGTTCCTCGATGCCGAACTGGGTCAGGGCGATCACATGGTCGGCCGTCTGGGCGGCTTTTTTCTGCATCCAGTTTTTCAGGCCGCGCAGGCGCGGGCTGCACCACTCGGGATACTTGATGGGCAAGGCGTCGTGCAGGGTCGCGATGACCGGGCAATTCATGCGCACGATGCGGTAGTCGGTCGCGTGATAGATGTCGGCCGGCATGTGCACGCGCAGCCGGTCGGGCGTGATCAGGTCGGTCAGCAGGGCGCGCTCGAACGATTGCGGCAGCGCCTGGCCGATCTGGATGGCGCGCCCGCTGCGCCCGGGACGGGGATAGGAATACGCCTGCACGGCGCAGCCGACGTGCGGCAGATGCTGGAGCAAGGCGTCGGTATACACACCGATTCCGTCCAGCTTCCCACCCGTCAGCCCCGGTTCGATCATCGTCGTGCCGAGGCCGACGCGCATCATACTCCCGCCCCGACGCTCACGCCTGGTACATCCAGCGCAGCGTTTCCGGCAATGGCGTGGGCGCCACCGCGCCGATGACGCTGGTGAGCTTGTCGTTGCTGCCGACCAGGGTCTTGACCTCCTGGGGACGCACAAAGGCGGGATTGACGCGCACGTCGATGTCGTAACCGGCAATGCTGGACATGACGTCGATCACGCCGCTGAGCGAATGGGCCTTGCCCGAGCAGATATTGAACGCTTGCCCGGCGGGGCTGACGGCCAGCAGGCGGCGGTAGGTGCGCGCCACCATGCGCACGTCGGAAAAATCGCGCTCCACGTGCAGATTGCCCAGCTCGATGGCGCGCGCGCCCTTGCGGAAGTGCGACACGATTTTCGGCAGCAGGAAGTTTTCGTGCTGGCCCACGCCGGTGTAGTTGAACGGGCGCGTGATGATGATGGGCAGCTGGTCGCTCCACAGCTTGGCCATGTGTTCCATGGCCAGCTTGCTGACGGCGTAGTCGTTCGACGGCGCCGGCATCACGCTTTCGTCGATGACGCCGGCGCAGGCGTTGCCGTACACATTGGCCGACGAGGCCAGCAGCACCGCCTCGGGCCGGTGACGCTGGGCCGCCAGCGCTTCGAGCAAGTTGCGCGTGCCCAGGATGTTGACCCGGTAAATCTGGTCGACGTCGGAGTGAGCCACGAAAGCAATGCCGGCCAGATGGGCCACGACATCGGGCTGCACCTGTTCGATCATGGCCGCCACGGCGGCGCGGTCGCACAGGTCGACATTGAACACGTCGGCCCCGCCATCCTCGCCGGCCATGGCCGTGCCGAACACGTGATAGCCGGCGGCGCGCAGTTCGTGGGCCAGGTAGCGGCCCGTGAAGCCGCGCAGGCCGGTGATCAGGGCGCGTTTGCCGACACCTTCGCTGTGCAGCGAGAGCGGGGAGTAGTTGTCGTAAGCGAGGCGGTTCATATCAGAATGAAAAACCCAGTTCGTTGCGGCGCATATCTGCTTCGACCATCATCTCGCACAGGTGTTCCAGGGTCGTGGTGGGCGCCCAGCCCAGTTCGCGCATGGCCTTGGACGGGTCGCCGATGAGCAGCTCGACTTCGGAGGGACGGTAGAACTTGGGACTGATGCGCACCAGCAGCTTGCCGGTGCGGCCGCAATGGCCGGTTTCCGCTTCGCCCTTGCCGGTCCATTCGATGCCGATGCCGGCCGCGCGGAACGCCATGGTGACGAAGTCGCGCACGGTCTCGGTCCGGTTGGTGGCCAAAATGAACGTGTCGGGCTTGTCGGCCTGCAGGATGCGCCACATGCCTTCGACGTATTCCTTGGCGTAACCCCAGTCGCGCTTGGCGTCCAGGTTGCCCAGCTCCAGCACGTCGAGCTTGTTGAGCACGATCTTGGCGACCGAATCGGTGATCTTACGGGTGACGAACTCGCGTCCGCGCAGGGGCGACTCGTGATTGAACAGGATGCCGCTGGCGCCGAAGATACCGTACGACTCGCGGTAATTGACCGTCATCCAGTGCGCGTACAGCTTGGCGATGCCGTACGGGCTGCGCGGGTAGAACGGCGTGTCCTCGACCTGGGGAATGGCCTGGACCTTGCCGAACATTTCCGACGTCGATGCCTGGTAGAAGCGCGCCTTGGGGTCGACGATGCGGATCGCTTCGAGCAGGTTCACCGCGCCCAGCCCGGTGATGGTGGCGGTGGCGACGGGTTGCTCGAACGATACCCCGACGAAGCTCTGGGCGGCCAGGTTGTACACCTCGTCCGGCTGGGCGTTCTGCATCAGGCGGATACTCGACGACAGGTCGGTCAGGTCGTACTCGACCAGATTGAGCTTGGGATGGGCAGCGATGCCCAGTTCTTCGATGCGCCAGAAATTGACGGAACTGGTGCGGCGATATGTTCCCGTGACTTCGTAGCCCTTCTCCAGCAGCAACTGAGCCAGATAAGCGCCGTCTTGGCCAGTGATCCCTGTAATGAGCGCTTTTTTTGTTTTTTGCATGTTCTTGGGTGATCTGTATGATCGTGCACTGGTGCTGGGTGCTTGCCACACAGGCTAATTACAACGGGGCATTGTAACAGATGCGTTGTTGTCGCTTAGTCACAATTCGGCAATGCTGTATTTATAACAATAACGCGGGAGGCTATTATGCCTCGTTCAAGGGTGCACACAGTATCACTTTACGCCTTGTTACTGTTGTCTTGATATGTCGTCAATTGCGTCGAAATGTCGCGGCTGCGGAATCGGTGCCGCGGGTGGGCAAGGGGCAGGCGCCGGCAGGCCGGCGCGCAGGGAAAGTCCGCGGCCGGCGCGAGGGCGATGCCCCCGCGCCGGCCGCGGCGAAGTGCAGGTCACATCAGGCTTACCGCTGGGATACCGCGTCGACCACGCACAGCGCGGTCATGTTGACGATGCGGCGCACGGTGGCCGACGGCGTCAGGATGTGCACCGGCTTGGCGCAGCCGAGCAGCACGGGGCCGATGGCGATGCCGTTGCCCGCCGCCGTCTTGAGCAGGTTGTAGGCGATGTTGGCCGCGTCGATGTTGGGCATGACCAGCAGGTTGGCTTCGCCCTGCAGGGTGGACTGGGGCATCAGCTGCTTGCGCAGCTTGTTGTCCAGCGCCACGTCGCCGTGCATCTCGCCATCGACTTCCAGCTCCGGGGCCAGCTGCTGCACCAGCGCCAGCGCGGCGCGCATCTTTTGCGCCGAGGCGCTGTTGGACGAACCGAAGTTCGAATGCGACAGGAGCGCGGCGCGCGGCACCAGGCCGAAGCGGGTCATTTCCTCGGCCGCCAGGATGGTGATCTCGGCCAGCTGCTCGGCGCTCGGGTTCTCGTTGACGTGGGTGTCGACGATGGCCATCTGGCGTTCCGGCAGGATCAGGAAGTTCATCGCCGCATACACATTGGCGCCAGCGCGCTTGCCCAGCACCTGGTCGATGTAGTGCAGGTGCAGATTGGTGGTGCCGAAGGTGCCGCAGATCATCCCGTCGGCGTCGCCCTTGTGGATCATCATCGCGCCGATCAGACTGTGGCGGCGGCGCATCTCCAGCTTGGCGTATTCCTGCGTGACACCCTTGCGCGCGCTGATGTCGTAATACGCCTGCCAGTATTCGCGGTAACGGTCGTCGTGGTCGGGGTTGATGACGTCGAAATGCTCGCCCTGCTTCAAGCGCAGGCCGAACTTGACGATGCGCTTTTCCAGCACGCTGGGGCGGCCCACCAGGATCGGACGGGCCAGCTTTTCATCGACCACCACCTGCACGGCGCGCAGCACGCGCTCTTCTTCGCCTTCGGCGTAGACGATGCGTTTGAGTTCCGGCGGGGCCGACTTGGCCATGGCGAACAGCGGCTTCATGAAGGTGCCGCTGCGGTAGACGAACTGCTGCAGCTGGGCGGCGTAGGCTTCCAGGTCGGCGATCGGACGGGTGGCTACGCCCGACAATTCGGCGGCGCGCGCCACGGCCGGGGCGATGTGGATCAGCAGGCGCGGATCGAACGGCATCGGGATCAGGTATTCCGGGCCGAACGACAGGTTGCTGATGCCGTAGGTGGTGGCCACCACGTCGGACTGCTCGGCGTGGGCCAGGTCGGCGATTGCGTGCACGACCGCAATTTCCATCTCGCGCGTAATGGTGGTGGCGCCGCAGTCGAGGGCGCCGCGGAAGATGTACGGGAAGCACAGCACGTTGTTGACCTGGTTCGGATAGTCCGAACGGCCGGTGGCGATGATGGCGTCGCCGCGCACGGCCTTGACTTCTTCCGGCAGGATTTCCGGGGTCGGATTGGCCAGCGCCAGGATCAGCGGATTGGGCGCCATCTGCTTGACCATCTCGGGTTTGAGCACGCCGCCGGCCGACAGGCCGAGGAAAATGTCGGCGCCCGGCATGACTTCGGCCAGGGTGCGGAACGGGGTGTCCTGGGCGAAGCGGGCTTTGTCCGGGTCCATCAGCTCGACGCGGCCGGTGTAGACCACGCCGGCCAGGTCGGTGACGTAAATGTTCTCGATCGGGAAGCCCAGGTCGACGATCAGTTCCAGGCAGGCCAGCGCGGCCGCGCCGGCGCCGGAGACCACCAGTTTGCAATCCTTGATGTCCTTGCCGACCACCTTGGCGCCGTTCAGGATGGCCGCGCCGACGATGATGGCGGTGCCGTGCTGGTCGTCGTGGAAGACGGGAATCTTCATGCGCTCGCGCAGCTGGCGCTCGATGTAGAAGCACTCGGGCGCCTTGATGTCTTCCAGGTTCACGCCGCCGAAGGTGGGTTCGAGCGAGGCGATGATGTCGACCAGCTTGTCGGGGTCGGATTCGTTGATCTCGATATCGAAGACGTCGATGCCGGCGAACTTCTTGAACAGCACGCCCTTGCCTTCCATCACCGGCTTGGAGGCCAGCGGACCGATGTTACCCAGGCCCAGCACGGCGGTGCCGTTGGTGATGACCGCCACCAGATTGCCGCGCGCCGTGTACTTATAGGCGTTGGCCGGATCCTTGACGATTTCCTCGCAGGGCGCGGCCACGCCGGGCGAATACGCCAGGGCCAGGTCGCGCTGATTGAGCAGTTGTTTGGTGGGCGTAACGCTGATCTTGCCGGGACGGGGACACTCGTGGTACTCGAGGGCTGCCTGGCGAAGTTGCTGGCGCAGCTCTTCTTTCTTCTCTGATGACGAATCCATGCTGGTGCGGCCTTCCAATGTAGTGCGGAGAGGCCGACGATTTTAGCAGACGCCTCGTGACAAACCATTACGTATTTTTACCAATACCGGTTCGAATCGGTGCATTCGCCAAATTTTTCATCGCAACAATCAAAAAAACTATCGCATTGATCCAAACTATCAATTTCTATAATCAATTAATTTTCGCTATGATTCATCCATACCAACCGCATCGGAGAACAGCATGGCCAACCAGATCAAGTCCGTCACCATCGAGAACCTCGAAGCCGCTTTCGCCGGCGAATCGATGGCCCACATCAAATACCGCTACTTTGCCAAGCTGGCCCGCGCCGCCGGCGCCATCGAGGTGGCCCAAGCGTTCGAAGCGACCGCCGAGCAGGAAGTGGCGCACGCCTTCGGCCACCTGGACTTGCTGTACCCGAAGGACAAGATGACCCCGGCGCGCTCGCTGGAAATCGCCATCGAAGGCGAGACGTACGAGTACACGGAAATGTATCCGAAGTTCCGCCACCTGGCCGTGGAGGAAGGCAACAGCGCCGCCGTGGCCGAGTACGACGAGCAGATCGAGGAATCGAAGGTGCACGCGGCGCAGTTCAAGCGCACGCTGGAAATTGCCGCCAAACGCTTCGCGGCGCTGGCCAACGTGGAAGAGCGCCATGCCAACCACTACAAGGCGGCGCTGGACAAACTGAACGCGCTCGCGGCCTGAGGCCGGCTCCCCCTGCGTACGTAACGACATTAATTAACTATCAGATTAAGGATCCATCATGAAAACCTACCAATGCATCGTGTGCGGCTTCATCTACGACGAAAGCGCCGGCCTGCCGGAAGAAGGCATCGCCGTCGGCACGCGCTGGGTCGACATTCCCGAAGACTGGGCCTGCCCGGACTGCGGCGTGGCCAAGTCCGATTTCGAGATGGTGGAGCTGTAATCATGGAAGCGCCTGCGTTCGATGCGCGTTCAACCGTCAGCCTTCCCATCGTCATCGTGGGCGCCGGCATGGCCGCCTGGAGCGTGGCGCGCGAGCTGCGCAAACTCGACAAGGCCACGCCGCTGCTGATCGTGGCCGGCGACGCGGCCAGCTCGTATGCCAAGCCGATGCTGTCGAACGCCATCGCGCTGGGCAAGGAGGCGCACCAGATCGCCGGGCAGACAGCCGACCAGATGGCGGCGCAGCTGGACGCGCAGGTGCTGGCGCGCACCCGCGTGCACATGATCGACCAGCACGCCAGGACCATCTTCACCAACGCCGGCACGTATGGGTACCGCAGCCTGGTACTGGCGGTGGGCGCCGATCCGGTCCGCCTGGCTCTGGCGGGCGACGCGGCCGACCAGGTCATCTCGGTCAACCATCTTGACGACTACGCCGAACTGCGCGCGCGCCTGGCCCGCGTGGGCGGCGCGGCGCGCGTGACCATTCTGGGCGCGGGCCTGATCGGCTGCGAATTCGCCGACGACCTGGCCACGGGCGGGCATCACGTGACCTTGGTCGATCCGAATCCGCGGCCCCTGTCGGCGCTGGCCGCGCCCAGTCTGTCGCACGCGCTGACGCAGGCCTGGAACGGCAGCACGGTGGCGCTGCGCCTGGGCACCACGGCGCAATCGGTGGCGCGCGAGGGCACTGCGGCGCTGGCCGTGACACTGGCCGACGGCAGTGTACTGGCGGCCGACGTGGTGATCTCGGCGGTGGGGCTGCGGCCATCGACCGCGCTGGCGCAGGCGTCGCAACTGGAGGTGCGGCGCGGAATCGTGGTCGACCCGTACGGCCAGACCAGCGCCAGCGATATCTACGCGCTGGGCGACTGCGCCGAATACACCACCGCCGGCGCCAGCAGCGTGCTGCCGTATGTGGCGCCGTTGATGACCGCGGCGCGGGCGATTGCCGCCACCCTGGCCGGCACGCCGACGCGCATTGAATTGAAGGCCGACGCGGTGATCGTCAAGACACCCAGCTACAAGCTGGCGCTGTCGCCGCCACCGCCCGGCGTGGCCGGCAGCTGGGTCGACGAAGACGACGGCGAGCGCATCATCGCGCGCTTCATCGACGACGCCGGCACGCTGCGCGGGTTCGGCCTGTCGGCCCATACGCCGGCCCTGCGCCAGAAGCTGCTGGCGGAGATGTAATCGAAATCGGTTCAGCGAATCATCCGGTAACCAATTTAACGTCTTCCCCGCGAAGGCGGGGACCCATAGCACCTCAAGCTCTGAGGCAGTTAGAATAACGCCATGCTCTCCGAATTCGACCTCATCAAAGATTACTTCCAGCGTGCGCGCGCCGGCCGCGCCGTGCTCGGCATCGGCGACGACTGCGCCCTGCTCGCTCCCGCACCCGGCATGCAAACGGCCATCTCGTCGGACATGCTGGTCGAAGGCCGCCACTTTTTCGCCGGCGCAGATGCCCGCATGCTGGGGCACAAAAGCCTGGCCGTGAATCTGTCGGACCTGGCCGCCATGGGCGCGCGCCCGGTCGGCTTCACGCTGGCGCTGGCGCTGCCGGAAGCGAACCGCGACTGGCTGGCGGCGTTTTCAGCCGGTCTGTTCGAGCTGGCCGATGCCCACGGCTGTGAGCTGATCGGCGGCGACACCACCAAGGGCCCGCTCAACATCTGCATCACCATCTTCGGCGAGCTGGCGCCGGGCCACGCGCTGCGGCGCGACGCGGCCCGGGTCGGCGACGACATCTGGATCTCCGGCACCCTCGGCGACGCCCGGCTGGCGCTGGAATGCTACCTGGACAA